>JAYWHJ010000030.1:0-4793 GCA_043777795.1 Polaromonas sp. | reverse complement strand
TCTGAGGCGTGACTGCGCCTTTGTCTGCTTCAGGGGCGGCTAGTTTAGTCTCATCATTGAACTTTTTTACTATTAATTTTATAGCTAAAATTGACCATTTTGATTGCGCTAGAGCCCTATTTGGCTCAACAAACTACCCGCGTGGGTGGTGTTGTGCATGAACCGCTTTCAAACGCTCGCGCGCCACATGGGTGTAGATGGTGGTGGTAGAAATATCTGCATGCCCCAGCAGAATTTGAACGGCCCGCAGGTCTGCGCCATGGTTGAGCAAATGGGTGGCAAAGGCATGGCGCAACGTGTGGGGCGACAGGGTGGAAATGGGGATGCCCGCAGCCAGCGCGTGCTTTTTCACGATCATCCAGAACGCCACCCGCGACATGCCGCTACCGGCATTCGAACCCCGCGCGGTAACGAACAAATCATCGGTCTGCTGGCCTTTCAGTATCTCAGGCCGCGCCTCTTGCAGGTAGCGCTGCAGCCAGTCGCTGGCATGCTCGCCAAAGGGCACGATGCGCTCTTTGCTGCCCTTGCCAAAGGTGCGCAGCACATGCTCGTTCATGCTCACGTTCAGCACCTTCAGGCCCACCAGCTCGCTCACCCGCAGGCCACTGGCATAAATCAGCTCCAGCATGGCGCGGTCGCGCAGGCCCAGGGGGGTGGTCACGTCAGGCGCGGCCAGCAGGCGCTCTACATCCGCCTCAGTGAGGGTTTTCACGCTGCGGGGCACCGACTTGGCGGTCAGCAGCTTGAGCGTAGGGTCTGCGCTGATGATGCGCTCGCGCAGCGCCCAGCGAAAGTAGCGTTTGAGCACCGTCAGGCGCCGGTTGGACGAGCTGGCCTTGCCTGCATCACGCTTGCCACTGGCTGGCTTTTGCCCCAGGACGCTTTGGGATTTAGCCATACGGGCCGCAAAGTAGTGGCCGATATCAGGCTCAGTGGTGCTGTCGAGCACCCTGCCCTGCTCTTGGGCCAGCCAGGCTGCGTACAGCGTCAAATCCCGCCGGTACGCCTCTAGGGTGTTTTTAGACAAGCCTTGTTCGAGCCAAATGGCGTCGATGAAGGCATCTATGCTGGGGTGGTCAGTAGCTTGGGTGGGGGCGGATGTCACCGCGCTACTCTAGCGCAAAACTCTTGCGCAAACCCAAGCGCCAGGGCTTATTGGTCCAGCTTGAGGTTTTGCTCTTTCACCACTTTCTGGTACACCACCAGTTCAGCGGCCATTTGCTGGGCAAACTGCTCGGGCGAGTTGCCGATGATGAAGGAGCCGGTGTCTTCAATGCGCTTTTTGACGGCCGGGTCTTCCAGCGCTTTGCGCACTGCTGCGTTGACCTTGTCTACCACTTCTTTCGGCAGCCCTTTAGGCCCATAAATGCCGTAGTAGGCCATGCGGTTCACAGGCTCCAGGCCCAGCTCTTTGAAGGTGGGCACATTGGGCATGCTGGACAGGCGCTGGGGCGCGGCCACCGCAATGGGTACCAAGCGGTTGTCTTTGATAAAGGGCAGCGCCGAGGGCACGTTGTCAAAAATGACTGGCACTTGGCCGGCCACGGTGTCGTTCAGCGCAGGGCCTGCACCACGGTAGGGAATGTGGGTAATAAACACCCCGGCCAGGCTTTTCCACAGCTCGGTTTGAAGGTGGCCAATGCCACCGGTACCCGAGGAGGCGTAGGCGTATTTGCCGGGGGATTTTTTCAGCTCAGCCACAAAGGCTTTGTAATCTTTGGCGGGGAAGTTGGGGTTGACGGCGATCACATTGGGGGTGGCCGCAATGTTGATGATGGGGGTGAAGTCGGTGGCCGCGTTGTAGGGCATTTTGGGGTTGATGGCCGGGTTGGCTGCGGTAGTAGACACCGTGGCCATACCCAGGCTGTAGCCGTCTGCCACGGCCTTGGCAGTCTCGTTAGCCCCCACCACGCCGCCGCCGCCGGCTTTATTCACTACCACCACGGTTTGGCCCAGCGCCTTTCCCAAAGGCTCGGCTATCACGCGGGCGATGATGTCGGTGGTACCACCGGGTGCAAAGGGCACTTGCAGCTGGATGACTTTGTTAGGGTAGCCTTGGGCATACACACTGCCACTGGCGCATACAAATAGTGCGCAAGCAGCTACTGATTGAATAGCAAAACGCTTAGAAACTTTCATCCATCTTCTCCAAAAAAAACATTACGGACAGATAATACCTGCTCTGGACAACGCGCCACCTGTGGCTTACCCATACGCGCAAACCCTGAGTAGGTCTTTATGATGGAGGCCAATGAACTACGCGCAACTGCTTTTCCCTGATTTTTCGCTGATTGTTTGTGGCTACCTGATTTGCCGCTACACCGCGCTGAACCGCACCGTATGGGAGCAGGTAGACAGCCTGGTGTACTATTTTTTGTTCCCCGTGCTGTTGTTCTATTCCATCGTGCGCTCGCCACTGGACGTGCGGGCCGCCTCCAGCCTGATTGCAGCAGCCTGGGCCATGATTATTTGCGGTATTTTCATCACCTACGCCATTGCCAAACTGCCTGGCGTGCATGCGCGCGACCACGCGAGCACGGCGCAAGTGGGTTTTAGGTTTAACACCTTCATTGCCCTGGCCATGGCCGAGCGGCTGGCGGGGCGCGAGGGGGTGTTGCTGATTGCCATCGTCATCGGCGTGACGGTGCCTTTGTGCAATTTGGGCGCCATCTGGCCCATGGCCAAGCACTCCGAGGTTGGTTTTGGCAAAACGCTGCTGCGCAACCCGCTTATTTTAGCGACGGCGGGGGGGCTGGTGGCCAACTTGTTGGGCTTTTCGGTACCGGTGTGGGCGCAAGACAGTGTGACAAGAATCGGCCAGGCAGCACTGGCCTTGGGCTTGATGGCCGCCGGTGCCGGCCTGCAACTGGGGCGGGTGTTTGACAGCACCAGCAAACGCATCGTCGGCACCGGGGTGCTTGCCGTGCGCCATCTGGCCATGCCGCTGGTGGCGTGGTGCATGGTGCGCGCCTTTGGGCTTAGCCCCGTGCAGGCCACTGTGCTGCTGGCCTACAGCGCGCTGCCCACAGCGTCAAGCTGCTATGTGTTGGCAGCACGCATGGGTTACGAAGGCGGTTTTGTATCGGGCTTGGTTACCCTGTCCACTCTGCTGGGTTTGGTCAGTTTGCCGTTTGCACTGGAATTTTTAAGGTAACCCCGATGGCTTGGCACGCTCAGCTTGACCTGCACTACTCCAACGCACCCTCTCCCGATGGCGCGCCGCGTACCACCCTGCAGTTTGCGCACAGCGGCCCACTGCGCGTGCTGCAAAGCCTGTACCCTGAGGGGCCCAGCGTGTGCCACAACGTGCTGGTGCATCCGCCTGGCGGCATTGTGGGGGGCGACACCTTGGACATTACGGTGCAGGTGCAGGCCGGTGCGCATGCACTCATTACCACCCCGGCAGCCACACGGTTTTACAAAAGCGATGGCGAGGCTGGCACGCAACAAGTCAAAGCGCAACTGCACAGGGGCGCGCGTCTGGAGTGGCTGCCCTTGGAGACGATTTGCTACAACGCCTGCCGAGCGGTGAACACAGCGGTGTTTGACATCGCACCAGGTGCCGAGATGATGGGCTGGGACATCACCGCGCTGGGCTTGCCGAATGCCAATTTGCCCTTTGAGCGGGGTAGCTTGCAACAACATATCGAGGTGAAAAACGCCTGGCTAGAGCGCGCGGTGATCGACGCCGCAGACCAACGCCTGCTGCACAGCCCGCTGGGGATGGCGGGCCATCTGTGCATGGGCACGCTGTTTTTTGCGACCGGCGAGGCAATCCCGCGGGAGCGACGCGAGCTGCTTTTGGCGGCACTGCGCGCCAGTTTTGAAGGCCACGAACTGGCCGCCACCACGGGCGCCACCGCACCCAACCCGCGCACCATCGTTGTGCGCACCTTGGCCCCCAGAACCGAGCCGGCCATGCACTTGCTACGCGGAGCATGGGCTGCGCTGCGGCAAAGCGCTTGGAATATGGGTGGCACGCCGCCGCGTATTTGGTCTATGTGACGGGTAGTTGGGAAATAGAGCACTACATATTTTATAGCTGCTCCCGCAATATTCTATTGCGCTAGAGCTCTAAAATGCTTAAGAATCACTCCATAGAAGCAATCGCACCCGCTTCAATCGTGATGCGTTTGGCGCACCGCGCAGCAATGCCTCGGTCATGCGTCACCAGCACCAAGGTCGTGCCCAGTTCGGCATTCAGTGCAAACATCAGCTCCATCACTTTCTCCCCCGTGGCGTGGTCCAGGCTGCCGGTAGGCTCGTCGGCCAGCAGCACAGCGGGCTGCACTACAAAGGCGCGGGCCAGGGCTACGCGCTGCTGCTCGCCGCCGCTCATCACCTTGGGGTAGTGGCCCAGACGCTCGGCCAGGCCTACGCGTTTGAGCATCTCGGTGGCCGCCTGGCGCGAGTCTTTGCGGCCCGCCAGCTCCAGCGGCAGCATGACGTTTTCCAGCGCGCTGAGGTTACCCAGCAGTTGGAAGCTCTGGAATACAAAACCCACCTTTTGCGCCCGCCAGGCAGCGCGGTCATCCTCGTCAATCGCAAACAGGTCTTGCCCAGCCAAATGAACTGTTCCGCGTGTGGGCGTGTCCAAACCTGCAATGATGGACAACAAGGTGCTTTTGCCCGAGCCAGATGCACCGACAATAGCCACTGTGTCCTTTGCTTGTATTGAAAAATCAATATCGCGCAAAATATCAAGGGTACCGGTGGAGTCCGTGACGCTTTTAAATACATGCTCTACTGAAATAATGGAATCTGCCATGGGTTTTAGTCTTTTGAATCTC
>JAYWHJ010000029.1:0-4795 GCA_043777795.1 Polaromonas sp. | reverse complement strand
GGCTCGGCGAGGTTGATGTATTTGACTTGGCCTTCTTCACGGGTGAAGGTGCGCACCAGGCGCTGCAGGCCGCGCCTGCCTTGCACATGCTCCAGCAGTGCCAGCAGCGGGCGCTCGCCAGCGTCTAGCGTGACGAAGTCGAAATAGTCAAACACGCGCGGCTCGGCCAGCTCGCGCAGCTCAGTGTTGACGTAGCCGCCGCCAAGCACCAGCGTGGTGTGCGGGCTGTGCGTTTTGATAGCCTGCGCGATGCGAAAGGCCGCGTAGACCGAGCCGGGAAAGGGGACGGACAGCAGCACCACGCTGGGCTGGTGCTCCAAGAAAGTTTTTAAAGCAATGTCTACCAGCGCTTGGTCCACCAAAGTCAACGGCTGCGCCAAGGCATCGGCCAAGGGGTCAAACGTGGGCTGGCTGCCCGCCAGCGACTCGGCGTAGCGCACAAACTCAAAGCGCGGGTCAATCGCGTCTTTCAGCACGTCGGCCAGGTCGTTTAAGTACAGCGTGGCCAAATGCCGCGCCTTGTCTTGAGCGCCCAGTGCACCAAAGGCCCAGGCCAACGGATCGCCGCCCTCGTCGTCTACATACACTTCCAAGCTTTCGAAGCGCGGGCCTTCGGGCAGGAAGCTGCGGGAGTTAATGCGGTGGGCGAGAGTGGAGTCTTTGCCCTGTAGAAAGTGGATCGCCGGGGTGATGGTGGCTGCGTAGCGGGGGAACTGTTCCATGAACAATGCGACTCGCTCGGTGGTTTGCTCCTGCTTTTCAATCTCTGCATAAATTGCTTGCAGTCCCTCGGCAGAAAACAGTTTCAGCACCAAAGCCAGCGCTACATCCGCCTGCACTGCATCCACCCCACGCGAGCGCAGGAAGCCGGTGATGTAGGCAGTAGACGGATAAGGCGTATTGAGCTGCGTCATCGGTGGGATGAGCGACAGCACACGCAGGGGTGCGCGCGAGGCGGGTGTAGGCATGAGCTGATTATCCCGCGAGTCGTGCACGCTAGACCAATAACTTGCTTGCAGCAGCCTTAATGGCCAATGTCAGCCGCGCGGCCTGCGTTGATTCGCGCAGCCAATGGTGCCAAAACAACTGCACGTCGACGAAATGCCCGGGAAAGAGGTCTACCAGCAGGCCGTTGCGCAGGTCTTCGGGTGACTGGATGTCGGCTTGCATGCCCCAGCCTAAGCCGTTGATCAGCGTGTCGTGATAGGCATCTACAGCGGGAATGTAGTGGCGCGGGTAGGCCAGATCCGTAATGCCAAAGCAGCTATGCAAAAACTCATCCTGCAAGCCGTCTTTGCGGTTAAAGCCGATAGCGGGCTGGGTGACCAGCTGGTGCAAGCCGAGCGTTTGCTTTTTGCCCAGCAATACGTCCCGCAAGCCAGGCGCTGCCAAACAGCGGTAGCGCATGGTGCCCAGCGGCTCGGCCACGCAGCCGCGCAGGGGTTTTTCCAACGTAGTGACGCAGCCAATCACGTCGCCGTTTTTCAGCCATTCCAGCGTGTGGTTTTGGTCGTCCACCGTCACGTCCAGAGTGAGTTTGTGCTTTTGCAGCGCGGCGCGCACACCGGGGAAGAACCACGAGCTCAAAGAATCGGCGTTGACGGCAATACTGATGTTTTGGTACACCCCGGCTTTGGCGCTGCGGGCGGGCTGCAAAGTCTGCGTCAGATCAGCCTCCAGCAAACGCACTTGCTTGATGTGCGCGAGCAGGGCTTGGCCTGCAGGCGTAGCGCGGGCCACTTTGCCGCGGACCAGGAGGCGCTGGCCCAGAGACTCCTCCAAAGCTTTGATGCGCAAACTGGTGGCTGCCAGCGTGATGCGCAAAGTGACTGCGGCTGCAGACAGGCTGCCAGTTTGCACAGTGGCATCGAAAGCGGCTAGCTGGCGAGGGTCGAATTGCATGCTTTTATTAAACCAAATTTAATCAAATTAAGAAATAGTTAATATTGTTTAATATCTCGCCTGAATTTGGGATGATATGGCTTGACCAGTAGGTCAGGCCCACACTGTAGAGCGTACGAATTTCTCGGTGGGCCGCATTTAATTTATCTGGCAACAGCCTAAGCACGCAGCGCTGAAAAAAACCATAAGGAAACCTCACAATGACCGCCGCTTTTTCGGGCCTGCTGCTCAGCCTGTCGCTCATCATCGCCATTGGCCCGCAAAACGCGCATGTGTTGCGTATGGGGCTGCTGCGCCAGCATGTGGGGATCACCGTGCTGGCTTGCGCGGTGACGGATGTGGTTCTGATTGGCATCGGTGTGGCGGGCTTGGCGCAGCTGGGCAACTTGTCGTTTGCCGTGCAGGGGGTCATGATCGGGGCGGCGATATTGTTTTTGCTGCACTACGGCTGGGGCGCTGCGCGGCGCTCATGGGCCAACCAGTACCAAGGCTTGAACGCGCAGGGCCTGAGCACCGCAGGCCAGGCGGCTACCACGCCACACGGCAAATCCCATGCATGTGCGCCAGAGCAGATGCCCAAACAGACACGTAAACAGGCGCTCGGCGCAGCCTTGGCTTTTTCGTGGCTTAACCCCCACGCATGGCTGGACACCGCGGTATTGATAGGCACCGCCTCGCTGGCCTATGCGCAGCCCGACAACTGGTTTTTTGGCGCGGGTGCTGCGGCGGGATCGGCGCTGTGGTTTGTAGCGCTCGGGCTAGGTGCGCAGCTCTTAGCCCACAAACTGGCACGCCCCGCGATATGGCGCGGCATTGATGCTGTGGTGGCGCTCACCATGTGGAGCACAGCCGCTTGGTTGGCGCTGGGGTTGCTCAAAGCACACTGAAATACTATCTATTTAATAGCATTTATCGCATTATTTCATTGCGCCACAGGCCGATATTGCATCTAGAGTGTCTAGGCCCGTGCCAATGGACACACCTGCAAAATTCTCTCGCTCAACTCGCGCTTTAAGCCTTGCAGCTCGTCGATGCGCTCATCTATCGCTTTGACTTTTTCTTGCAGCAGCAGCGCCACCGCTTGATCGGGCTTGGCGCTGCCCCACAACACAGGCAGGCTCTTGCCAATTTCGGCCAAAGTAAAACCCAATTTTTGCGCGGTGCGAATGTAGCCCACCAGCTGCGCCGTCTCTGGCGCATAGCTGCGGTACGCATTGTCTGCCCGCACGGCGTGTATCAAGCCCAGCTTTTCATAAAACCGCAAGGTATCTCGGCTGACCCCGGTTGTGGCAGAAAGGCTACCAATACGCATACCTCGTCCCTTTTTACTTGACCTTGGAGTGCACTCAAGGCTTTACGCTGGGATTTTAGCTACTTGGAGAACCCTTTGATTTCACTCCCCCACTACCTTCGCATTGTTCGCGCCAGCGCATGGTATGACTTGCTGGTCACCATTGGTTTTGCCACGCCATGGACCTTTATTTTGATTCACCACAGCCTCACGGATATCGTCCAAACGCTAGGTCTGCCGGGCGCGTTTCCGATGTTTGAACCCGCCCATATGATGATGGCCAACTTGCTAGGCAGCGTGGTGACCGTCTGGGCGCTGCTGCGCATACGCCATACCCAAGCGCACCTTGGGCGCTACGATGCAGCGGCCCGTTTCTTGTTTGCCGCATGGCAAATCTACGCCGTAGTCCACGGGGCCAATGTGATTGTTTTGGCCTTTACGGTGTTTGAGTTGATCTTTGGCGTTCTGCAAAGTCTGCCAGTGAGACATGCCTCGCCAGAGCGTGTAAGACAGTCCACCACGTAAGTCCACCGATATGGGCCAAACACGTCGCAGGGGCGCAGTGCGCACCACACTGAGACCCCACTGTGGGAGGGTTGCAGCAACTTACAAGCGCACTGCAAAATCGATGGTTTAGAAAGCGTTTATCTATGTTGATGAAGCATGCATTGGCGATAGTTAGCTTACATTGCGCGGCCTTTGCGGCGCTGGCACAAAACTTCCCATTGGAGGCTCTGCCCGCAGGCGCTGCGGCGCATGATGTGGTGGCCAGCACGGCCCAGATAGGGTCGCGCAAGGCTGTCCGTATCGAGCTCAGCGAAGAGGCACTGCGCCCCAGCTTACTTGGGCGGCTGCGCTACGTGGACGAGCCCACTCATCTGGCTTTGCCGATTGATTTTAAAGACGGCATCATCAAAGTAGATCTCTTTGGAAAACTCAATGGTAAAGGGTCGCCGGAGGCTCGGACTTTTATTGGCATCGCGTTCAGAACATCACCTGATCACAAAAGTTTTGAAGCAGTTTATTTTCGGCCTACCAACGGGCGCAAGGCGCAGCCAGGTAGCCCGCGAGACAAGCGTGCGGTTCAGTATTTTTCTTATCCCGATTGGAAGTTTGACCGACTGCGCAAAGACTTTCCAGATGGACGTTACGAGTCTGGGGCCGACATCATTGACAATGAATGGTTTACAGCGCGACTGGAGATAGAAGGTGCTAGCGTAAAAGTATATGTCAACGACAAGTTGGAGTTGGTGGTAAACGACATGCGCCTAGGAAATGCCAGGCAAGGCGGTATAGGTTTGTGGGTGGATATTGGGACTGAAGGTTATTTTTCTAACTTGCAAGTGCTAAAAAAATAGACTCCATCTCATGCCATTCATGCCAAGTTGGGCGCACTGCTTACGCGGCCCATCACGCGCACCGTTACACGCTCCAGTATTTAGCCTGCCCATAATGGTGTTTTAAAAAATCCACCCACAAGCGCACACGCAGCGGCAGGTGTTTGCGCTGTGGGAACACGGCGTAAATACCGTTGGGTGGCGCATCAAACTCTTGCAGCACGGGTACCAAGCGGCCCGCTGCAATGTCGCCATCTACCTCCCA
>JAYWHJ010000028.1:0-4825 GCA_043777795.1 Polaromonas sp. | reverse complement strand
TGCACGGCGCGCTTGATTTCATTGGCCTTGTACAGCGAGCCATTGGGGTGCAGGGTGATCTTGAGCTTGCCGCCAGTGGCTTTGTCCACGTCGTTGGCAAACTGCACCAGGTTTTCGGTATGGAAGTTATTGGCGGCGTAGCCAGCGGGCAAGTCCCATTTGATTTGGGCAAAAGCGCTAGTGGTTAACGCCACAGCAGCCACGGTAAAAGCAAGCTTGAATTTCATAGAAAAACTCCAAGGGTGAAAAAAGGAAATTACTAAAACCACAAGCATAGATCCAAAAGCTGTGCCGTTTCACCCGTATATTCCCCAGATAGGGTCGAGCGGTGAACAATTGATGTGCCAATGGAAGGGGATTTTGTATGAACCTGCGCTTTGTAGAGGCTTTTTATTGGGTGGCTACGCTCAAATCGGTCTCACGCGCTGCGGAGAAATTGTTTTTAACCCAGTCCGCCATGTCGGCCCGGGTGGCGGCACTGGAGGAGGAACTGGGTGTGCTACTGCTGGATAGGCGCGACAAGCAGTTTCGTCTGACGGTGGCGGGGGGGCGGTTTGTCACCTATGCCCAAAAATTTTTAGAGCTACAGCGCGAGGTGAAAACCGAAATGGGCTCCGGCCAGGCTATCGCCGCGTCGCTGCGTATAGGGGCCATCGAGTCAGTGTTGCATTCGTGGCTGATTCCGTGGATCGAAATGCTGCGGGCGGAGCAGCCAGGCCTGGAGCTGGAACTGACGGTGGAAACCACGCCGGTACTGATGGACCAGGTGCTGCGCGGGGCACAAGACATTGTCTTTGCAGCCTTGCCTGCGGGTGGTGAAGGCGTGCGCACAAAGGCGCTCACCGCCATGGCCATGTGTTTTGTAGGCCAAGCCACACAGCACCGAAAGCGTGCGTACACTTTGCCCGAGCTGGCCAAAGGCGAGTTACTGACGTTCCAGCGCGGCTCGCAGCCCCATGTGGCTTTGCTGGACGCGTTGCGGCAATCCAAAGTGGAGCACAAGCGGGTGCATGCCATTTCCTCCATCTCGGCCATGGCACAGTTGGTGCAAGGCGGCTTTGGCGTAGCTACCTTGCCTTTGGCGGCGGCTGAGCGCTTGGCCCATGTGCAGGGGCTGCGTGTACTCAAGTGCAATACCCAATTGCCTCCGCTGCCTATTCACGCCAGCTACCGCAGCGATCCAACGACTGGTTTGGTCGATAACGTGCTCAAATCTGTTTTGGCGTTTATGTAAATTTTTGGCGTGCCCACACTAGGGTTAACGCGCAATACGTCTCTGATCTACCATCGAAATAATTGATGACTTAAGCAAAAAATTTTTTGTTTGCGAAAGCAAACAGCTGTCTTCACAATCGGCTCCATGTTGATATTCAATTGGGACTTGATGTGAATTCTCTTGATTTACCCGGAGCCAACGCATTGCATGCCAGTGCCAGGCAAGCACGCGATGCCATCCGCCGTGGCGACTGGACGGGGCACACCAGCGGCCTGGCTGATGGGTATGTGCAGGGCAATGTGGTAATTCTGCCTGAGGCCTTGGCCAACGATTTTTTACGCTACTGCCAACGCAACCCCAAGCCTTGCCCGGTACTGGCTGTCGGTGAGCCCGGCCACGCTAAGCTGCCTACTTTAGGTGCTGACATTGATATCTGCACCGACGTACCGCGCTACCGGGTGTGGCACAGGGGCGAGCTGGTAGATGAGCCGACCGACATCAGCCAGCTGTGGCGCAAAGATTTGGTCACCTTCGTATTGGGCTGCTCCTTTTCGTTTGAGCAGGCCTTGACCGAGGCGGGCTTGCCTATGCGCCACATTCAGCAAAACCGCAACGTGGCCATGTACCGCAGCAACATTGCCACCGAGGCCGCGGGCACTTTCCACGGCCCCATGGTGGTGTCGATGAGGCCATTTAAAGCAGCAGACGCGATACGTGCCATTCAAATCACCTCGCGCTTTCCCGATGTGCATGGTGCGCCCGTGCATATCGGCAACCCTGCGCAGATCGGCATTGCAGATTTGTCGCTACCCGACTACGGCGACGCCGTTGACGTGTTGGCAGATGAAATTCCTGTGTTCTGGGCCTGCGGCGTCACACCGCAAGCCGCCATTGCGCAGGCCAAGCCCGAGTTTTGCATCACCCATGCCCCTGGCGCAATGCTGATCACCGATTTACTCAACCACCACCTTGCTACTTTTTAACTTTTTATTGGAGAAAATGATGAAAAAACTACTGCTATCACTCGCTGCTATGGCCACGCTTGGTACCGCCTTCGCACAGACCAAATGGGACTTGCCTACCGGTTACGCTGTGGGCAGCTTTCAAACCGAAAACGTGCAGCTGTTTGCTAATGATGTAGACAAGGCCACCGCAGGCAAACTCAAAATCACCTTACACGCCAATGGCTCGCTGTACAAAGCCAACGAGATCAAACGCGCTGTGCAAACCGGCCAAACACCGGCGGGTGAATTTTTGCTGTCAGGCGCAGCCAATGAGAACCCCTTGTTTGGTGCGGACTCGATTCCCTTTTTGGCTACCAACTATGCAGACGCACGCAAGCTCTACACCGCTTCCAAGCCTGCGCTGGAAAAGCTGCTCGCCAGCCAAGGCATGAAGCTCATGTTCTCGGTGCCATGGCCTGGGCAGTCTTTATATTCGGTGAAAGAAATCAAAGGTCCAGATGATTTGAAAGGCACCAAAATGCGTGCTTACAACCCTGCCACTACGCGCATTGCGCAAATGCTCAAGGCGCAGCCTACTACCATCCAACTGGCTGAGTTAGGCCAGGCTTTGGCCACGGGTACAGTAGAAAACTTCCTCACGTCCAGCGCCAGTGGCGTTGAAAATAAACTGTTTGAACAAACCAAGTTTTTCTACCCTGTCAACGCATGGTTGCCACGTAACGCGACTATCGTCAGCCAAAAGTCGTTTGATGCATTGGACAAGCCCACCCAAGAGGCGCTGCTCAAAGCCGCTGCCACCGCCGAAACGCGCGGCTGGGCCATCAGCGAGCAAAAAGACAGTGACTTCATCAAAGAGCTGGGTGTCAAGGGCATGAAGATTGCCCCACCAAGCGAGGCGTTGCGCAAAGAGCTCATGGTCATTGGCGAGGCCATGACCAGCGACTGGCTAAAAACAGCAGGCGCTGAAGGTCAAAGCATCGTAGATGCCTTCCGCAAGAAGTAATTTGCAAATCAAATAGGGCTATAGCCCAATAAAATATTTCGGAACATGCTATTTAATAAATAGCACTTCCGCTCCCTAAAAGCGAATGATTGGAGAGCGCCATGGCCAGCGTGTTGGATAAGTTTTACCGTTTTTTGATGTTCTTGTCTTGCGTATCGATGGTGAGTGCGTTCGTCTTCATCATGCTGGGTGTGTTGGCCAGGGAGTTCCATTGGGACCTTCAAGGCTTGGACGCCTACGCTGGTTATGCCATAGCGGCTACGTTGTTTCTGGCCCTGCCTGGCACGCTCAAGCATGGCGACCATATTCGCGTTACCTTGGTGATGCAGCGCTTATCGCCCCGTGCCCAAAACTGGCTGGAGTACTGGTGCCTTGGCGCGGCTTCTACCCTGGGGGTGTACATGGCATGGTTTGCCTGCCGCTTGGTATGGGTGTCGTTCGCGACCCACGACGTGTCCCCGTCCGCCGATGCGTCCGCGCTGTGGATTCCGCAACTGGCGATGGCTTTGGGTTGTATTGGTTTTGCTGTGTCGTTTTTGCATGCTTTGTGGGCACGCATGGCAGGCCAGGCTTTCTTTGATGAACTCGCCGATGGAGAGTTGGCTAAAACCGAATAGTCGCCAAAAAACCGCAGCTAGGCAAACCAAAAAAGTAACTCTAAGAGGCAATCCATATGGAAGTTTTAATCACCCTATTTTTAATCGTACTGCTGTTCGCCGTGCTGGGCAGCGGGGCCTGGATAGGAATGTCCTTGCTTGGCGTGGCCTTGCTGGCGATGGAGCTGTTTACGTCACGCCCCGTTGGCGACAGCATGGTTTTAACCATTTGGGGCTCCACATCGAGCTGGACGTTGACTGCGCTGCCCCTGTTTCTATGGATGGGCGAAATACTTTTTCGCAGCAAGCTGTCGGAGGACATGTTCAAAGGCTTGGCGCCATGGCTTAACCGCTTGCCAGGCCGCCTGCTGCATGTCAACGTGATCGGCTGCACTATCTTTGCTGCGGTCTCAGGCTCATCCGCTGCCACCTGCGCTACCATCGGCAAGATTACACTGCCTGAGCTGAAAAAGCGTGGCTACCCAGAAGATATTTCTATCGGCACTTTGGCTGGCGCGGGTACCCTGGGCTTGTTGATCCCGCCCTCGATCATCATGATCGTCTATGGCGTAGCGGCTAACGTCTCTATCGCCAAGCTGTTTATTGCCGGAGTGATTCCGGGGCTACTATTGGCGGCGCTGTTTTCGGGCTACATCATGGTGTGGGCCTTGCTGAACCCTGGCAAAGTACCCGCCGCCGACTTGGGCATGAGCTTCATGCAAAAACTCTACGCGTCGCGCCATTTGATACCCGTGGTGTCCTTGATCGGCTTGGTACTGGGCTCGATTTACTCGGGTGTCGCTACAGCAACCGAGGCCGCTGCATTAGGTGTAGCAGGCGCTTTGTTGCTGGCCAAAATCGAGGGCTCACTCACTTGGGATAAATTCAAAGAAGGTTTGCTAGCGGGCTGCCGCGTGTATTGCATGATTGGTTTGATTCTGGCGGGTGCGGCCTTCCTCACTTTGGCGATGGGCTTTATTGGCTTGCCACGCCACTTGGCCGAGTTTATTGGCAGCTTGCACCTATCGCCTTTCGGCTTGATTCT
>JAYWHJ010000027.1:0-4876 GCA_043777795.1 Polaromonas sp. | reverse complement strand
GGAAGTTGCTGACATAGTGATCTCCGAAAATTCAAAATGCAAAGTGGATAAGTTATTCGGTTGCAGCGCCCCACCGCGATGGCGCTGCACAACTTATGTTCTTTAAACCTGCTGGGCTAGACCCGGTTCCAGTCGAAGGCGGTTTTTTCGCCTTTACCGTACACCTTAAGTGCGCCTTTTTCGCCTACGGCATTAGGCCGCTGGAATATCCAGTTTTGCCAAGCGGTGAGTCGGCCAAACACCCGGGTAAACATGTTCTCTGGGCCGTTAAAGCGCAGGTTGGCTTCCATGCCGGTCAGCGCATCGGGCGACATGGCCACACGCTCTTCGATCGCTATGCGCACTTCGTCAGCCCAGTCGATATCGTCGGGGTTGGATGTAGCCAAGCCCAGTGCAAAGGCGGCATCAGCATCCAGCGCTTTGCCTACTTCAGCACGTACGGCGGCCAAAGCGGGTGCTTCGTTGTAAAAGCGGCGCTGCAAACGGGTTTGCTCGGTCACCATGGGGTACAGGCTAAAGTTCACCTCGCCTACCGTCACCTTCGGCGCAGCGGCTGCATCGTCTGGCAAGGCTAGGTGGTAAATGCGGTCGCAGGCCAAGGCCAGCTCCAGAAAGGTACCCGCAAAGCAAGAGCCCTGCTCTACAAAAGCAAACAGGCTGCGCGACGACACATCTAAACGGCTGAAGGTGCGGCGCAGCAGGCCAATGGTTTCGCGCACGAACCAGTGCTGTTGGTGCGCCAGCAAGGTCGCATCCATGGCCAGCACGGCGGCTGCATCGCCCTGGGTTTTGATGAGCCAAGTGCCAATGTCCAGCTCATTGGTGCGCATGGACAAAATCGCGTCTTCTAGTTGGCGGGCCAGCGCCAGTGGATACCAATCAGCACCTGCCGCCTCTATGCCCGCCACATCCGTAGGCTGCGCGCCTTGCGGGCCTTTGACGGTGTAGGTGGCGGTACGTTTGGCGCGGTCAATTTCTACGGTGACAAAGGGGTAACGCAGCGCGTCAGCCTCTACCGTGCACGGAATGGCCGTCAGCGCCACGCCTTTGCCATTGGCCGGGCGGTCGCTTTGTGCGGCCAGCGCCAGCGCGCGCTCTTGCACTTTTTGCGCAAACACTTGTGGCTTGGCAATATCGTCCACCAAGCGCCAGTCTTTGGCCTTTTGGCCGCGCACGCCTTCGATGCTGGTGCAAAAGATATCGGCCAGGTCGTGGCGCACATGGCGTTTGTCGGTCACGCGGGTCAGGCCGCCGGTGCCGGGCAACACACCCAGCAAGGGCACCTCGGGCAGGCTGACGGCAGAGGCCCGGTCGTCCACCAAAATAATCTCGTCACACGCCAGTGCCACTTCGTAGCCGCCGCCTGCACAGGCGCCGTTGACAGCCGCCAAAAACTTCAAACCGCTGTGTTTGGAGGAGTCTTCCAAGCCGTTGCGGGTCTCATTGGTGAATTTGCAAAAATTCACCTTCCACGCGTGACTGGACACGCCCAGCATAAAGATGTTGGCACCAGAACAAAACACTTTTTCTTTGGCACTGGTGAGCACCACGGTGCGCACTTCCGGATGTTCAAAGCGGACCCGGTTGATAGCGTCGTTAAGCTCGATGTCCACGCCCAGATCGTAGCTGTTGAGCTTGAGTTTGTAGCCCGGGCGCAGGCCTGCGTTTTCGTCAAAGTCGGCTTTGAGTGTGGCCACTACTCCGTCGTAGCTGAGTTTCCAGTGTTTGTACTGGGAAGGGTTGGTTTGGTATTCAACGCGGCTCGGGGTGGCCATGGGCTGGGTTTCCTAATGAGAATGATGCACTTAATTGCAGTATGCCTTCATCTTTTACAAGCATAATAATGCATATTACAAACTCGCGTCAATCGATTTTTTGCATTAGCGCAATATATTTCGTATTCGATCCCTTTTCTTGGAAACATGGGGAAATCACTGACCAGAGGAATAATCTCGCGAGGTCACTGTACGCAGGGTTAGGTGTTTATCAGCCGCCCTCATACTGGGGAACCAGAAATCGGTCAGCTGATAAACACCTAACCCTGCAGCCACCACGGTAGCCCACTAACCGTAGTTTCCTGTCAGTTTTCCCGGCAACTACGGGCAGAACGCTACCCAATGTGCTGGCGATAAAGCGTATGCCGAACGACCGATTTCGGATACTCCAGCATGAGGGCGTTCGGCATACGCTTTATCGTCCACGAAGCAAGACAACAGCGGCGCGAGGCTAAACCCGCCCCGGCAGCCGAAAGCCGCCCTACTTCGGTGTCATCATCTTCTTAATCTCTGCCATATGCTCATTGGCCCGTTTGGTAATGCTGTCCATTGAATCGGTTTGCGCCTTGCGAGCCATCTCGGCCAAGTCTTTCGCGTCGGCTACCGCCCTGGCATAGGCTTTTTTGACAATCTCCGTCTGCCTAGCCGGGTCGCCCACGCTGCTGGCCAAACCCTGGGTCGTGGCCTGAATCTCCTGCATCGCTGCGGTCAGCATCTCGGTTTGCTTACGGCCCATGTCTTGCATGGCATGGATGGTGGCTTTGTTTGACTCGGCCAGAGCCTCAATGTCTTTGCGGCGGGCCTCGATGATCGCAGTCATGTCGATACCGGGAACTTTGAATTTTTCCAGTATCTTGGTGATGTCGCCGAAGGGGTTGGGGGTGGGGTTTGCCATGCATAGTCTCCATAAAAAAGTAGGTGGGGTAATTTTGCCCGAAGCCCACTCCTACGCCTACGCCTACCCATCATGCGCAATCGCGTAGCACACGGCCTTGCTTGGGGAAACCAGTCACTACGTATTTAATAGCTGTTCCCGCCATTTTTTATTGGCCTACAGCCTGACTATTGCCCTAAAGAAGGTCAAAAACTGCAGGATTTTTGAATATCAGACGGCCTGTTGGCGTAGAAGGCCTCTCCAACCGGCTTACACGCCCTATTTTTGGCTGTTATTGAGGTACACATGGGGCTGCAGCCCAATAAAATATCGCGGGACAAGCTTCTAAAAACATAGCGTATATTGCCAATTCAAGTCCGCTTCGTGCTCCCATTGCAGCTAGCCGTGCAGTTACACCTTTACGAAAATCGGTCTTTGGGCCACTCAACTCCTCAAAAAGCAGGTAAATACCTGCGAATTGCCACCCCAAAAGCCCGCTTAACGCTCGTGGGACCAATAAATTATGCAATACACTATTCACATGCAGGAGAGTGATACGGCAATGTAGTACGTGCCGCATCCACCGAAGGCGCAAACTCCCATGAACGCTCAGGTCACCACCACTGCACATTTTTATTGAAAGCCGTCTGGAGAGCCGCAGCACCCTGATATCAAGGGCGCTACGCACCGAAGGAGCAAACTGGGGGCCGCTGTGGCTCTTTGGTGAATCTCTCAGGTACCAAGGACAGGGGGAGCGGCGCTGTATAGCAAGGCTACGCAGCTACTATTTTGGTAGCTGCCTACGCATGTTTTACAAAGCTCTCCCTACAAAGGCTCTCATATGCATGTACTTATCCTTGGAAGCGGGCTGCTCGGCGTCAGCTCTGCCTACTACCTGTCTCAACTCGGCCACGAGGTTACGGTGGTTGACCGCCAGGCCCACCCGGCGGCGGAAACCAGCTTTGCCAACGGCGGGCAAATCTCGGTCAGCCATGCCGAACCTTGGGCCAACCCCAGCGCGCCGCTGAAGGTACTGCAATGGCTGGGCAAAGAAGACGCGCCCTTGCTCTTTCGCATCCGCGCAGACATGCGCCAGTGGCTGTGGGGACTGCAGTTCATGCGTGAATGTACGCCAGCGCGCACGCGGCACAACATAGAGCAGATCGTGCGCCTGGGCACATACAGCCGCGACATGCTTCAAGAGTTGCGCCGCGATACCGGCCTGCAATACGACCAGCGCACCCAGGGCATTTTGCATTTCTACACCTCGCCAAAAGAGTTTGACAGCTCGCACGGCCCAGCTAAGCAAATGCGCGAGCTGGGCTGCGAGCGCCAAGTGATCAGCGCGGAGGAGGCCATCCAAATTGAGCCTGCCTTGGCCCACATACGTGGGCAGTTGGCGGGTGCTACCTACACCGCCGAAGACGAGTCGGGCGATGCCAACCGTTTTGCGCGCGAGCTGGTCAAGCTATGCGAGGCAGCGGGGGTGAAGTTCTTGATGAGCCACACCATCACTGCACTGCGCGAAGCGGGCGGCCAGCTAGAGCATGTGGAGGCGACCGACAGCGAGGGCCGCTTTCAGCGCCTGCGCGCAGATGCCTATGTGTTGGCCATGGGTTCACTCAGCCCCATCTATGCCGCACCGTTGGGCATTAATTTGCCTATTTACCCTGCCAAGGGCTATTCAGTCACCATGCCCGTCAAAGACGCGAGCATGGCACACCAAGTGAGCCTGACCGATGATGAGTTCAAGCTGGTGTTCTCGCGCCTCACGGGGCCAAACAGTGACCGGTTGCGTATAGCTGGCACGGCAGAACTCAACGGCTATGACCGCGATCTAAACCGCGTGCGCTGCGAGGCCATTGTGCGCCGCGTCGAGCAGCTCTTTCCTGGTGCGGGTGACACGACGCAGGCCAGCTTTTGGACGGGTTTGCGCCCCGCTACGCCCAGCAATGTGCCCATCATCGGCAAAAGCAAATTGCCCAATCTGTTTTTTAACACCGGCCACGGCACGCTGGGCTGGACGCATGCCTGCGGCTCGGGCAAGAGCATTGCACACATCGTCAGCGGCCTGGAGCCCGAAGTTGATTTTGCGTTTTGCGGCATGAACCGCTCAGCTTCGATTTCTGCAACGCCCGCCGCCTAGTCGGCAGCGACGCGCTCCCCTTCGACCAGCCATCAGGACACTATCCCCTCAAGCAACTCTAATAATCCGGCTATGAAAACC
>JAYWHJ010000026.1:0-4961 GCA_043777795.1 Polaromonas sp. | reverse complement strand
AAAAAAAATACAAAAAATACAAAAACACTAAACTCAAGATAGCAATCTACTTTGAATCTGTCTTTCCAATTTTGGCTGATTTTTCTCCAGTCCTCTTTTGCGCCCTTTGCGAAACCTTCGCGCCCTTTGCGTTCAAAAACTCTTCGGTATTCGGTATGTAAGGCCTTAGCCCTGCGAAGCCTTCTTCACCGACTTTTGCATCACCTTGGCGCGCTTCACCGTGCCGCCGCGTGTCAGGCGTTCATTGCCCAGTACGCGCAGGGTTTTCACTTCGGGTCGTTGGCCGCCACGGCTGCTGTATTTGAGAATTTTCACGTCTTTGGGGCCGGACATGCGGTCTTCGTCGACGGTTTTCTCTTTGGCCACCTTAGGCCGCCACAGCACCAGCAGCTTGCCAATGTTCTGGATCTGCGCAGCGCCCAGCTCGTCGGCCAATGAGTTGTAGAAGCCCAGGCGCGCCTCGCGGTCGTCGCCCAGCACCCGCACTTTGATCAGTCCGTGCGCTTTCAGGGCGTGGTCGACCTCTTTGGTTACAGCCGGGGTCAACCCGTCGCCCCCTATCATTACCACCGGATCAAGGTGGTGCGCATCGGCGCGGTGGGCTTTTCGGTCTTGGATGGAGAGTACTATTCTGGTCATGGGACAATTATCGCCTTAATCAGTTGAGGACAGAGTAAAAACGAGAGAGTACTGTTTTTGGTCTGTCCCGCAAACACATCGGCTATGAAAACGAAAACCCAATCCAAAAAAGTCAATAAAGCTTGGTTGAATGACCATGTGAATGACCCCTACGTCAAGCAGGCCAAAATTGACGGATACCGGGCGCGGGCGGCTTACAAGCTCAAGGAGATTGACGAGACTTATCGGCTCATCAAGCCCGGTAACATCGTGGTGGACTTGGGCAGCACCCCCGGCGCCTGGAGCCAGTATGTGCGCCGCCGCCTCTCGCCCACGGGCGCAGCGGTCGGTGCGCTCAACGGCACCATCATTGCGCTGGACATCTTGCCCATGGACCCGATCGAGGGCGTAGAGTTCATTTTGGGCGACTTTACAGAGCAATCTACGCTCGATACGCTGCTATCAAAAATACAGCTTCTCCCGCAATATTCTAAAGGGCTGGAGGCTGATTCAGCGTCTAAAATCCGCGTGGTAGACGTGGTGGTAAGCGATATTGCGCCTAACCTGTCCGGCATCTCCGATACCGACGCTGCGCGCATTGAGCTGCTGATCGAGCTGGCGGTAGATTTTGCCCAAAACCAGCTTAAACCTGAAGGCGCACTGGTGGTCAAACTATTCCACGGCGGGGCCTACGAGCCTATCGTCAAGCTGTTTCGCAACACCTTCAAAGTCGTCAAATCCCTTAAACCCAAGTCCAGCCGCGACAAGTCTTCCGAGACGTTTTTGGTGGGCATGGGATTGAAGACTTTGGTTTGATCAAGCCGCCTAACCAGTGCAAAAATCTAGAGATATACCGCCAATAGCCCTTTAAACCATCCTGTTACCCCTAGAAACCCTCAAAAGCCGCCTTGAAAAGCCTAAAATGGGACTCATCTGAATCAGCATAGGGCATAAAGCCCGCGGAGCGTTTGTTTTGAACAATAACCAATGGTTTTCTAAAGTTGCAGTCTGGCTTGTTATTGCACTGGTGCTTTTCACCGTGTTCAAACAATTTGAGACCAAGGGGGGCGCGGCATCGTCGGGCTATGTTGGCTACTCCGAGTTTCTGGATCAGGTGCGCGCCAAGCAAATTAAGCATGTCACTATTGCTGAAGGCCAGGGCAGCACCGAAATTTCGGCGATTCGCACGGATGACAGCAAGGTGCGTACCAACGCCACATATCTCGACCGCGGTCTGGTGGGCGATTTGATCAGTAACGGCGTGAAGTTTGACGTGAAGGCGCGTGAAGAAGCTTCACTGCTTACCACCATCCTCATCAGCTGGGGCCCCATGTTGCTCTTGATCGGCGTGTGGGTGTACTTTATGCGTCAAATGCAGGGCGGCGGCAAGGGCGGGGCGTTCAGCTTCGGCAAATCCAAAGCCCGCTTGCTGGATGAGAACACCAACACCGTGACTTTTGCTGACGTGGCCGGTTGCGATGAAGCCAAAGAAGAAGTCAAGGAAGTAGTGGACTTTTTGAAAGATCCGTCCAAGTTTCAAAAGCTGGGCGGGCGTATACCGCGTGGCCTGTTGCTGGTCGGTCCTCCTGGTACGGGTAAAACCCTGCTGGCCAAGTCTATCGCTGGCGAGGCCAAGGTGCCTTTCTTTAGCATCAGCGGGTCGGACTTTGTAGAAATGTTCGTTGGCGTGGGCGCGTCCCGCGTGCGCGACATGTTTGACAATGCCAAAAAGAATGCACCTTGCATTATCTTTATTGACGAGATCGATGCCGTAGGCCGCCAGCGTGGTGCTGGCCTGGGTGGTGGTAACGACGAGCGTGAGCAGACGCTGAACCAGATGCTGGTGGAGATGGACGGCTTTGAAACCAACGTGGGCGTGATCGTCGTCGCTGCTACCAACCGCCCCGACATTTTGGACGCAGCGCTTTTGCGCCCGGGCCGTTTTGACCGTCAGGTGTATGTGACGCTACCCGATATTCGTGGTCGTGAGCAGATCTTGGGTGTGCACATGCGCAAAGTGCCTTTGGGCCAAGACGTGAGTGCCAACGTGATTGCACGCGGCACGCCCGGTATGAGCGGTGCCGACCTGGCTAACCTGTGCAACGAAGCCGCCCTGATGGCCGCACGCCGCAACGCTCGCGTGGTGGAGATGCAGGACTTTGAAAAAGCCAAAGACAAAATCTTGATGGGCCCAGAGCGCAAGAGCATGGTGATGCCCGAGGAAGAGCGCCGCAACACGGCCTACCACGAAAGTGGCCATGCCTTGATCGGCCGCCTGCTGCCCAAGTGCGACCCGGTGCATAAAGTGACCATCATCCCCCGTGGCCGCGCGCTGGGGGTAACGATGAGCCTGCCCGCGCAAGACCGCTATAGTTACGACAAAGAATTCATGCTCAACCAAATCAGCATGCTGTTTGGTGGCCGTATTGCTGAAGAAGTGTTCATGAAGCAAATGACCACTGGCGCGAGTAACGACTTTGAGCGTGCCACCAGCTTGGCGCGTGATATGGTGATGCGCTATGGTATGACCGACGCGCTGGGCCCAATGGTCTACGCCGAGAATGAAGGCGAAGTGTTTTTAGGTCGTAGCGTGACCAAAACCACGACTATGAGCGAGCACACCATGCAGATGGTGGACATTGAAGTACGCAAGATTATCGATACGCAGTATGCGCAGGCGCGCAAACTGATTGAAGACAATAGCGACAAAATGCATGTCATGGCTAAGGCCTTGCTGGAGTGGGAAACCATCGATATGAGCCAACTCGACGACATCATGGCGGGCCGCCCACCGAGCGCACCGAAAGACTGGACACCGCGTGTACCGCCCGCAGGTGGCGACGGCGGCTCCGGCGGTGCACCTGTGGTGACCAACCCGGCGCCTACTGCAGCCTAGTGCGGCGGTAGCAGCAAAAAACGCAGCCTAGGCTGCGTTTTTTTATGCTTACAAGGGCAGCGTAATATGCAACGACCTTAACCCTTGGCCTTTTTAGCTGCTACTTCATCAGCCAGTTCTTTGCCGCTCTTGTAGTGCGGTACCCGCAAAGTCAAACGCTTGGTGCGTTGCCAAAAGCTGTTGCTGCCGGCGACTTCTTCTTTCCAGTACTTGTCCGCCAAAGCGGTATTGCCCGGCACGTCCAGCAAGAAGCCTTCACGGGAACCCAGACCGCCGAACATGTAGAGCTTGCCGCCCAGCATCATCCAGCTGTCTGGATCCCCGCCCCAAGGTATGCCATAGACAATGCCGTTGGCACAATAGCCGCCGTACTCGGGCAGGTATTTGGTGGGCTGCTTGTCAAACAGGGCTTTGTGCTCTGCACTGGCAAAGTAAAAG
Source organism: Polaromonas sp. (assembly GCA_043777795.1). Lineage (GTDB taxonomy): Bacteria > Pseudomonadota > Gammaproteobacteria > Burkholderiales > Burkholderiaceae_C > JAAFIP01. Next base: position 1,009 of record JAYWHJ010000026.1, on the reverse strand, counting down.
TTTACGCCCTCGTACACGCTGGCAAATTGAGGGCTACCCTTGGCATGCTTGTTTTGGGTGAAGTAAGACACCACATCGTGCCCGTTTAGCATGACGTGGCTAGCGCCTTCAACGACATGGGCGTTGACAGGCTTGAGATTGCCGCTGGGGTTCTGGGCGTTCATCGCCGAGCAGCCTATCAAGCAAGCTACAGCGCCGACGGCGATCAAGGACGCGAGGTTATGAAATGTGGCGCTACTGACGATGCGTTTGGCAAGTGGCATGGACGGGGTGGGCATACAAATATCTCCTCAAATTCAATTTCCAGATCAAAAAGATGCATTGTTGCATCGCCTTACCTTACCTTACCTTGCCGTGCCGTGCCGTGCTACTGCACTGCGCGCGCCCCGTGCACAGCTTCTTCTCAATCTGAAAAGAGAATCGGCCTATGCACGGCCGATATTAACCCTTGGCTTTTTTGGCCGCCACTTCCTTGGCAATCTGTTCGCCGCTTTTGTAGTGCGGCACTTTGAACACCAATCGCTTGGTGCGCTGTATAAAGCTGTTGCTGCCGTTGACTTGCTCTTTCCAGTACTTGTCTGCCAAAGCCAGGTTGCCGGCTGTATCCACTTCAAAGCCGTCTTTAGAGCCTTGGCCGCCAAAGATGTACAGCTTGCCTTCCCGAATCATCCAGGTGTCTGCGTCGCCGCCCCAGGGTATGCCGTAGACGATGCCGTTGGCGCAATAGCCGCCGTACTGCGGTTGATACTTCATCGGCTCTTTGTCGAACAGCGCTTTGTTCTCCGCAGACGAGAAGAAAAAGGTCACGTTTTCAAACGTGCTTTTGATGGCCGGATTGCCCTGCACATCCTTGTTCTGCGTGAAGTAGGTCACCACGTCGGTACCCTTCATCATCACGCGATCATTGCCGTCAATGGCATGTGCATTGACCGGGGAGAGTTTGCCGGACGGGCTTTGTGTCACCAGCGGCGCACAGGCGGCAAGCGACAGCGCAATGGCAGACATCAGG
>JAYWHJ010000025.1:0-4962 GCA_043777795.1 Polaromonas sp. | reverse complement strand
TCCCGCAGCCATGCGTGGGGCTGGGAGGCTGAAGCCGCTGTAGAAAAAGCGCGTGACCATGTAGCCGCGCTGATTGGCGCTGACCCGCGCGAGATTGTGTGGACCAGCGGCGCTACTGAGTCGAACAACTTGGCCATCAAAGGTGCAGCGGGTTTTTACAAAACCAAAGGTAAGCACCTGATCACTGTGAAAACCGAGCACAAAGCCGTGCTGGACACGATGCGCGAGCTGGAGCGCCAAGGCTTTGAAGTAACGTATCTTGACGTGCAAGAGGACGGCCTGCTGAACCTAGATGTGTTCAAAGCGGCGATTCGCCCCGACACCATTTTGGCCAGCGTGATGTACGTCAACAACGAGATCGGCGTCATCCAGGACGTGACGGCCATTGGTAACATCTGCCGCGAAAAAGGCGTGATCTTCCACGTAGATGCAGCGCAAGCCACCGGCCGCGTGGAATTTGACATCAGCAAAATGCCCATCGACCTGATGAGCTTGACCAGCCACAAAACCTATGGCCCCAAAGGCATCGGGGCATTGTATGTGCGCCGCAAACCGCGTATCCGCATCGAAGCGCAAATGCACGGCGGTGGCCATGAGCGCGGTATGCGCAGCGGCACACTGCCCACGCACCAGTGCGTAGGCATGGGCGAGGCCTACCGCATTGCTAAAGAAGAAATGGCCGTGGAAAACAAAAAAATCCAGGCCCTGCAGCAACGCTTGATGAATGGCCTGAAGGGCATTGAACAAGTGTTTATCAACGGCCACGAGACCCAGCGCGTGCCGCACAACATCAACATGAGTTTTAACTATGTTGAGGGCGAAAGCCTCATCATGGGCATCAAAGGCTTGGCTGTGTCGTCAGGCTCGGCCTGTACATCGGCATCGCTAGAACCCAGCTACGTGTTGCGCGCCCTGGGCCGCAGCGACGAGCTGGCGCACAGCAGCCTGCGCATGACGATCGGCCGTTGGACGACTGAAGAAGAAATTGACTTTGCGATCAACACCATCAAAGAAAACGTCGCCAAACTGCGTGACATGAGCCCTCTGTGGGACATGTACCAGGAAGGTATCGATATTTCGTCCATTCAGTGGACAGCACACTAGAGGTAAACAAAATGGCATATTCTGAAAAAGTCGTAGATCACTATGAAAACCCCCGTAACGTCGGCAGCTTTGAAAAAGGCGACGACACAGTAGGCACCGGCATGGTCGGAGCGCCTGCTTGCGGCGACGTGATGAAGCTGCAAATCAAGGTCAACCCCCTCACAGGCGTGATCGAAGATGCACGCTTCAAAACCTACGGCTGCGGCTCGGCGATTGCCTCGTCTTCACTCGTCACCGAGTGGGTCAAAGGCAAAACCCTGGACCAGGCGGCGGCGCTGAAGAACAGCCAAATCGCAGAAGAGCTGGCTTTACCACCCGTGAAAATTCACTGTTCTATTTTGGCCGAAGACGCCATCAAAGCCGCAGTGAACGACTACAAAGCCAAGCATGGCGCGGCAGTCGCTGCCTAATTTAGACGATTGGTTTCCATGGCCGTTACTCTTTCCCCTGCCGCAGCAAAGCACGTCACCAAATACCTTACCAAGCGTGGTAAGGGCATTGGCGTGCGCTTGGGCGTTAAAACCACTGGTTGCTCGGGCTTGGCCTACAAGCTGGAATACGTGGACGAAGTCCCGCCTGAAGACGTGCTGTTTGAAACCCAAGGCATCAAGTTGATGGTGGATCCGAAAAGTTTGGCTTATCTGGATGGCACCGAGCTGGACTTTGTGCGCGAAGGCTTGAACGAGGGCTTTAAGTTCAACAACCCGAATGAACGCGACAAGTGCGGCTGTGGTGAGTCTTTCCGTGTGTGAAGCACCTTTGCAGTGAACCTCCAGTCCACCGACTTTGAACTTTTCAACCTGCCACTGACCTTTGCGCAGGACCGAGCGGCGATAGACGCGCGCTGGAAAGAGTTGCAGCGGGAGGCGCACCCCGACAAGTTCTCAGCCCAAGGTGCAGCAGCGCAGCGCGTTGCCATGCAGTGGAGCGTGCGCATTAACGAAGCCTACCAGCGCCTGAAAGACCCAGTCAAACGTGCCGCATACCTGTGTGAGTTGCACCAAGCGCCGATCAATGCCGAAAACAACACTGCCATGCCCACGGCATTTTTGATGCAGCAGATGGAGCTGCGCGAAGAGCTGGATGATGCAAAGACGGAAAATAATTTGGATGAAATCAGCCAGCAAGCCAATAGAATATCGCGGGACCAGCTACTGAAAGTAGAGCAGTTACTAGACCAGGCAAAAGACTACCCCGAGGCTGCGCAAGCCGTCAGAGCGCTTATGTTCATAGAGCGCTTCAGCCAAGACATTGAAGCGCGCTATGACATGTTGGCGCTTTAGTCTAGACACATTAGTTTTTTAGAAACCCCATGGCGTTATTACAAATCTCCGAACCGGGCCAAAGCCCCGACCCGCACACGCGCCGCATTGCCGTGGGCATTGACTTGGGCACCACCCACTCTTTGGTGGCCGCAGTTAAAAGCGGCGTGGCCGAATGTCTGCCTGATGACGAGGGCAGGGTGATCTTGCCGAGTGTGGTGCGCTACCTGCCAGACAATGGTCGCCAAATCGGCGCCATGGCACACGCCGCGCAAAGCATTGACCCCGAGAACACGATCGCCAGCGTCAAGCGCCTGATGGGGCGCGGCATGAACGATATTGCCAACGCCGACAAGCTGCCCTACAAGCTATTGGCCGAACAAGGTACTGGCGGTGGCATGGTGAAAATAGCTACCGCGTATGGCGAAAAATCCCCGGTAGAAGTCAGCGCCGAGATTTTGGCCACGCTGCGTTTTCGTGCCGAAGACAGCTTTGCCGACGACATTTACGGTGCGGTGATCACCGTGCCAGCCTACTTTGACGACGCGCAGCGCCAAGCCACCAAAGATGCCGCGCAGCTGGCCGGCATCAACGTGCTGCGCTTGATCAACGAGCCCACCGCCGCTGCCATAGCCTACGGGCTGGAGAACGCCAGTGAGGGTGTGTACGCGGTGTATGACTTGGGGGGCGGCACCTTTGACATCTCCATCCTGCGCCTGTCCAGGGGTGTGTTCGAAGTCATCTCTACCGGCGGCGACAGCGCGCTGGGCGGCGACGACTACGACCGCGCGCTAGCAGACCTCATCCTTGCTCAAACTGGCTTGACCGCCAGCAGCGCCAGCGACAAGGCGGCCATCAAAATGTTGGCCCGCGATGTGAAAGAAAAACTTTCTGCTACGGATTTAGTAGCTGCTCCCGCAGTATTTTCCTCCGCTAAAGTCGATTTTGTGATGGAGAGAGGCAGCTTTGAGCACGCCTCAGCCCACCTCACAGCCAAAACCATCCAGGCCGTGCGCAAAGCACTGCGCGATGCCAAGCTAAGCAAAGAAGATGTGCAAGGCGTGGTGATGGTCGGCGGCTCTACCCGTATGCCCCAGGTGCAAGCGGCAGTAGCCGAGTTCTTTGGCAAAGCACCGCTGAACAATTTAAACCCCGATGAAGTGGTGGCGTTGGGCGCGGCCATTCAGGCCAACCAGCTAGCCGGCAACAATCCGCAAGGCGACTTGCTGCTGTTGGACGTGATCCCGCTGAGCTTGGGCATTGAGACCATGGGCGGTTTGGTCGAGCGCATCGTGCCGCGCAACCAAACCATTCCCACCGCTATGGCGCAAGACTTCACTACTTACAAAGACGGCCAAACCGCGCTGGCCCTGCATGTGGTGCAAGGCGAGCGCGATCTGGTGCAAGACTGCCGCAGCCTGGCCCGCTTTGAGCTGCGCGGTATACCGCCTATGGTGGCGGGTGCGGCGCGTATCCGCGTCACTTTTACGGTGGACGCCGATGGTCTGCTGAACGTAGGTGCCAAAGAGCAAATCAGCGGTGTGGAAGCGCAGATTGATGTGAAGCCCAGCTACGGCCTGTCTGACGATCAAATCGCGAAGATGCTGCAAGACAGCTTTAGCACCGCACAAGTGGACATGCAAGCCCGCGCCTTGGCAGAGGCTCGGCTGGATGCCGACCGGATGGTGCTTGCTACTCAAAGCGCTGTGAAAGCCGACGGCCAACTGCTGAGTGATGACGAATTGCGTGCTATCAACCGTTTGATCGACGCCGTGCGCGAGTCCAAAAGCTCCAGCGAGGCCGCCTTCATTGAACAGCAGACCAAGCTGCTGGCCGACGGTACCGAAGCTTTCGCCGCACAGCGCATGAATGCGGGCATTCACAAAGCCTTGGCAGGCAAAAACATCGAGACGGTCTAAATTCCGCACCATTATGCCCATCATCAAAATCCTCCCCCACCCCGAATACTGTCCCCAGGGCGCAGAAGTCAAAGCCAATGTCGGCGACAGCATTTGCGAAGCCCTGCTGGACAACGGCATTGAAATCGAGCATGCCTGCGACATGAGCTGCGCCTGCACCACCTGCCACATCATCGTGCGCGAGGGCATGAGCAGCCTGAACGAGCTGGACGAAAATGAAGAAGACCTGCTCGACCGCGCCTGGGGCCTGGAGCCCAACAGCCGGTTGAGCTGCCAAGCCTTTGTGGCGCAAAATGACTTGGTGGTCGAGATACCGAAATACACGATCAACCACGCTAAAGAAAACCACTGATACCAGATGCGGCAGCGGCGATAATCAGGCGATGCGACAAATATTTTTAGACACTGAAACCACTGGCCTGTCTGCCACTGGTGGCGACCGTATTTTGGAGCTGGCTTGCGTCGAGTTGGTAAACCGCAAGCTGACCAAAAACAACAAACATTTTTATGTGAACCCCGAGCGCGAGAGCCATGAAGAAGCGCTGAGAGTGCACGGCATCACCAGCGAGTTTTTGGCCGACAAGCCCAAATTTGTAGAGATTGCAGACGAGTTTTTGGAGTTTATCCAAGGCGCGGAGGTCATCATTCACAACGCGCCGTTTGACGTAGGTTTTTTG
>JAYWHJ010000024.1:0-14130 GCA_043777795.1 Polaromonas sp. | reverse complement strand
GGCTACCTCGCGTAACCGCAAGCTTCAAAGCGCTTGATTTAACCCCCGTTTGATTTTTTTATGACCAAGGAGATACCATGGACACACTGATTGTTTATCTAGATGACGCAGAATACGCCCAGCACATGCTGGCACCTATGCTAACCAGTGGCACACCGACGCGCTGGGTGCTGGTAGCCTGCGCCCCACGCATGAGCCGCCGCATCGGCAAATGGCTAAGCCATAGTTCACGGGAGAATTGGCGCAACAAGTGGTGCGATAAATTGTTCTCGAAAATTTCGCCCATCATCCAAGACAGCACCACCAAAGAACAACTGGCAATCGAGTACGTGGTGGCGCAAGGCGCTTTGCCTGAACTAACCCAGCAACTGCGTACGCGATTTGGTGCGGCGCGTGTAGTAGATGCACGCCGCCCCAAATTTGGACAAGAGATGACGCCCATCACTGAGAACCAACCTTCAACCAAGGTCAGCTGGCAAGTACCCACTGCAGTGGGCTCATTGAGTGCCCTTTTGGTTTTAGCGGCTGAGTGATCGGACCTGGTGGTGCTATGCTCTGTGCATGAAATTATTAATTAAATGGCTGCTCAGCGCTATGGCCTTATTGGCTGTGGCGCATTTTTACTCCGGCGTTACGGTTCAAAGTTTCACAGCCGCTTTGATCGCCGCCTTTGTGATTGGCCTGCTCAACACGATTGTGCGGCCCATCTTGGTGGTGCTGACCTTGCCAGTCACCATCATTTCTCTGGGCTTGTTTTTGTTCGTCATCAATGCGCTGATGTTCTGGGCTGCATCGGGTGTGCTGGATGGATTCCAGGTGCGTGATTTCACCGCTGCTTTGCTGGGCTCGCTACTGTATTCGGTAGCGGGTATGGTGATTGAGGCGGCCTTGGAGAGGGTGTTCAAGAAGTCTTGAAGCCTGGGCACAGAAGACCCGATAACGGCCAGCGCTGTGGCACGGCGCGATGGCCAGACGACGTAGGGCGCCGATCTGGCCTTTGCGTCAGTACAACGGTTTGTCGTTGTGCAGTTCGCGCACCAATTGCTGCACTACGCGGGTCCGTGTATCGATGATGGACGACTCGATATGGTCCGGCGTGGCCAAGCGACGGGCCAAGTCTTGGCCGGCCTTCAAACGGTCTAAGGCGGCCGAGTAGTCCAGTAAAGCCATCCGTGCCTCCGCCTGCGCACGAATGGCGCGCAGGGGCTGATTGTTAGCGGTATAAGCACCCGCCAGTGCGTCCCAAGCGAGTGCGTCGTTGGGTCGCTCCAACACCCAAGTTTGCAAGCGCTCCGTCAAGTCCGTCAAAGCATTGACTGCATCGCCCTGCTTGGTCACTGACTGGGCCCACAGCAGCAATGCCGCACGCTCTTGCACCCGCGCAGGCGCCACCCGCAGGGGGCCCGCTACCCGCAGGGGGCCCGCTACCCGCAGGGGGCCATTAGGCAGCCGCACAGCCACATAGGGCCGCAGAACCGCCTGCGCTTTGGCATGCTCGCCTTGCGCCATAGCAATCTCAGAAGCTATTAAATCAATAGCTGCTGTCGCATTGTTTTGTTGCGCCAAGGCCGGATTCTTATCGTTTTCCAGTATTTGAACAGCGCTGGCTGCCAAGCTTCTGGCAGCAGGCAAGTCGCGCAGCTTGAGCGCAGCCAAACTGCCCCCGTAGAGCTGGCCAATGACCTTGGCTTGGGTGGCACGCGGCTGCGTTGCGCTGGGAGCAGCTGACACGCTGACCGCCACGCGGCGCGCCTGCGCGAGCTCGGCACGCAGCTTGTCTACGCCAGGGTCGGCCAGCAGGCGCGCGCGCGTGGCAATCATGGCGTGCTCGATGGCCCTCACTTCAGCCTCTTGGGCTGCCGTGGCGCTACCCGTGGGATTACTCAGGCCGCTGGGCGGGCTCAGTTGCAAGCGCGCCTGCATATCGCCGATGCGCTCGCTGGTCAGCGGGTGGGTGCGCAGGTAGGGAAAGCTGCCGTTGTCGTTGATGCGGTTGGCCAAGGCCAGTTTGTCAAACATGCCCACAAAGCCTTGCACGTCGAATTGCGCGTCTTGCATCACCTGGTAACCTACGCGGTCGGCTTCGCGCTCCATGTCGCGAGAAAAGTTTAGCTGCGCCTGCGCGCCCACGGCCTGACTGCCCGTAATGACCGCGTTAGCTACGTCGGCGTTTTTACGCGCCGCCAAAGCGCCCAAAATCATCGCGCCGAGCAGTACCGGGCTAAGCTGGTTTTGCTGCGTAGTCATGCGTGCGATATGGCGCTGCGTGACGTGGCTCAGCTCATGCGCCATCACCGAGGCCAGCTCGTCGCGGTTGGCCACCATGGCGATCAAACCCAGATGCACGCCCATATAGCCGCCGGGGAGGGCAAAGGCGTTGACCGAGCGGTCCCGCGCCAGCACCACCTCCCACGCAAAGCGCTCAGCCAGCTGGGGCGTGATGTCGCCCCGCAAGCGCGCGGCTTGCAGCAGCGGCTGCCAAATGCGCTGCAGATAGTCGGCAATCAAAGGGTCGTCCAAATAATCTGGGTCACGGTAAATTTCGCGCGCTATGCGCTGGCCCAGCTGGCGCTCTGCCGCCACGGTCATCTCTTGCCCATCGCCCAGTTGCGGCAAACTGCTTTGGCTCGATGCCTGCATTGGCAGCAAAGTAGACGCTACCAATAAAATAGCTGCTACCGCTATGTTTTTAGGGGCTAGAGGCCTTTTTTGCATGTCAAAACAATCCAAACGATAGGATGAATACGAAAACGAGGGGCTGATATACGTAAACCGCTGCACACTGATCCACGTTACGGCACCTCCAAATTTAATGCAAAATGTGCACCGCTGGTTCGCAACCCGCCATGCCACTGGTTTGCAGCGCCGGGCATACGCTTATGATGCCGATTCAAGATAAAGGTTGCGTAAAGAAATGTTGAAGGTCACACACACTATGCCCCATCACGGTTTAACGCATTTTGACCAGTCTGGTCACGCCCACATGGTGGACGTAGCGGACAAGCCCGCCACACGTCGCGTCGCAGTGGCCCAAGGTTGTATTGTGATGCAGGCGGCCACTTTGGCGCTGATAGAGTCTGGCAGCGCCAAAAAAGGCGATGTGCTGGGTATTGCCCGCATTGCGGGTATCCAGGCGGCCAAAAAAACCAGCGATTTGATCCCCCTGTGCCATCCGCTGGCCTTGACCCGGGTGGCGATAGAGTTTTCTGCCGATGGGCCTTCGGACTCGCTGTCCAGCGCTGTGCCCACCGTCACCTGTACCGCCACAGTAGAAACCATAGGCCCTACCGGCGTAGAAATGGAAGCGCTGTGCGCCGCCAGCGTGGCCTTGCTCACCATCTACGATATGTGCAAAGCCGTTGACCGCGGCATGACGGTGCACAGCTTGCGTTTGCTGGAAAAGCACGGCGGGAAATCGGGCAGTTTTGTGGCGGAGAAGGCTTAACCAGGGCCCTGCAGGGCCTTTGGTTTGGCGGTTTGGGGAATCTCTACCGCTACATATTTAGTAGCTGCTCCCGCACTATTTTAAACAGCTATATTCTGATTGGCTGCTTGTATTTCCACCTTCTTTTTTGAAAAAGGAAGCGCTCGCCCAACTCCTTTGCCGCTGGGAGATCGTGTTCTGAAACGTAATCACAAGCCGTGATCACCTCAGCACACAAGATTTGCGCTACCTCGTGCGAGCAGCCCTCATAGGCGATATTTTCTTGGCAGCACTGCTCCTCAATGCTTTAGCCTGGGGTTTGGCAGCATTCCAAGGATGCACAAAGCCAATCGGGCGTTTCGGCGATGGCGATGGTGTCATCAGCTCTCGCAGCGTTTCAACTCAATCTAGGGGACATACTTGATGTGGAGAGATGGAGCGCATCTATGGCTTTCGTCCATGCCTTGGCAGAGGCAATTTTGCAAAAAAGCACCGCATGCTTCAGTGTAAATTCTGCGCTGCGGCCCTGCGATGAATTGGTGGGGGAAGAACTTGCCATGTTGGATCCGCGCACGATAAAGCCGGGATCTTGTGCCTTTGATTGGCTTGAATTACCGGGGCACGTCGACACGCAGTGAGATTTTTTTTCACCTGAGCTCCGCTATTTGGCTGAGGCTAGCGTTATCTTTCACTGTTTTGAGATAAACCGGATTCATGAAAGACGAAGGCTTCAAGGTGCGGGTGCCTGGTCGACCCTCGTTTAAGAAGACATTGATTGAGAAAAAAGATCGAGCAACTGGAGAGGCATCCACGCTGGCGTCGGATTCACCCATCATCTTCAGCTGTGCATTCAAATCGAATAGAGGGCGCAGCTCAAAATCACTCTTTGCTGCATTGCTGCTGATTTTGATGCCCTCGCTTTCGGCATTCTTCACAAAGAAAGCTTGCATCTGCTCAGGGTTGGATTTCATCCACCGAATGGATCGCATCATCACAGCTAAGAATTTCGCAACAGTGTCTGGGTTTTTGCTTGCAAAATCCCGGGATGTGACCACAGCGTTATACAGACCGGGGCTGAAATCTTTGGCGCTGCACAGCGGCTCAAAGCCGTGCTTTTCCTGCATCGTGTACACATTGGGTGCCCATAGCCCCACCATCTCTGCTGCACCGGATGCGCCCGCTTGAATGGCTTCAGGCTGCGTAGCGCCTTGGTAGGCCATATCTGATTTCGTGTGTCCGCCCCATAAAGCCAGGCATGTTTGCACTGCATAGTCTGCGGTTGAGTTCAGCGTTACAGCAATTTTTGTTCCCTTGGGGATTGCTCTGTCTTTTCTAATTTTTGCAACCATTTCTTTGCTTGCCATCAATGCGTTTGTTCGCGATTGATCGTCGGCAACGGCAATTGTGATCAAGTTGAAGTCTTTGGCTCCCAGTAGAGCAGGAACAGCTCCCGTAATCCCGATGTCCCAGTCAGCATGGGCTTTGATTTGCGGCACACCTGCGGAGTAGCTCACAAAGCTGGGGGTCAAACCTGCCAATTTCCAAAAATCGTTTTTAGTGGCTATATGCACCGCTAATGCTGAGTAGTTGGCAGGCTGTACAGATATGCGCACAGGTGTTTGAGCGTGCGCCGTGGTCACTATTGCACCCGTCAGAATCAAAAAGTAGCAGCTGAGTTTTTTGTACTGCGCCGTGCACTTGAGGATAATTTTTTTCTTTGATAACTTCATACTATCGTTCCTTTTAATGGTGAGGCGTGCACCAATAGGGACACATCAGGGGCAGAGAATCACCTTGGCCGATGCTGCCTTGCCTTGATCCAAATCTTGAAACGCCTGTGCACCTTCGCTCAACGGGCGGGTATCGAGCCAGGCCAAATCACCGAAAGCACCCTGGTGAATAAGTTTCACAGTGGCCCGCAGATCGGCGGTGGTGTAAGTGTAGGTGCCCAGCAGCGTGATTTCCGCCAAGGTGAGGCGGCGCATGTCTACTTCGCTGGCCCAGTCTTGCAGGCCAACATGCATGATCACACCGCCCGTTTTCACGCTGGCAAAGGCGGTGTTGCGGGTGATTTTGGAGCCGACGGCATCCATCACGTAATCGAAGTCGTTCTCTGCGGGGTTGGTCTCTTTAGGGTTGTAAGTCTTCACCTGCGCATATTGCTCTATCTGCTGGCGGCGCAGTGGGTTGACCTCGGCGACCGTGATATCTGCACAGCCATAGTTTTTCAGCAGCAGGGCCGACAGCATGCCAATCGCGCCGCCACCCAAGATCAGCACGCGACATTCCTGCACTGGCCGCACCAACGCGCGCATGGACAGGTTGATTGCATGCAAGGCGGTAGCAGCAGGCTCAGTGACTGCAGCATGCGCTGCAGGCATATCTTGCGGCATATCGATCAAAGATGCGGCAGGGATCGACATGTATTGCGCAAATGCGCCAGGGCGCGACATGCCGACCATCGTGCGGTGGCTGCACAGGTTATTGCGGCCTTGCACGCAGTATTCGCAAATGCCGCAGGTGATGAGCGGATTGCCTGTGACGCGCGTACCTTTGGCGTAGTGCGGTGACGCTGTCTCAAAGACCGTGCCGCAAAACTCATGCCCCAAGATCAAGCCGGGTTTGCGGCGTGGATCGTGGCCGTGGTACGCATGCATATCCGAGCCGCAGATGCCAACAGCCTCGATTTTCAAAATCACTTCACCAGCATCCAGAGTCGGGGCTGGGCGATCCAGCAACTGAACTTCGTTGGGTTGGGTATAGACAAGTGCTTTCATCGCGTACCTTTCAATTCATGTCTTGGGTGGTGCGGCGCGAACAATCGATCATTTGATCGATATCGGCCTTTTCGCTCAGGAGAGACGGCGCAAGCCGCGCCGAGCGCTCAGATAGAGCGCGTGCACCTGAATGCCCGGCCCGAAAATTCGACGCGCAATGCCGTGCATCATTGGCTGCTTCATCGCGCTGACAATGTAAGGGTGCCGATGCTCTACGCCCACCCGCCACAGGCCTAATATGCCATCCAGAAGCTGCCGCCTCTGGGGTGTCACGGCCTTTGGCCGAGACGACGATTCGCAGTGGCGATTGACACTCCCGATTGCGTATGAACGGCATCCAAATTTCGTCGCAAGACTTCCTCATGTGCATGCTATTTTGCACTGAAGCCGCCATCGATCATGACAGTTTGGCCAGTGATGTAGCTTGATGCATCGCTGGCCAGAAACACGGACAGGCCATACAGGTCGGTCAACTCGCCGTTGCGCCCTACGCAAGTCTGGTTGGCATTTTTGAGCGCGGCGGCTGGATCACCAAAGACCGGCGCTGTGAGTTGCGTTGGAAAAAAGCCAGGGCCAATCGCGTTGCAAGTAATGCCTTTGGCAGACCACTCTTGCGCCATCGCGCGTGTCAACTGCACCACGCCGCCCTTGCCAGCGCCATAAGGCGCGCTATTGCCGAAGGCGCGATAGCTTTGCAGGCTGGCGATGTTGATGATCCGGCCCCAGCCGCGCTCGGCCATCTTGGGAGCAAAGCTTTGTGTGAGGAAGAACGGTGCGCTCAAATGCAGGTTGATCTGAGTTTGCCAAGACTCTGGGCTGATCTGCAAGAAGGGCTCACGCAGATTCACGCCAGCCGCGTTCACCAAAATATCAATCGGTGCCAACGCCAACGCCTTGCGGGCTGCGCCTTGCGTGGCTTCAATATCCGCCAAATCGCAAGGTAAGCACATTACGTCAATGCCGCTGGTCTTGAGTCGTTCTGCGGCCTGCGCCAAAGCGTCCTGTCGGCGAGCTGCCAGAATCACGCGCGCCCCGGCCAAGCCGAGCGCGGTGGCGATGGCTTCGCCAATGCCCGAGTTGCCCCCGGTGACGAACGCAGTGCGCCCTTTCAGGCTGAACAAAGCTTGCAGGTTCATGCGGTGACAGGCTCACCCACGTTGAATTTCTGGCCGGGAAAGTATTTTGCCAAACGGTCGTCAGCCGTGCGCGCATGCGCTTCCATGCCTTCGAGCCGCGAGATTCGGGCTGTGGGCAGACCAATATCACGCGCAGCTTCACGCGTCATTTGCTGCCAAGTGAGCGTCTTCATGAACTTATGCACAGACAAGCCGCCCGAGTAACGCGCAGCGCCTTTTGTGGGCAAAACATGGTTCGGGCCACTGGCTTTGTCGCCATAGGCCACCGTGGTTTCTTCGCCTAGGAAAAGCGAGCCGTAGCAGGTGAGATTCTCCAGCCACCAGTTCAGATCTTTCGTATGCACTTCCAAATGCTCGGGAGCGTATTTGTCTGAGATTGCAGCCATCTCTTCGCGCGTGGAGCACAGAATCACCTCGCCGTAATCTCGCCAAGCGCACCCTGCCGCATCGCGCGCAATCGGCGGCAGCGCATCGATCAAGGGCTGCATATGCGCTATCACATCGCGTGCCAGTTTTTCGTCGGTGGTGAACAACCAAGCTGGTGACTCATGGCCGTGCTCAGCTTGGCCGACCAGATCACTCGCCACAATGGCGGGATCAGCCGTTTCATCCGCAATCACGGCAACCTCAGACGGGCCCGCAAACACATCAATGCCCACTTTGCCAAATAAGCTGCGCTTGGCCTCGGCCACAAATTTATTCCCGGGCCCCACGATCACATCAGCCGGCTTGCCGGTGAACAAACCATAGGCCATCGTGGCAATCGCCTGTACGCCGCCCAAGGTCATGATCACATCTGCACCGGCCTTATCAAACGCATACATCAGGTATGGATGCATGGGGCCGTCACGAAACGGGCCCGAGCAGGCCAAAATAGTTTTGACACCAGCAGCTTTGGCGGTGGCCACACCCATGTAGGCAGAGGCAATATGGGCGTAGCGGCCAGCGGGCGCATAGCATCCGGCTACATTCACTGGTAAAACGCGCTGGCCAGCGGTCACGCCGGGATGCAGTTCAGTCCGGAACTCACTGACAGATTTTCTTTGCGCCGTAGCAAAGTCAAACACCTGCTTGATCGCAAAATCAATATCGGCTTTTACATCCGCAGGCACGACTTTGGCATTTGCATCGAGCTGGGCACGGGTGACGACAAACTCGCCTTCCCATTTATCTAGGCTCTTGGCATAGCTGCGAACGGCGGCTTCACCATTCTTTTGAATCTCAGCCAACATGTCGTTCACTACGCTTTGCGCAGTGGCTGTTTCAGACTCAGGGGTCTTCGCAGCTTTTTTTAGGTATTGAATGCTCACAATGGTGCTCCAGAAATAGGAATGCGGCGGCCAACCAGAGCCTGGCTGGCTGCTGCAAAGAATGGGTCGTTTACTTGCTGTTGTTGGCGAATTCACGCAGCTTGGGATCAGCCAGCACCAGCTTCATGTATTCGTCGGTCACGAAATCTTGTACTTGGGGAATGGTGGTGACAGCGCCCGTCTCACGCATGAAGACCGAAATTTGAGCGAACCAAGCATCCACTTGCGAATTGCTGTTTTTACGCTCCATCATTTTGATCTGTTGGTTCAAATCGAAGGTGGGACGAGTGGAGAATTCTTTCTTCATCGATGCGTCGCTGATGCTCACGCCGCCCTTGGCATAAAAGTCTTTCATCATGGCGATGGATTCTGTTTGATTGGCACCCATCCACTTCCAAGCACGCAAATACACTGCCAGGAATTTGGCAACGTTTTGTGGATTTTCTTTGGCATAGTCGCCACGCGCGATCAAGGCACCAGGCACCACCGCGCCGCCTTCTTTGCCGCTGCACAGCACTTTCGCGCCGGCTTTTTCTTCCACGGTGTAAATGTTAGGCGCCCACATGCCCGCGAGATCGGTATTGTTGGATGACAGGGCGGAGATGATTTCCGATTGCCCCATGTTCTTCATCACCACATCGGATTTTTTCAAGCCGTAGCGCTTGAGGCAAGCTTGCACCGCGTAATCCGCTGTGGAGTTTTGCGTGAGCGTGATGGTTTGGCCACGCAAAGCAGCGGTTGGGTCTTTGGCAAACTCCGCCGCCTTTTTGCCACTGGCGACCAAGGCATTCCCTGCGGATTCATCATTGGTCACGCCAATCGTTTTGATACCAAAACGTACATGGCCGAGTACGGCAGGTACTGAGCCTGTGCCGCCGACGTCCCACGACTTCGCAGCCGATGCCGCGATTTGCGGCACGCCCGCTGGGAAGGTGCTGAATTCAGGTGCTAAGCCCACTTCTTTCCACCAGCCTTTTTCAGTGGCCACGTGGAAAGGCATCGCCCAATACAGCGATGGCTGGTAGCTGATTTTGATGGGCGTGAGGGTCTGCGCAAACGATGTGCTCAGCGCAATGGCTGCGGCGAAGCCGATAACGGTTTTCTTCAACATAAATGCTCCTGGTGGTGAGTGAAAGGGTTAGTGGTCGGTGCTGCCGTGCTCTTCACGCAGCGACTTCCAGATGCGGGTACGCAAATGAACGAAGGAGGCAAGATCCATCACATCTTCGATGCGCGGATGCTTATCCCAACCGTCTGATTCGCGGATGCTTTTGACATCCAGAATTTCTTTGATCTTGCCAGGGCGGCTCGTCATCACGACTACGCGATCTGCGAGATACACCGCTTCTTCCACGGCATGGGTAATGAACAAAACTGTGCGCGGGTTTTTGCGAGCAAGTTTCACAAGTTCTTCTTGCATGACGACGCGTGTTTGCGCATCCAGTGCGCCAAATGGCTCATCCATCAGCAAGACGTCTGGATCAAGTGCGTAAGCGCGCGCAATCGCCACGCGCTGCTGCATACCGCCCGAGAGTTGATGCGGGTAGGCTGATTCATAGCCTTTGAGATTCATCAAGCCGATGTAATGGGTGATGATCTCGTGGCGTTTTTCCTTAGGAAGATTTTTAGCACGCAAGCCGAAATCAATATTGTCGTACACAGACTTCCAAGGAAACAGCGCAAAGGCCTGAAAAACCACAGCACGCTCAGGCCCTGGGCTTTTGACGACTTTGTCGGATACCAAAACCTCGCCCGTACTGGGGAACTCCAAGCCAGCCACCATGCGCATACAAGTCGTCTTGCCGCAGCCTGATGGTCCGACAATGGCGACAAATTCTTGATCGTTAACCTTGAGATCAAAACTATCGATGGTCAGAAAGTCTTTGTTATCGCGCTTGAAAACGCGCGTCACATTTTTGAATTCAATCGTGCTCATGGGGTCTTCAATCTCGATATTTATCTGCGGTGGCGCAGCAGATGCGCTTCTATTTTTCTCAGTGCCACATCAATTAGCACGCCAACGAAACCAATGGCCAGCATGCCAGCCATCACAATGTCTGTGGCAATCGCGCTTTGGCCTTTCACTATCAAATAGCCCATGCCGCTTGAGGATGCGATGAGCTCTGCGCCCACCAGCGACATCCAGCCCAAGCCCGCGCCGATGCGCAGACCGGCAATGACCGAAGGCACAGCAGCAGGAAAAAGCACTTCTGTGATAGTGCGGAAATTGCCAACGCCGAGCATGCTGGCGGCTTCCGTGTAGCGCACATCCACGCCGCGTGCGCCGCGATATGCGTTGATCAAGCAAGGCGGGAACGCACCCGCAAAAATAATCAGCGTCGGGCCACCAGCGCCTGTGCCAAACCACAGGGCCGCGAATGGCACCCAAGCAACGGGCGCAATGAAGCGCAGGCCATCAAACAGGGGCGAGACGATATCGTCTAGCCAGCCAAACCATCCCATCAGCATGCCCAGCGGCACACCGACCAGAGCCGCAAGCCCAAAGCCCCATGCAAAGCGCTGCAGGCTCGCAGCCATGTGCTCATGCAAAACAAAGCCAGCAAAAGGCGTTTGCATCAGATCGACCAGCTTGATCACGACTTCGTGCGGCATGGGCAAAAACTGCCGAGGAATCAATTGCGCAAACGATGCGAAATACCAAATGCTGAAAAAGGATGTGATGCCAATCAGCGACAGCACAGGCTTGCTTTGCGTCCAATGGGGCTTCTCGTTCATTAAGCTGCCCTCTCGCGCCGCCAAGGCATTGCCTTGCTTTCCACATAGCCCAAGAGGGCCGTGGAAAGCGCACCGCAGATACCTACACACACCATGGCCACCAAGATCATGGCCGGATAAATGTCTTGCGCGGCTTGATTCAGGATGCTGCCCAAGCCATACAAAGCGCCAATCAGCTCAGCAGCTACGAGCGTCGTCCAGCTGGCTTGCAAAGACAGGCGCAAGCCTGTAAAAATCATCGGGAACGCGCCGGGGATCAACACGCCGAAAGCCAGCTTGCTGCCGCGAATGCCCAGCATCTTTGCAGCTTCCAAAACAGGCGTGTCAATGTTGCGCACACCGGTGTAGCTATTGATCACGGAAGGCACAAAAGCAGCCACAAAGATCACCAAGATCTTTGCCGCATCGCCCAGTCCCAGCCAAACGATCGCCAGCGGAATCCATGCGAGTGGGGGAATGGGGCGCAACAATAAGAAGGCCGGGTTGATCAAAGTCTCTGCTTTGCGCGAATAGCCCATTAGCAGCCCGAGCGGCACACCAATACCCACCGCAACTGAAAAACCCATCAACACCAGTTTCAAGCTGTGCAAGATGTGCTGGTACAGCAGGCCATTGCCGTAGCCCTCGATGCAGATTTGTGTGAGCGCCTCCCAAACCTCTTTAGGCGCAGGAAAGCGGGCTGGCGAGATCCAACCCGTTTGTGAGGTCATTACCCACCAAGCAAGCAATACGACCAAAACCGTACCCGAGCCAAGCCATGTACGGCGCGACAGCCCGGCAGCTTTAAGGATTCTGGAAGCCATGATTATTGTGCTTGCCAATCTAGTTGAAAAGGTAAAATGTAAACGCTTGCATTGATTTTGCGTTTCAGCACTTTCAGCTGTCAAGCATTTTCCCTGCTTATTCGAGAATACAAAGGGAAAACACTTAAGAGCATTCGTTGTTAATGAGCTTAATTAGCCAGCAAACGCTTGCACAATGTGTGCGGAGTAGCAGCCACCATGCGTAAGCGTATCCGTATAGAAGATGTAGCACAAATTGCTGGCGTGTCCACAGCTACGATTTCACGCGCTCTGTCCAACCCAGAGCGCGTGCGCCAAAGCACTCGTGATCTGGTGCAACGGACCGTGGATAAACTCGGTTATGTGCCGGACGCTGCGGGTCGCGCGTTGGCATCTGGTCGCACGCGCACCGTTGGTTGCGTGATCCCGACGCTTGATAACGCTATCTTTGCGAGCGGTATCCAGGCAATGCAAAGCACGTTAGCCCAAGCTGGCTATCAGTTGCTGGTGGCCAGCCACAACTACGATCCAATGCAGGAACTGGTACTGGTAAAGGCCTTGCAGCAACGCGGGGTGGATGCCTTGCTGTTAGTGGGTGCAGAACACCATAAGCAACTGTGGAAATTACTCACCGAATGGAGCAACCCTGTTTTATTGACTTGGTCCTGCGATCCTAGACTTCCTTCGGTCGGTTTTGACAACCACGCTATTGCCGCCCTGGCAACACAACATCTGCTGGACTTGGGGCATCGACGCATTGGCATGATCTCAGGCTACACCCAACACAACGATCGTGCTCAAATGCGCTTGACCGGTTTGCGCGACACCATGGCCGCTGCTGGCCTAAAGCTCGCCGCCAACGCAATCAGCGAACAAGCACTGAACATTGGTGGTGGTCGCCTTGGTCTGATCGAGTTATTCAAGGCCAAGAATCCACCTACAGCCATCGTCTGCGGCAACGATTTACTAGCCACTGGCGCATTGCTTCAAGCCAAACGCCAAGGATTGCAAGTGCCCAGCGAGCTGTCGATTTGCGGGATAGACAACCAGGAACTGGCTGCCGAAATGAACCCTGCCATCACCACTGTCAGCCTACCCACTCAAGACCTAGGACGAATCTCGGCCGCGCAGATACTCGCAGCATTAGACGGGAAACCAATAGCTCTGCAGTCGTTACTGCCGTTTGAGTTGCTGGTTAGAGAAACGACGGCGCACTGCTCCAGTCACTGACTGCGTAGTGGCCGCTGAGTCTACACACACTTCGATCATCTTCTACCTTGGCATCGCAGTTTTTGACAATGCCGGATTATCGTTTAGGCATTTGAGAAAACTCGCGTCCACCAAGGACGCTGGTTCCTTGCTAGCGACGCGAATCGACAAGGCTTGCCCCTTTTGTGGGTTGTCCTTAATCCAATTGGCCGAACGCGTTATCACGACAAGATACTTAGCCACCAGGTCAGAGTTTTTGGTAGCGTAGTCGCGATTAGTAACTACGACGGCATATACGCGCTGGTCTATCTCACCGACCGACTGGATTTGCCAGCCCTCACGATTGCGTAAATCTACCAACAGCGCTGGCAGGCAGAGCGATTCTTTAAATGGCCCACGCAGAATTTGAGCATTGACCACTTCTTTGGCATCTCGGTCAATGCGCTCAAGAGCCAAATCTGGATCGCGATGCTTGTCTACCTGGTGACGCCGATGATTCGCAAACAGCTCCTGTTGGACGTGCAACTGTCTACCTTGATGCACCTGCTGGAGGTCAATTGGTTTGAGAAAGTCTACGTTGAACATGCGTCGCGCATGGCCATGCCGCTTGAGGCAGCGCTACCGGCGTGTTACCAACAGGAGCTGTTTGGAAAACTTTATTCCGGACAGTAGTGTTTTAGAGATACATATCGGGCTGTAGCGCAATTAAATAATGCGGGAGCAGCTCCTAAATATATAGTGACTCGTTCCCTCAAC
>JAYWHJ010000023.1:0-4982 GCA_043777795.1 Polaromonas sp. | reverse complement strand
ATGGTGGACGAGCAGCCCTTCGTACTGGGCCAGCAGCCCAGCGTGGCTGATTTCTCCATCTACCATCCCTTGTGGTTTACCCGAAACATTCCCGCATTGGCGGGCATTTTGGATGCCACCCCCAGCGTACTGGCTTGGATGGACCGCATCAAGGCTTTCGGTCACGGCAGCATGGAAAAAAGTAGTGATACGTATTCGATAGCTGTTTGCGCGGGTTTTACTGGAGACAACCACCTATTCGATGCGAAGCATGAGGTTTTTCAAGACGAGCACAGCATTCCGTTAGGTACCCTCGTCAGTATCAAGGCAGAGAGTTTTGGTCTTGAAGAAACGCAGGGCGAGCTGGTCGCTGCCACCCGCACCCGCTACAGCTTGCGCCGCCAGGACGACCGCGCCGGCACGGTCCATGTGCACTTTCCACGGATCGGTTTTGTGCTCAAGGCTGTTTGATTGGCATGCTGCCTTCTGACGATAAACCTTTTGTGGCCATTGCCTGGCGCAGCGTAGCATTCAACGCGCTGACAGTGCAGGAACTTTACGAGGTGCTGCAACTGCGCATGGAAGTCTTTGTGGTGGAGCAAGCCTGCGTGTTTCAAGATATGGACGGCGTGGACCCGCAGGCCGTGCATGTTCTGGGCACATTGGTCAATCAACTGGTGGCCTATGCGCGTTGCTTTCCAGCAGGTGCAAAATTCGCTGAAGCCAGTATTGGCCGCGTCGTTACCCGTGCAAGTTTGCGCGGCACCGGTGCGGGCGCAGAATTGATGCACACGGCCATTGCCTGTGTACATCGGCAGTGGGGTGTGCAGCCTATTCGTATTGGTGCGCAGGCACATCTTGAAAAGTTTTATGGCAAGCTGGGGTTCATTGCCGCCAGTGCGCCCTATATGGAGGACGGCATCCCGCATATCGAGATGCTGCGGCCTTAATTTTTATTTTTATGGAGATATAGATGATTACCGATTTCAAAAACAAAACTGCTGTTCTCACTGGCGCAGGCTCAGGCTTTGGCCTGGAGTGTGCGCGCATCGGCGCCAAGCTGGGAATGAACCTGGTGCTGGCCGATGTGCAGCAAGACGCGCTTGACAAAGCTACAGCTGAGATAAGCGCCATGGGCGCGCAGGTGCTGTCGTTCAAGCTGGACATCTCCAAAGCCGCTGAAGTAGAGGCCATGGGCGAGGCGGTGTTCAAGCGCTTTGGCGCGCCGCACTTTGTGTTCAACAACGCAGGTGTAGGCGCCGGCGGCATGATTTGGGAGAACACTCTGAAAGACTGGGAGTGGGTGATTGGCGTCAACATTATGGGTGTGGCTCATGGCGTACGCGTGTTCACCCCGATGATGCTTGAGGCCGCCAAAAAAGACCCTGCTTACCAAGGGCACATCGTCAATACTGCCAGCATGGCGGGCCTGCTCAACGCGCCGAACATGGGTGTGTACAACGTGAGCAAGCATGCGGTAGTGTCACTCAGCGAGACGCTGTACCAAGACTTGAAGCTGGTCACCGACCAGATCAGCGCCTCTGTGCTTTGCCCCTTCTTTGTACCCACCGGTATTAGTCAAAGCCACCGCAACCGGCCCGATGAGTTCAAACAAAGTGGTATCAAGCCCACCAAGAGCCAGCTGATAGGCCAGGCCATGAACGATCAAGCGGTGGGCAAAGGCAAAGTCAGCGCGGCAGACGTAGCGCAAAAGGTGTTTGATGCTGTACACACTGGCCAGTTTTATGTATACAGTCACCCCAAATCTATCGGCTCGGTGCAAACGCGCCTGGAAGACATCATGCAGCAGCGCAACCCGACAGATCCGTTTGCACACAAGCCTGAAATTGGCGTAGAGCTTCGTAAGGCATTGCGCGCCGATTAACGCGTCAAAATTTGCCGCCAGAGAGGCTTTCTGGCTACAGGCCGTTGACAGGAGGATCGCTTGGAGCGGCCAATGGGCCTCGTACTCCGCCCCAAATAGATACGATTGGTTGCAATCTTCACATGGCAGATGCTTTCCTTCGCGTACTCTGACGCGTTGTATGGTTACCTAAGCAAAGGAGTTCAATATGCGTAGTATCTCTGTCAAAGTCTCTAACGCGATGGCTGCGTGTGCCGTGTTGGCTGGAGCCACTCTCGGTGCAAGCGCCCATGCGTCCGACGTGCGCTGGAACGTAAGCATTGGGCTGCCTTTCCCTGTGGTGGTGCAGCCCCAGCCAGTCTATTACCCACCCCATGTGGTATATCCAGCGCAGCAAGTGGTGTACCCAGCCCCTCAGGTGGTTTACCCCGCGCCCCAAGTGGTTTACCACCAACCCCAGGTCGTGTACCAACAACCCCGCGTGATTTATGCGCCTCGCCCTGTCGTGTATGCACCAGCGCCGGTGTATTACCGCCATCCAGGTCATGGTCATGGCCATCGCAGGCACCATGGTGGGCCCGGTCGCGGCTACGGCCAAGTGGGGTATTACCGCTAGAAAAGTACTTTCGTGTTCCTTGGCCGACATAAAAAAAGCCTGCAACTGAGAAGCTGCAGGCTTTTTTATTTGTTTGGGGTGGCTGATGGGGCTCGAACCCACGACAACAGGAATCACAATCCTGGACTCTACCAGCTGAGCTACAGCCACCATAGAGAGGCAGATTATAGCGCGGCTAAACGGCAAAAGCGCTTATCGCGGTTCACAAACTGGGCTAAACCTGTCACAATCTGCCCTGACTCGTTAAGGCCCTTCCTTGCCATGTCGCATCCGCTAACCGGTTCAGCCGTGTCGCGGGAGGTTTATCAACCAGCTTATGTTTCCCAGAGGGAGACGGAGGTCAGCACAATATGTCAGCGTCTGTGTACCAGGCTTACGGTAGCAATACCTACCTTTTTGGCGGCAACGCCCCGTACGTCGAAGAGATGTACGAAAACTATCTTTCCAACCCCGGCTCCGTCACCGACTCTTGGCGCGCGTATTTTGACGCGCTTCAGCATGTGCCCGCCTCAGACGGCAGCGCCGCCCACGACGTAGCCCACCTGCCGGTGATCAACGCCTTTGCCGAGCGCGCCAAGCAAGGCGTGACCAAGGTCGTGACCGCCAGCAGCGACGCTGCCATGGGCAAAAAGCGCACCTCCGCGCAGCAGCTCATTGCCGCCTACCGTAACGTAGGCGCACGCTGGGCCAACTTGGATCCGCTGCAACGCACCGAGCGCGAGAACATCCCCGACTTGGACCCCGCGTACTACGGTTTTACCGACGCGGACCAAGAAGTGGTGTTTGACACCAGCAATACCTACTTTGGCAAAGCCAGCATGCCGCTGCGCGAGCTGCTCAACGCGCTGCGCGAAACCTACTCGGGTACCATTGGCGCCGAGTACATGTACTCCACCAACCAGGATGAAAAGCGCTGGTGGCAGCAAAAGCTGGAGAGCATTCGCAGCAAGCCCAGCTTTACGAATGATGAGAAAAAGAACATTCTGCAAAACCTCACCGCCGCCGAAGGCTTGGAGCGGTATTTGCACACCAAATACGTGGGCCAAAAACGCTTCTCGCTAGAAGGTGGCGAGAGCTTTATTGCCTGCATGGACGAGCTGGTGCAAAAGGCTGGTATCTCGGGTGTTCAAGAAGTGGTGATCGGCATGGCCCACCGTGGACGTTTGAACGTGCTGGTCAACACCCTGGGTAAGATGCCTAAGGATTTGTTCGCAGAATTTGACCACACTGCGCCCGAAGACCTGCCTGCAGGCGACGTGAAATACCACCAAGGCTTTAGCTCTGATGTGACCACCCCCGGTGGCCCTGTGCACCTGACGCTGGCGTTCAACCCATCGCACCTGGAGATTGTGAACCCCGTGGTTGAAGGCAGCGTGCGCGCCCGCATGGACCGCCGTGGTGATGCCGTTGGCGACAGCGTGCTGCCCGTGCTGGTGCACGGCGACGCCGCCTTTGCAGGGCAAGGTGTGGTGATGGAGACGCTGGCACTGGCGCAAACGCGCGGCTACTACACCGGCGGCACGGTGCACATCGTCATTAACAACCAAATTGGCTTTACCACCAGTGACCCGCGCGATACCCGCTCCACCATCTATTGCACCGATGTGGTGAAGATGGTCGAAGCCCCGGTGCTGCATGTGAACGGTGACGACCCCGAAGCCGTGGTGCTATGCACCCAGTGGGCGCTAGAGTATCGCCAAAAGTTCAATAAAGACGTGGTGGTAGACATCATCTGCTTCCGCAAACTCGGCCATAACGAGCAAGACACCCCTGCGTTGACCCAGCCGTTGATGTACAAAAAGATTGCCGCGCATCCGGGCACGCGCCGTTTGTATGCCGACAAGCTGACTACCCAAGGCCTGGGAGACACTATTGGCGACGACATGGCAAAGGCCTACCGCGCTGCCATGGACGAAGGCAAACACACCGAAGACATCACCATCACCAACTTCAAGAGCAAGTATGCGGTGGACTGGACGCCTTTTGTGGGCAAAAAGTGGACAGACGCGGGCGACACCGCTATTCCGATGGCAGAGTGGAAGCGAATTGCCGAGAAAATCACCACTATCCCCGCATCGGTGGCACCACACCAGTTGGTGAAAAAGGTGTACGACGACCGCGCCGCAATGGGCCGGGGCGACATCCCGGTGGACTGGGGCATGGGCGAGCACATGGCTTTTGCCTCCCTCGTCGCATCTGGTTACCCCGTGCGCCTGTCGGGTGAAGACTGTGGCCGTGGCACCTTCACCCACCGCCACTCGGTCATCCATGACCAAAGCCGTGAAAAATGGGACTCGGGCACCTATATTCCGCTGCAAAACGTGGCCGACGGCCAGGCACCGTTTGTCGTCATTGACTCCTTGCTCAGTGAAGAGGCTGTGCTCGGCTTTGAATACGGCTACGCGTCCAACGACCCCAACACCTTGGTGATTTGGGAAGCCCAGTTTGGCGACTTTGCCAACGGCGCGCAGGTGGTGATTGACCAGTTTATTGCCAGCGGTGAAGTCAAGTGGGGCCGTGTCA
>JAYWHJ010000022.1:0-4986 GCA_043777795.1 Polaromonas sp. | reverse complement strand
ACCCGCAAGATCACCAAGGCCATGGAGATGGTGGCCGCATCCAAAATGCGCAAAGCGCAGGAGCGGATGCGCGCTGCCCGTCCCTACAGCGAAAAAATCCGCAACATGGCGGCTAACCTTGGTCAAGCCAACCCAGAGTACACGCACGCGTTCATGAAAACGAACGATGCCAAATCTGCCGGCTTTATCGTGGTGTCGACAGACAAAGGCTTGTGCGGCGGCATGAACACCAACGTGCTGCGCGCTGTTACCAATTTGTTGCGTACCAACCAGGCTGCGGGCGTGAGCGCGCAGGCTGTGGCTATCGGTAATAAAGGCCTCGGCTTTTTGAACCGCGTAGGGGCCAAGGTTGTTGCACACGCTACCCAATTGGGTGACAAGCCGCATTTGGACAAACTCATCGGCCCTGTCAAGGTGCTGCTGGATGCGTACGTCAAAGGCGAAGTCAAGTCGGTGCACCTGTGCTACACCAAGTTCATCAACACCATGAAGCAGGAGCCCGTGGTGGAGCAGTTGTTGCCTCTCTCGCAAGAGAAGCTGCAAGCCGAGAAAACGGCGCATGGCTGGGACTACATCTATGAGCCGGATGCACAAACCGTGATCGACGATTTGCTGGTGCGTTACGTGGAATCGCTGGTGTACCAAGCCGTGGCAGAGAACATGGCGTCTGAGCAATCAGCGCGCATGGTGGCAATGAAGTCGGCCACTGACAACGCAGGTAGTGTGATCGGTGAGCTCAAGCTCATCTACAACAAAACCCGCCAAGCAGCGATTACCAAAGAGTTGTCCGAAATCGTCGCTGGTGCGGCTGCGGTCTAAAAGATTAATTGATTATTTAATTGGAGCAAAAAATGGCTCAAGGAACTATTGTTCAGTGTATCGGCGCAGTGGTTGACGTGGAATTTCCACGCGACAAAATGCCCAAAATCTATGACGCCCTGAAAATGGACGGCTCTGCGCTGACCCTGGAAGTGCAGCAACAACTCGGCGACGGCATTGTGCGTACTATTGCGCTCGGCTCGTCCGACGGCTTGCGTCGCGGCATGGTGGTGACCAACACCAACAACTCCATCCAGGTGCCGGTGGGCAAAGCAACTTTGGGCCGCATCATGGACGTGCTTGGCGCGCCCATCGACGAGCGTGGCCCGGTGAGCGCTGAGAAATCAGCCTCTATCCACCGCAAAGCCCCCACTTACGACGAACTCAGCCCTTCGCAAGAACTGCTGGAGACCGGCATCAAGGTGATTGACCTGGTGTGTCCGTTTGCCAAAGGCGGCAAGGTCGGCCTGTTCGGCGGCGCCGGCGTGGGCAAGACCGTGAACATGATGGAACTCATCAACAACATCGCCAAGGCGCACAGCGGCTTGTCCGTGTTTGCCGGTGTGGGCGAGCGTACCCGTGAAGGTAACGACTTCTATCACGAGATGGCAGACTCTGGCGTGGTGAACCTCGAGAAGCTCGAAGAATCCAAAGTAGCCATGGTCTACGGCCAGATGAACGAGCCACCAGGCAACCGTCTGCGCGTCGCTTTGACCGGTCTGACCATTGCCGAGTCCTTCCGCGACGAAGGCAAAGACGTGCTGTTCTTCGTGGACAACATCTACCGCTACACCTTGGCCGGAACCGAAGTGTCCGCCCTCTTGGGCCGTATGCCTTCCGCCGTGGGCTATCAGCCCACCCTGGCCGAAGAAATGGGCCGCTTGCAAGAGCGCATTACCTCCACCAAGGTCGGCTCGATCACTTCCATCCAGGCCGTGTACGTGCCAGCCGATGACTTGACCGACCCATCGCCAGCAACGACCTTTGCCCACCTGGACTCCACAGTGGTGCTGTCCCGTGACATCGCCTCGCTGGGTATCTATCCTGCCGTGGACCCACTGGATTCCACCAGCCGCCAGTTGGACCCGAACGTCGTGGGCGAAGACCACTACAACACGGCCCGCGCCGTGCAGGGCACCTTGCAGCGCTATAAAGAACTGCGGGACATTATTGCCATCTTGGGCATGGACGAACTGGCACCTGAAGACAAATTGAGTGTGGCCCGTGCCCGTAAAATCCAGCGCTTTTTGAGTCAGCCTTTCCACGTGGCAGAAGTGTTCACCGGCTCACCCGGCAAGTACGTCACCTTGGCCGAGACCATTCGCGGCTTCAAGATGATTGTCAACGGCGAATGCGACCATATGCCAGAGCAAGCGTTCTACATGGTAGGCACGATCGACGAAGCGATTGAGAAGTCCAAGAAAGTAGCCTGATCATGGCAACTATCCACGTTGATGTTGTAAGCGCCGAAGAGTCCATCTTCTCGGGGGAGGCCAAGTTTGTGGCTTTGCCGGGCGAAGCGGGCGAGCTGGGCATTTACCCACGCCACACGCCGCTGATTACCCGTATCAAGGCGGGCTCGGTGCGCATTGAAAAAGCTGACGGTACCGAGGAGTTTGTCTTTGTTGCGGGTGGCTTGCTTGAAGTGCAGCCTAATTGCGTGACGGTGTTGACCGATACCGCCGTGCGTGGCAAGGATCTGGATGACGAAAAGGCGAACGCAGCGATGGCAGCCGCCAAAGAAGCACTCGATAACGCCAAAGGCGAAATCGACGTGGCTAAAGCCCAATCCGAGCTGTTTGTGATGGCAGCGCAAATTGCCGCACTGCGCAAGTTCCGTCAAAAGAAATAAGCCGGCATGGTCTTGCTGGAAGAAAAACCACCTTCGGGTGGTTTTTTTACGTCTGTACAAAAAGCATAGGGGTTTGCGCTTTGCGCATGGCGTTCGGTAATTGCCAACTGATAATCCATGGTCTTCTACCAATAAGGAAAGCGATGTCAAAAATCACCCTCAACTTTGGATTGGCCACAACGTTAGCTGCATGCTGGCTTGCAGTAGGTGGCCCAGCTTGGGCTCAGGCTGACTTTCCCAACAAACCCATCACCGTGGTGGTGGGGTATCCGCCAGGCGGCAGCACCGACTTGACGGGCCGAGTAGTGGCCGAGATATTGGCCAAACAGCTCAAAGTCACCACACTGGTCGATAACGTGGGCGGAGCGGGCGGTACCGTGGGCGCACAAAAGGTGGTCAATGCGCCAGCTGACGGCTACACCTTGTTGTTAGGGGCGAATAACGAAGTCGCCATCAGCCAATTGGTTAACCCCAATTTGCGCTATGACGGGCTGAAAGACTTCACGCCATTAGGCTTGGTGGCCTCCCAACCCATGGTGCTGGTAGCCTCGGCCAAGACTGGTGTGAAAACAACCGACGAATTCCTCAAGCTGGTGAAATCTAAGCCCGGTCAATATAGCTATGGCTCTTCAGGCGTGGGCACGGCCTTGCACCTGACGGGTGAGATGATCAAAGACAAAGCGGGGCTGTTTATGGTGCATATCCCCTACCGTGGGGTAGCTCCTTTGACAAATGACTTGATCGGCAATACGCTGGATTTTGGGGTGTTCGTGCTCAGCTCGGGCTTGCCCCATATCCGCAGCGGCAAAGTAGTGGCTTTGGGCACCTCGGAGGCTAAGCGCAGCAGCGTCGCTGGGCAGATACCTGCACTCTCGGAGCATCCGCAGTTGCAGGGCTTGGACATAAGCTCTTGGTTCATGCTGGTAGGCCCTAAAGGCATGCCAGCCTCTGTGGTGGCCAAGCTGCAAAAAGCCTTGCAGGATGGCCTGCAAGACCCGGCGATGCGCAAGAAGCTGGAGGATTCAGGTTCGACGGTGTTCACCGGCAAAGAAGACGCGGCGGCTTATCTGGGCAGCGAGAGCATAAAGTTCAAAAAGATTGTCGATTTCGCGAAAATCAAAGAGTAAAACAGGCCACTGAGTATGCAGTTTGTATTGGAAAAACCGGAGCTAGGCCCGTGGCGCAAAGGCAATACTGGTGTGGAAGGCGTCTGGCAGTTTGATAGTGGCAAGCCGGGGCGCAGCGTGATGGTGACCGCTCTGGTGCACGGCAACGAGCTGTGCGGCGCATGGGCGCTCAAAACCCTGCTGGAGGCGCATATTCGTCCCATAGCGGGCAAGCTGATTTTGGCATTTTGCAATCTCGCAGGCTTTGACCGCTTTGATGCCGCCAACCATGATGCATCACGCTTTGTCGACGAAGACTTCAATCGCGTCTGGTCTGACGAAAAATTGGCTAACCCCGTTACGCAGGAACGCAAGCGCGCGCTGCAACTATGCCCTTTTGTGATGCAGGCGGACTGGTTGCTTGATCTTCACTCTATGCACGAGTTTGGCGAGCCGTTGCTGCTGACGGGCCTGCAGGCACGCAATCTCGCTTTGGCACGCCAGTTAGGAGCGCCAAAGCATATCGTGGTGGATGCCGGGCACCAAGAAGGCGTGCGTATGCGCGACTATGGTAATTTTAGCTCGGACATTACAACCGATGCCTGCGCCCTGTTGCTGGAATGCGGATTCCATGGAGACACCTCCAGCAGGGACGTGGCCATTGACATGGCGGCACGCTTTTTGGTGGCCTCGCAGTGTGTCGAGATGGGGCAAATTCCTGCCGACTGGCTGCAACCGTTGCCGCCCAATCAAATTGCAGTCAAAGTCACCGATGCGGTTGTAGCGCAGAGCGAGGGCTTACGTTTTGAACGAAATTGGCAAGGTTTGCAAAACATACCGCTGGCGGGTACCGTCCTGGCGCGGGATGGCGAACTGGTGTACCGGACACCTTACGACGGCTGCACACTGGTCATGCCCAGCTTGCGACAGCTCCGTGCGGGCGTCACTGTCGTGCGTTTGGCGCAACGCGTCGAATAATATTTTTTATATTTACTATAGGATTGATAGCTTTGTCTGCAATGTTTTAGGGGCGTAAAGCTGGTTAATGCTGATATTGCAGCCAAGAGGCCGTCACAAGCTTTGTGTGATGAGTGAGCAATGGCCCAACAATGTTATATAATCCGAGGTTCGCCGTGGAGAGATGGCCGAGTGGTTAATGGCAGCAGACTGTAAATCTGCCCTCTTACGAGTACGCTGGTTCGAATCCAG
>JAYWHJ010000021.1:0-5013 GCA_043777795.1 Polaromonas sp. | reverse complement strand
AAGCCCGGCCAGACGCCATTTTGGTCAACGAAGGTGCCAACACACTGGACTTTGCACGGTCTATCGTCGATAATGGCGTTGATCAGTGTGGGCTTGCCAGAAGCCACTGCTTCGGTCAAAGCCTTCTCCAGCTCAGCAGGGGTGTTGGCCAGCACGCCCACACCGCCAAAGGCCTGCATCATCATTTCGTAACGCGCATTTTTGACAAACACAGTGGGGGCAACGTCTGCGCTGCCGCTCACGTTCACATCGGTGCCACGGTAAATGCCATTGTTGTTAAAGACAATCACGCACACCGGCAGGTTGTAACGGCAAATGGTTTCGACTTCCATGCCGCTAAAACCAAATGCGCTGTCGCCCTCGACAGCAATGACGGGGTGCTTGGTCACCACTGCAGCGGCGACAGCAAAGCCCATGCCGATCCCCATGATGCCCCAAGTGCCTACGTCCAGGCGCTTGCGCGGCTCGTACATATCGACGATAGACCGTGCAAAGTCCAGTGTGTTGGCACCTTCGTTGACCAAAATGGCGTCTGGCCGGGCTTTGATCTGATTTTTAATCACATTCAATGCGCTTTGGTAGCTCATCGGCGACGGGCTCAGCTTCAGCGTCTCAGCCATCTTGGCCACGTTTTTGTCTCTGCGCGCATAAACATCGGTAGTCCAGTCTGCGGGTGGCTTGGCCCAGTTGGCGCCCATACCCGCAACCAGCGCGGCTACGCAAGACCCAATGTCGCCCACCACCGGTGCGGCGATAGCGACGTTACTGTCCATCTCGGTGGGAGAAATATCCACTTGGATAAATTGGCGATGGGCAGCTTTGTCGCCGCCCCAGGTTTTGCCCTTGCCGTGCGACAAAAGCCAGTTCAAACGCGCGCCCACCAAGAGCACCACATCGGCCTCAGCCAACACATGCGAACGGGCTGCCGAGGCACACTGGGCGTGGGTATCGGGCAACAAACCTTTGGCCATGGACATAGGCAGGTAAGGAATGCCGCTTCTCTCGACCAAGGCGCGCACATCGGCATCGGCCTGGGCGTAGGCAGCGCCCTTGCCCAGCAAAATCAGGGGACGCTTGGCACCTTTGAGCAGGTTGAGCGCACGCTCGATAGCATCTGGCGCAGGAATCTGGCGCGGCGCAGCGTCGACCACCTTGATCAACGACGCCTTGCCTTGCACGGCATCCATCGCCTGCGAAAACAACTTGGCAGGCAAATCAAGGTATACACCACCAGGGCGACCGGACAAGGCCGAGCGGATAGCGCGGGCAATACCTACGCCAATGTCTTGCGCGTGCAATACCCGGAAAGCCGCTTTGCAATGCGGACGGGCGATGGCCAACTGGTCCATCTCTTCATAGTCGCCCTGCTGCAGGTCCACAATCTCGCGCTCGCTGGAGCCGCTGATCAAAATCATCGGGAAGCAATTAGTGGTCGCGTTAGCCAAAGCAGTTAGGCCATTCAAGAATCCCGGGGCCGACACGGTGAGGCAAATGCCAGGCTTTTGCGTAAGAAAACCTGCAGCAGCCGCGGCATTACCCGCGTGCTGCTCGTGGCGGAAGGAAATGACCCGCATGCCTTCGGCTTGCATCTTGCGGGTCAGATCTGTGATGGGAATGCCGGGCAGCCCAAAAATGGTGTCAATGCCGTTGAGTTTGAGGGCGTCAATGACCAAGTGAAAACCGTCGGTCATTTCTGGTGTAGAGGTAGCTGTGCTCATAATGAAAAAAGGTTCTTAAAAGAGGTTCATTCGACTTCAGAAATAGTGATTTTTGCGCCGTATTTGCGCCATCCGGTATCATAGGAGGGTAATTAGCTTACGCCCTTGACCTTGGTCAACATTCAGAATATTTGAGCCGCGCAAGCGAGTGAAGTGCACAACCTGACCTATTTTTATTTGAACCTGGCACTTGCATGTCCTCCGTAGAAAATCATCCTGAAAAAAATGTCATTAGGGTCCAGCTCACACAAAACGTTATTCTGAGTGAACTGACTTCGGACGAACGCACAGAGCTCGAACAACTTTTGACCGTGGTAGATTGTCACAAGGGCGACTACTTGCTGCACCAAGGCGTGCACGACATGGGACAGTACTTTGTGCTGGATGGCATTCTGAAGCGGGTGGTGGCCAACGATAAAGCCAAGGAAATGATTTTGCGTTTTGCCGATGAGCGCGATATGGAAACGAGCTATGCCGCATGGCGGCTAGGCACCCCCACCCCGTACAGCATTGTTGCGGTCACCAAAGCGCGCGTCGCCAAGCTGCCCTTGCAGCAGTGGGTAAGCTTCATAGACAAGCATCCGAAAATTAAAGTCTCGTTCGAATACTATGTGATGCGCCTGATGAGCGAGATCATGGCACACACAATTACTTTGCATTTGCTAGACGCGCCCGGCCGGGTGAACCGCTTTATGCGCAAACACCCTGAGCTGTTTGAGCGCCTGTCCAAAAAGGAACTGGCCTCCTACTTGAACCTGTCAGCAGAAACGCTGAGCAGGCTCAAGCAAAGAGGCAAGATTTAATCAACCGGCTGGTCGGCTGCAAACCCTTTGGGCTTGGGTGGGCGAATTTTATGGATCACACGCGAGATCAGCGGCCATAGCAAGAGAATGAAAGCCAGCGTGGAGATGCCGCCCACCAGTGGGTTGGACCACAAAATGGACAACTCACCTTGCGATACCAGCATAGCCTGACGGAATGAGTCTTCTGCCTTGTCACCCAACACCAGCGCAAGTACCAGCGGTGCGAGCGGGTAGTCCAGCTTCTTGAACAAGTAGCCAATCGCACCGAACAACAGCATGAACCAGATGTCCAGCATGGCGTTGTGCACGGTGTAGGCACCGATAGCGCAGATCACCACAATGATCGGTGCGATGATGGAGAACGGAATGCGCAAAATAGAGGCAAACAGCGGCACCGTGCTGAGCACCACGATCAGACCGACCAAGTTACCCAGGTACATACTGGCGATCAAACCCCAGACAAAGTCTTTTTGCTCAACAAAGAGCAGTGGACCAGGTTGTAGGCCCCAAATAAGCAGGCCGCCCAGCAGCACTGCTGCGGTAGGAGAGCCGGGAATGCCCAAGGCCAACATCGGCAGCAATGCGCTGGTGCCTGCAGCGTGCGCAGCGGTCTCAGGGGCGATCACACCCTCAATCTCGCCAGTGCCAAACTTGGCACCCGTGGGTGACATTTTCTTGGCCAGGCCATAGCTCATGAAGGATGCAGGTGTCGCGCCGCCTGGGGTGATACCCATCCAAATGCCAACCAGAGAGCTGCGCAGGGAGGTCATCCAGTACTTGGGCAACTTCTTCCAGGTTTCCAGCACCACCTTGGAATCAATCTTGGCGCTCTTGCCGTTGAAGGCCAGACCTTCTTCCATCGACAGTAATATCTCACCAATACCGAACAAGCCAATCACTGCAATCAGGAAGTCAAAACCACGCATCAACTCGGTCACCCCGAAGGTCAGGCGCAGCTGGCCTGTGACGGTGTCCATACCCACCGATGCCAGCGCAAAGCCAATGGCCATGGAAGCCAAAATTTTAAATGGCGAACCTTTACCCATACCCACAAAACTGCAGAAGGTCAGTAAGTACACCGCAAAGTACTCAGGCGGCCCGAATTTGAGCGCGAACTTGGCCACTAACGGGGCCATAAAGGTGATCATGACCACCGCGACAAACGCACCAATAAAAGATGACGTGAAGGCGGCTGTCAGCGCCTCGCCTGCACGCCCTTGTTGTGCCATCGGGTAGCCGTCAAAGGTGGTCGCCACGGACCACGGCTCACCCGGTATGTTAAACAACACCGACGTGATGGCACCACCAAAAAGCGCACCCCAATAGATGCAGGACAGCATAATGATGGCCGAGGTGGGCGACATGGTGAACGTGAGCGGCAGCAAGATGGCCACACCGTTGGCACCACCCAAGCCCGGCAGCACACCGATCAGCACCCCCAAAATAATACCGACAAACATCAGCAGTATGTTCATTGGGGTGAGGATCACGGTAAATCCGTGAAAAAGCGCGTTAATTTCTTCCATATTCGTCTCCGGTCTGTGATTTTTATTAGTAAGGTTGCTGCGACTTTGGGCTCAATAGCCTATGAAGCTCAGTAAGTCGAATTTGCCTTTGTAAAGAGGCACCTTGAACCAGACTTCAAACATACAGAAAAACAAAACGTTCACCGCTAAGGCGATGATGACGCTCTTGACAGGAGAAAACTTACCCAGAATAACCATGAACAGGGCAATGTAGATGGCCGAGGCCACGTACAAGCCAATAAATTGCACCGCCAGCACATAGACGCAGGCGGGAATAAACACCGACAACACGCGCTTTAGCTGCTCGCCATCGACAAATATTTCGGTATTTTTGCTTTTACCAAACAGCGCTTGGTACAAAGTGCCCGCGCCTGATATGCAAAGGATGACGCCAATATAGAACGGGAAGTACCCTGCACCAGGCCCATCAGTGGTCCAACCCGAGCCCAGCGCCCAACTACCAAAGACAACCACCAAGCCCATAATGAAAATGCCGACCGCAATCACCGCCTCTACGATGTAGGTGGCCACGCCAGAGCGGTGATCGGCGGTGTTTGTCTCTTGTGGTTCCATATGGAAACTCCGTTATAAAGTAAAGCGCCCCAGGGTGGGCAGATCGATGGATCTAGAAAAGAGTCGCAACAACAATGTTCGGACTCCGAGGAAAAGAAAGAAAGCCCCTGCAAAGGGGCTTTGGATTACTTGGCTAAAAAGCCCGCTTCTTTCATCAGGTCACGGTGCTGGACTTCCGCCTTGGTCAACCACTTGACAAAGTCTTCGCCGGACATGGCTGTCTGGTTGAAGGCACCTTTTTCCATATAGTCTTTCCACTCAGGTGTTTCGCGCACTTTTTTGAGCATATTGACGTAGAAATCAGTCTGATCTTTGGTCACACCGGGAGGCATGAATATACCGCGCAACATGACGTAGTCAGCTGGCACACCGGCCTCTTGGCAGGTCGGGATG
>JAYWHJ010000020.1:0-5036 GCA_043777795.1 Polaromonas sp. | reverse complement strand
CGCTAGCCATCACCAGCGTGGCTACAGCCGCTCTCGCCCAAGAAGCCAAAGTCGCTGTCGGCCTATCGGGTTGGACGGGCTTTGCACCGCTCACGCTGGCCAAAGAAGCGGGCCTGTTTAAAAAGCATGGCTTGGATGTATCGCTCAAAAAGATTCCTCAAAAAGACCGCCACCTGGCCATTGCCTCGGGTGACATCCAGTGCGCCGCCACCACGGTAGAAACCTGGGTCGCCTGGAACGCCAACGGCGTGCCCACCACGCAAATTTTTCAGCTTGACAAAAGCTTTGGCGCTGATGGCATGGTCGTGAAACCCGGCATCAATAAAATCACCGACCTCAAAGGCAAAACCGTCGCATCCAGCGCACCCGGCACCGCACCCTATTTTGCCCTCGCTTGGATGCTCAAGAAAAACGGAATGAGCATCAAAGACGTGACCGTCGTCAACCTGGAGCCCCAAGCCGCTGCCAACGCAATCATTGCAGGCACCGCGGGCATTGACGCCGCAATGACCTACGAGCCCTATCTGTCAGCCGTGCGCGCCAAGCCAGAGGCCGGAAAGATCATTGCCACCACACTGGACTACCCCATGGTGATGGACACCTTTGGCTGCACACCGAAGTTTTTGGCCGAAAACCCCAAAGCCGCCAAGGCCCTTGCCGATGCATACTTTGACGCTATCGCCATGATCAAAGCCGAGCCCAAAAAGAGCTTTGAGATCATGGGTGCAGACATAAAGCAAACCGGTGAAGCCTTTGAAAAGAGCCAAGCCTATCTGCGTTGGCAAGACCGCGATGCCAATGCTAAGTTCTTCGCTGGTGAGCACGCCGCCTTCAGTAAAGAGGCTGCTGACTTGCTGCTCGAGGCTGGCATTATCAAAGCTATCCCTGATCTCTCCAAGCTGGCCGACACACGCTTTTTGAAGTAAACATGAAACCTCTAACCCCCGTTGCACCCGCCACCCGCATAGCATTGGGGGTCTCTTTCTTTATCGTGTTTGTAGCCGCCTGGGCCATCGCCACGCTGGGTGGTTTTGTCAGCAAAACTTTTTTGGCTGACCCCATCACTATGGTGCAATCGGGCTACACCCTCATCACGCAAATGGGCTTTATGAAAGACATTGGCATGACGGTGTGGCGCGTAGTGGGCGGCTTTGTCATCGCCGCCTTCTTTGCCATCCCCCTGGGTGTGGCCATGGGCACCTACAAGCCAATTGAAGCTTTTTTTGAGCCCTTCGTTTCCTTCGCGCGCTACCTACCTGCCAGCGCCTTCATCCCCCTGCTCATCCTGTGGGTGGGCATTGGTGAAGCGCAAAAACTCTCGGTCATTATCATCGGTAGTTTTTTCCAGCTCGTGCTGATGATTGCTGTAGTGGTGGGCAACACCCGGCGTGATTTGGTAGAGGCCGCCTACACCTTGGGCAGCAGCGATGCCAGCCTGGTCAAGCGGGTGCTCATTCCCGGTGCTGCACCCGAAATTGCCGAGATTTTGCGCATGGTGCTGGGCTGGGCCTGGACATACGTTATCGTCGCCGAACTTATTGGCGCGTCATCCGGCATTGGCCACATGATTACCGACAGCCAGGCCTTGATGGCTACCGACCAAATCATCTTTGGCATCATCATCATTGGCCTGATTGGCTTGGCCAGCGACATGGCTTTCAAATGGTTCAACCGCCGCCAGTTTGCCTGGGCGCAACTGGGCCGCTGAGCCCAACAGACTCACACGCCCACACCACGAAGGATATCCCTTGAGCTTTTTGTCAGTGCGCGGCATCAGCCGCAGCTTTACCTCTACCTCTGGCGGCCCGCCCACCGTGGCGCTGCAAGCCACCGACCTTGATGTGGCCGAGAACGATTTCATCACCATTCTTGGCCCCTCCGGCTGTGGTAAAAGTACCCTGCTGCGCATCGTGGCCGGGCTAGACCAACAAACCTCTGGCACCGTGCTTTTAGAGGGCAAGAACATCGCCGGCCCTGGTGCTGACCGGGGCATGGTGTTCCAGAGCTATACCCTCTTCCCCTGGCTCAACGTGCGGGATAACGTATGCTTTGGCCTGCGCGAGCGCGGCTTGGCGAGGCCAGAACAATTGGAGATAGCCCAAAGCTTCATTCACAAAGTAGGGCTTACAGGTTTTGAAAACCACTTCCCAAAGCAACTCTCGGGCGGCATGCAGCAGCGCACCGCCATTGCCAGGTCGCTGGCCAACAACCCACGCATTTTGCTGATGGACGAGCCTTTCGGCGCGCTAGACCACCAAACCCGCGAGTTGATGCAAGAACTACTTCTGGGCATTTGGGAGGCAGAGCGCAAAACGGTTTTATTCGTAACCCATGACATTGACGAAGCCGTATTTATGGGCACCCGTGTTGTGGTGATGAGCGCGCGCCCCGGTCGCATCAAACTTGACCGCGTAGTATCACTGTCGCACCCACGCCACTACTCTATCAAAACCACGCCTGATTTCACAGCCCTCAAAGCTGAGCTAACCGAGCAAGTAAGGGTAGAGGTTCGCGCCGCACAAAGTGCGCAGCAAGCTGTTTCGCTCTGATACGCCACACCTTAAAAGCGCCAATGCGCTGTAAGCCTTGTGCAGCCAACGCAGCCCGCTTTGGCCTACCTTGATGCACCATAAGCATCTCTAATGGAGCGTAAATTGCCACTAAATTAGGTGTTTATACCTGCACTATTCAGAAACCTTTCTGTACATTATCTAGCTGGAACTCACGACCCCGAGTATTCAGGCTATATCAACAGGAGATCCCTATGTTCAGACATTCTCGTCGCGGCGCGCTCTGCGCAGCAGTTGCTACACTGGCAGCATTGACCCTTGCTGGGTGCAACCGCATGCCAGATACCATCAAAATTGGGGTGGCGCAGCCGCTAACAGGTGGCCTGGCAGGTTTGGGAAAAGACTTGCTCAATGGCGTGCAGCTTGCCGTCGATGAGCTGAACAAGCAAGGATTCAAGGTCAACGGTAAAGCGGTCAAGCTCGAAGTGCTCGCAATGGACGATAAGGCCGATGCGGAGGAAGGCAAAAAAGTAGCCCAAGCTTTGGTAGACGCAGGGGTCGTGGCGGTGATCGGCCACTTGAACTCTGGCGTGAGCATCGCGGCCGCTCCTATTTACGCGCAAAAAGGAATTGCCCAGTTGGCTATTTCCAGCAACCCCAAATTCAACCAACTTGGACACGTCACAGCCCTTCGCCTGATTGCCAACGACGACTTGCAAGCTCGTGCTTTGGGCTCCTTTGCCGCAGGACAAATCCAGGAAAATAAATTTGCCGTAGTCGATGACGGCACCCTGTATGGCAAGGGCTTGGCCGATGCCGCAGCCAAACAACTTGAAGGTAAAAAAACTGTGGCTCTGCGTCAAAGCTTCGACGACAAGACCAAAGACTTTGCGGCTCTGGCAGAAAAAATCAAAGCAGACTCTATTCAAGTGGTGGTGAGTACACTGAATGATTTCCAAGTCGTCGCATTGATCGAAGCGCTCGCCAAGATCGGCTACAACAAGCAAGTGACCGTGCTGGGCACCGACACACTGAAGACAAGCGAGATGGTTAAACACGCCGACAACGTCGGCAAAATATTCGCTACCTCGTCGGTGCTGGAGGCCAATGAATTCGTGGGTGGCCCAGCATTTTTAGCGGCTTACCAAAGCGCCTACAAAATAGCGCCTGCCTATGGAGGCCACTACACGTATGACGCAACCCATATTCTGGCTGAGTCCATCAAAAAAACTGGCAGCGCCGATCCCGCCAAAATCACCGAAACTTTGCGCAAGATGAATGGCTACGCCCCGGTGACTGGCTCCATGAAGTGGACAGACACCGGAGAGCAACGCTATGGCGTGGTGAGTGTGTACACCGTGCGCGCCGGAAAATGGGAGAGCATTATTCGCTCGGATAACTGGTAAAAACGATTTTGGCAAATAATCCCGATGAATAGGTAGCTACGTATTTTATAGCATATCACCCACGTACTCGGCAATCGCCAAGCTACTGGTAAGTCCCGGCGACTCAATACCAAAGAGGTTGACCAGGCCCGCAATACCATGCACTGCCGGGCCGTCAATGCGAAAGTCAGGTGCTTTCATGTCGGGCCCGTGGATCTTGGGACGCACACCGCTGTAGCTGGGCTGCAGCGCCCCATCGGGCAAGCCCGGCCAAAACCTGCGCACGGCTGCATAAAACCCGTTTGCGCGCGCAGGATCAACCGTGTAATCAATCGCGTCCGCCGTGGCCACATCCAGCCACTCCATGTCGGGGCCAAATTTGGCTTGCCCGCCGAGATCTACGGTGATGTGCACCCCTTGCCAACCGTCGTTGGGAATGGGGTAGATCAGGCGTTTAAATGGCGCCTTGCCAGTGAGACTGTAATAGTTGCCTTTGCCAAAGTACTCGCGTGGAATGTGCTGCGCATCCAAGCCCTCAAAACGCCTAGCCAGCGCGCAGGCGTGCAGGCTGGCCGCGTTGATCACGACCCTAGCTTGTAAGGCGTACGCTTCGTTTTCCGTAGCTGCTTTGGCAATAACAACATGCGCCGATGGCTGATTTGGCTTAGAAAGCTGAACCGATTGCACTTGGGTCGCCAGCACAACAATGCCGCCCGCGTTTTCTAGGTCACCTTGCAGCGCCAGCATCAGGCCGTGGCTATCCACAATACCGGTTGTGGGTGAATACAGTGCAGCGGTGCATTGCAGCTGTGGCTCCATCGCCAGCGCCTCCTCCCGAGTGAGCCACTGGGTAGGCACCCCATTGGCGGTGGCTTTGGTTTGCACCTCGCGCAAAGCTGCGTGCTGGGACTCATCTGTCGCCACCAGCAGTTTGCCGCAATTGGCAATGCCAACACCACGCTGCGCGCAGTAGGCGTACAGCAGCTCCTTGCCCTGTACCGATAGCTTGGCTTTAAGCGAACCGGGCGTGTACTGCAAACCGGCATGAATCACCTCGCTGTTGCGTGAACTCACACCTTGACCTATGGCATTTTCTTTTTCAATGACGATCACCTCGCGGCCCTGCAGCGCCAGCGCGCGC
>JAYWHJ010000019.1:0-5058 GCA_043777795.1 Polaromonas sp. | reverse complement strand
CAGGTATCGATTGCGCGCGCTAACCTTAAACGCAACCAAGAGCTGGTAGCGCAAAATTTTGTAGCCCAGCGGGTGCTAGACGAATCGGCTGCCAATATGCAGGTGGTGGAGGCGCAAATGGCGCTGTCCTGCGCCCGCTGGGAGCGCATGCGCGTGCTAGCGCCGTTTGACGGCACGGCCGGTATCCGCAACATTAACCTGGGCGACTATGTCAAAGACGGTGCGGACTTGGTCAACATTGAAGACCTCTCTTCTATGTACGTCGACTTTAAGCTGCCTGAGCGGTTTCAGGGCAAGCTGCGTCAGGGCCAGCCTGTAGAGGTGCAGCTAGACGCCATGCCGGGGCGCATGTTCAAGGCCAAGATTGAAGCGATTGACCCGCAGATTGATGCCAACGGGCGCTCGGTGTCGGTGCGCGCGGTGATGCCCAACAGCGGCGGCGAGCCGATGGTGCAGCGGCCTGCGGCGGGGGCGAGTGCTCCTGCGGGCGCTGCGTCTGCGCCGCGCGGTGGTGCCAGTGTCGCGGCGGGGATGGCGGATAAGCCTAAGCCTAAAGTGGCAGCCAAAGCGCCTGCTAAGCCAACTGGGGCTGGTGCAGGCGGTGCGCCGCGCCCGCTAGACACGGTACAGGCTGCGTGTGCAGCTAACAATGCAGTGGCGCGCGGTGGGGTGGCTGGTGGTGGGGCAGGTGGGGCAGGTGGGGCAGGTGGGGGCGCTCGCGCTGCGGGTGCTGCAGGGTCTGCTTCAGGTGCGGGCGCGGGTTCAGGTTCAGGTCGCCAGGGTGCTTCGGCTGCTGCGGGTGGTGCGGGTGCGGCTGTGGCCCAAGCGAGCGGGCGCGCTGAAGCCGGGCGTAGCGAGGGTGGACGCGCTGCGGGCGCTCAAGGTGGCGGTGTTGGCGCAGTTGCTGGCAAAGCAGGCGGCGGCAAGCCCGGTGCGGGTGGGCCTGGTGCAGGTGGCCCAAGTGGCGCAGGAGGGCCGCTGCGCCCCGGCATGTTTGCTCGCGTGACCACCGTGTTTAACATCAAAGACAAGGCGCTCACC
This sequence comes from Polaromonas sp., assembly GCA_043777795.1. Taxonomy (GTDB): domain Bacteria; phylum Pseudomonadota; class Gammaproteobacteria; order Burkholderiales; family Burkholderiaceae_C; genus JAAFIP01. The sequence continues at coordinate 4,017 of JAYWHJ010000019.1, read as the reverse complement.
GTGCCCGAAGAGGCCATCGTGCCGCAAGGTGGCAGGCAGTTTGTGATCAAAGTGGTGCCGCAGACTGAGGAGCAGTTCAAAGTACTGACTGAGGCCGCTAAAGTGGCAGCGGCCAGCGCGGCAGCGTCAGCCGCTGTTTCAGGGGTGAGCGCAAGCGCGGGCACCAGTGCGTCCGTCAGCAGCGCGCCGCCTGCGCAGCCACCGGTGTTTATCGATGGCAAGCGGCTGGTATCGCAGCGCACAGAGGTCAAGCTGGGCATTCGCCGTGCAGGCCGTGTGGAGCTGACCGACGGCGTAGAGGACGGCGACACCGTGGTAGTGGCCGGACAGCAGCGCCTGCAGCGCGACAACACGCCTGTGCGGGTTGTCGACTTAGGCAGACCGGGTGGTGGCCAAGGCGGCGGTGGACAGGTCGGCGCTGGACAGGGCGGCCCAGGCGGTGGGGCAGGTCAGGGCGCACCCGCGCCAGCAGCCGTACCCACAGCGCCAAGTTCTGCCAGCAAATAGCCAGCCATATTGCTGCACCCCTTGCCCAGATTCACGCTTTAGGAGCCCTTTATGCAACTGGCCGAAACCTCCATTCGCCGCCCCGTGTTTGCCACGGTGCTCTCGCTGCTCATTGTGCTGATCGGCTATGTGTCGTTTACCAAACTGTCCGTGCGCGAGTACCCGAAAATAGACGAGCCTAACGTCACGGTAGAGACGCGCTACCGAGGCGCGTCCAGCGAGGTGGTGGAGGCGCAAGTCACTAAAGTGCTGGAAGACTCGCTCGCAGGCATTGAAGGCGTTGACGTCATCACCTCGGTCAGCCGCCAAGAGCAAAGCCAAATCACCGTGCGTTTTGTGTTGTCGCGCGATGCCGACAGCGCCGCAGCCGATGTGCGCGACAAAGTCAGCCGGGTGCGACAGCGCCTGCCCATCGACATTGAAGAGCCTGTGATTGCCAAGGTAGAGGCTGACGCGCAGCCCGTTATTTGGCTGGCATTTAGCTCTGACACACTCAACGCGCTGCAACTGTCTGACCTGGCCAACCGCATTGCCAAACCCATGCTGCAAACCGCGCCCGGCGCAGCGGACGTGCGCGTGTTTGGTGAACGTAAATACTCCATGCGCATCTGGATTGACGCTGACAAGCTAGCGTCCTACAAGCTCACCACGCAAGACCTTGAAGACGCCCTGCGCCGCTCTAATGTCGAGGTGCCTGCAGGCCGCATTGAAAGCAAGCAACGCGAATTCAACGTCACCACCGCTACTGACCTGCAACGCCCTGCCGAGTTTGCCCAAGTGGTGATTCGCACGGTTAACGGACAGCCAGTGCGTATTGGTGACGTGGCCACCGTGCGCCAAGGCCCCGCGTCTGAGCGCAACTCGACCCGTTTGAACGGCAAAGAAGCCATCACGCTGGGCGTGATCCGCAACGCTACGGCCAACCCACTAGAGCTGTCAGCCGCTGTGCGCGAGATGATGCCTAAGATCAAAGCCAACCTTCCGCAGGGCACTGACATTGAGGTGGCCAACGACAACTCGGTGTTTATTGACCGCTCGATCAAGGCGGTGTTTGCCACTATTTTGGAGGCCGTGGTGCTGGTGGCGCTGGTGATTTTTGTGTTCTTGCGCACGGTGCGTGCGTCCATCATTCCGCTGGTGACTATTCCGGTTTCACTGATTGGAACCTTTGCTTTGATGGCGCTGTTTGGTTTTACGATCAACACGCTCACACTGCTGGCACTGGTGCTGGCCATCGGTCTGGTGGTGGATGATGCCATTGTGGTGCTGGAGAATATTTACCGCCACATTGAAGAAGGCAAAACGCCGTTTGAAGCTGCGATTGTGGGCTCTAAAGAAATCGGCTTTGCCGTGGTGGCCATGACGCTGACTTTGGCGGCGGTATACGCGCCACTGGCCTTCACGCCGGGACGCACCGGGCGTTTGTTTACCGAGTTTGCTTTGGCGCTTGCGGGGTCGGTGGTGGTGTCAGGCTTTGTGGCACTCACCTTGTCGCCCATGATGTGTTCCAAGCTGCTGCGCCATGACCCCAAGCCTTATTTTTATGACCGCTGGATTGAAGCCGGTTTGAAAGCCATCACTCGGGGCTACGCCAAGCTATTGGGCTGGACGCTCAAGGCGCGCTGGCTCATCGTGCTGGTGATGATTGGCTCTGGCGTGGGCAGCTACCTGCTGTACAAAGGCATGAAGCAAGAGCTGGCGCCGCTAGAAGACCGCGGCGTGATCATCAACAACATCAACGGCCCCGACGGCGCTACGCTGGACTACACCGCCAAATACGCCCAAGCTATTGAGCGTGTGGGCGGGCAGTACAAAGAGTTTGACCGCATATTTACCGTGATTGGCAACCCCACGGTGGCGCAGGGTAACGTGTTTTTTCGCGCTGTGCCGTGGGAAGAGCGCACCAAAAAAACCACCGACATGGCCCGCGAAATGACAGGCCGCATTGCCGGACTGCCTGGTGTTACGGCTTTTCCCAATACGCCGCCCTCGCTGGGTCAAGGCTTTAACTCACGCCCTGTGAGCTTTGTCATCGTGACATCCGACAGCTACCAAAACTTAAGCGCCGCCGTGCGCGCCATGCAAGACGAAATCGCCAAAAACCCCGGCTTCATCCAGCCCGACACGGACCTGCGCTTAAACAAGCCCGAGATCAAGATGGAAGTCGACCGCGAGAAAGCCGCCGACTTGGGCGTAAGCGTAGAGGCAGTGGCCCGCGCGGTGGAGACCATGCTGGGCGGGCGCAACGTGACGCGCTACAAGCGCGATGGCGAGCAGTACGACGTGATCGTGCAAACGACAGCGACCGAGCGCGACACGCCCGACGATATTGAGCGTATTTTTGTACGCGGCAAAAACGAGCAAATGATCCCGTTGTCCGCCTTGGTCAAGCTGCGCGAAGTGGTGGTGCCCCGCGACCTGAACCACTTTGGCCAGCGCCGCTCGGCCACTATCAACGCATCGCTAGCGCCTGACTACTCGCTAGGCCAGGCTCTTGACTTCATGGACGTGACGGCCAAAAAAGTACTCAAAACTGGCTACGCCACCGACCTGTCGGGGCAAAGCCGCGAGTTTCGCAATTCATCCTCGTCGCTGGCAGTCGTGCTGCTGATGGCGCTGCTGTTTATCTACCTTGTGTTAGCAGCGCAGTTTGAAAGCTTTATCGACCCGTTCATCATCATGCTGAGCGTACCGTTGTCGATGGTGGGCGCGCTGGGGGCGCTGCAGCTGAGCGGCGGCACGCTCAATGTGTTCAGTCAAATTGGCTTGATTACGTTGGTAGGCTTGATCACTAAGCATGGTATTTTGATTGTCGAATTTGCCAACCAGCAGCGCGAGCAGGGCGTTGAAATGTGGCAGGCTATCCAGCACTCCGCAGCCCAGCGCCTGCGCCCGATTTTGATGACCACAGGTGCGATGGTGTTAGGCGCTTTGCCGCTGGCTTTGGCTACCGGTGCAGGCGCCGAGAGCCGTCAACAAATAGGCTGGGTCATCGTAGGCGGCATGTCGCTAGGCACTTTGCTAACCATCTTTGTGGTGCCAACCATGTACACCCTGTTTGCCCGCAAGCATGCGCCAGGCGCGAACAAAGAAGTCATCAGTCCGCCTGTCACTGCGCCTGCGTCTCAGCCTTTGGTGCACGGTGATTTGATTGCTAAGTGAAGTTGCTTAGTTCGTGTGTGCTGTGTGTTGCGTATAATATTTCTGGAGAAAAATAAGGCAATTTCCCGACGTGGATATTCAATAGTTTGCTGCTAAATATGTAGTAAATAGCGACCTAGAGCCAACTAAACGCCAATCGAAGCGCGTGTCTTAAAACTGCTAAATCAGCCAGGGAGAAGCGATGGGTGCGTGTCGATGCAGAAATGTGCAGCAAGGCGCGCGGAACCAAAGCACAGATAACTGCTACCTCTATCCGCGTGTGTTTGCGGAACATTTATGCAGCGACATGACCCGTCGCCCGACCAAGGTTAACAAGGAAGAAATGCATTGCCACGGGCTGTTAAAAAA
>JAYWHJ010000018.1:0-14483 GCA_043777795.1 Polaromonas sp. | reverse complement strand
CAAACTTTCTGAAGATCAGCTGGCCGCTGCCCAGTTGGCCGCCCGTGCCAGGGCCGCTGGCGTGCCCGCCGACGCGTCGCCCGAAGAAATCGAGGCCGCGCTGGCCGCTAACGACGCTGAAACGGTGGACGAGCTGACCATCGCCCAAGCCGAAGTTGCCACCCTCAAAGCCAAGGTCGCCGACCTGCAAGACCAGTACATGCGCGGCCAAGCCGAAGTGCAAAACGCCCGCCGCCGCGCGGAAGAAGAAGTATCCAAGGCGCGCAAATTTGGAGTAGAAAGCTTTGCCGAAAGCCTGCTACCGGTAGCCGACTCGCTGATAGCGGGTCTGGCCATCAAAGACGCCACCGTAGAGCAAATTCGCGAAGGCGCAGAGGCTACTTTGCGCCAACTCACCAGCGCTTTGGAGCGGAACAAGGTTTTGGCTATCGACCCACCGGCTGGCGAAAAGTTTGACGCCCACAAGCATCAAGCCATCGCCATGGTGCCCGCCGAGCAAGAAGCCAACACGGTAGTGACCGTGCTGCAAAAAGGCTACACCATCGCGGACCGCGTTTTGCGGCCTGCCTTGGTGACTGTTGCGGCGGCCAAGTAGTTTTTATAGGTTTTAAGGACTTTTTTTGAACGCAGAGAGCGCGAAGGTTTCGCAAAGGGCGCAGAAGAAGGCAAAGAAAATACAAAAGGAAGATTTAAAAGTACAGATGCAAAGAAATAGATTTACTAAAGCTATTTTTCTTATTTTTGTATTCTTCACTCTTATTTTTTGCGCCCTGTGCGAAACCTTCGCGCCCTCTGCGTTCAAAAACTCTTCAAAACCTCTTGAAAACCAGCCACTTATCCACAAGTACAAAACAATCAACTTTTTCAGAAATCCACAGGAGTAAATCATGGGCAGAATTATTGGCATTGACCTAGGCACCACCAACAGTTGCGTTTCCATCATGGAGGGCAATGTCACCAAAGTGATCGAAAACAGCGAAGGCGCGCGTACTACGCCGTCTATCGTCGCTTACCAAGAAGACGGCGAAGTGCTGGTGGGCGCGTCGGCCAAGCGCCAAGCGGTGACCAACCCCAAGAATACGCTGTACGCCATCAAGCGTTTGATTGGCCGCAAGTTCACCGAGAAAGAAGTCCAAAAAGACATCGCCCTGATGCCCTACGCCATCGTAGCGGCTGACAACGGCGACGCATGGGTCGAAGTGCGCGGCAAGAAAATGTCGGCCCAGCAAGTGTCTGCCGACATCTTGCGCAAAATGAAGAAAACCGCCGAAGACTACTTGGGCGAGGCCGTCACCGAGGCCGTCATTACCGTGCCCGCGTACTTTAACGACGCACAGCGCCAAGCCACCAAAGACGCTGGCCGGATTGCCGGTTTGGATGTCAAGCGCATCATCAACGAGCCTACAGCAGCAGCCCTGGCCTTTGGCTTGGACAAAAACGAAAAAGGCGACCGCAAAATTGCTGTGTACGACTTGGGCGGCGGCACCTTTGACGTATCCATCATCGAGATTGCCGACGTAGACGGCGAGAAGCAGTTTGAAGTGCTGTCGACGAACGGTGATACGTTCTTGGGCGGTGAAGATTTTGACCAACGCATCATCGAGTTCATCATTGCCGAGTTCAAGAAAGAGCAAGGCGTGGATTTGGGCAAAGACGTGCTGGCCTTGCAGCGCCTGAAGGAAGCGGCAGAAAAAGCCAAGATCGAGCTGTCCAGCAGCGCGGCCACTGACATCAACCTTCCCTACATCACGGCTGATGCCTCTGGCCCCAAGCACTTGAGCATCAAGATGACCCGTGCCAAGCTGGAAAGCCTGGTTGAAGAGCTGATCGAGCGCACCATTGCTCCGTGCCGCATGGCCATCAAAGACGCCGGTGTGAGCGTGGGCGACATCCACGACGTGATCTTGGTCGGCGGTATGACCCGCATGCCTAAGGTGCAAGAAAAAGTCAAAGAATTCTTTGGCAAAGAAGCGCGCAAAGACGTGAACCCGGACGAAGCCGTGGCCGTAGGCGCTGCCATTCAGGGCCAAGTGCTGAGCGGTGACCGTAAAGACGTGCTGCTCTTGGACGTTACGCCACTGAGCTTGGGTATCGAAACCTTGGGCGGCGTGATGACCAAGATGATCACCAAGAACACCACCATTCCAACCAAGTTTGCCCAAACCTTCTCCACCGCCGACGACAACCAGCCTGCCGTGACGATCAAGGTCTACCAAGGCGAGCGCGAGATGGCCAGTGGCAACAAGTCGCTGGGCGAATTCAACTTGGAAGGCATTCCACCCGCATCGCGCGGCACACCGCAGATTGAGGTATCGTTTGACATTGACGCTAACGGCATTTTGCACGTAGGCGCCAAAGACAAAGGCACCGGCAAAGAAAACAAAATCACCATCAAAGCCAACTCCGGTTTGACCGAGGATGAAATCCAAAAGATGGTGAAAGACGCTGAGCTGAACGCTGCTGACGACAAGAAAAAGCTCGAACTCATCCAGGCGCGCAACACCGCCGATGCCCTGGTGCACTCTACCCGCAAGAGCATGACCGAGTACGGCGAGAAGCTGGAAGCAGCCGAGAAAGAAAAAATCGAAGCCGGTTTGAAAGACCTGGAAGAAGCCATCAAAGGCGAAGACAAAGACGCTATCGTGCAAAAGCAAGCTGCGTTAGAAATTTCTGCCCAAAAGCTGGGCGAGAAAATGTACGCCGACATGCAAGCCTCGCAAGCCGCAAATGCGGCGGCCACCGGCGCAGGCGGTGCAGCACCCGATGCAGAAGCTGCCGCCAAAGCCAAGGCGCAAGACGACAACGTGGTCGACGCCGAAGTCAAGGAAGTGAAAAAGGGCTAAGCCTTACACCGCTGGAAAAACCCACGCGCCGCGCATGCATGGTCTGCCCAGATCGTCATCGCGGCGTTTGCGCTCACTGAAACTTCAGAATAATTATGGCCAAACGCGACTATTACGAAACGCTGGGTGTTCCTAAAAACGCCTCTGACGAAGAGATCAAAAAAGCCTATCGCAAGATGGCGATGAAGCACCACCCTGACCGCAACCAGGGTGACCCAGCTGCTGCGGCGGAGGTCAAGTTCAAAGAAGCCAAAGAAGCTTATGAGATGCTGTCCGACAGCAACAAACGCGCCGCCTACGACCAGTATGGCCACGCGGGTGTGGACCCCAACCGTGGCGGTGGCGCGCATGGCGCAGAAGGCTTTGGCGGTTTTGCAGAGGCGTTTGGCGATATTTTCGGCCAGGCTTTTGGCGGTCGCGGCCAGCAAGGCGGGGGCCGCCAGGTATACCGTGGCAGCGACCTGAGCTATGCCATGGAAGTGACCTTGGAAGAGGCGGCTGAAGGCAAAGAAGCGCAGATTCGCATCCCCAGCTGGGACGAGTGCACCACCTGCAAAGGCAACGGCGCCAAGCCAGGCACCAAGGCCATTACCTGCACCACCTGTGCAGGCCATGGCCAAGTGCAAATGCGCCAGGGCTTCTTCAGCGTGCAGCAAACCTGCCCCACCTGCAAAGGTACTGGCAAGCTTATCCCCGAGCCCTGCGTGGCCTGCCACGGCGTGGGCAAGACCAAAAACAACAAAACCCTGGAAGTCAAAATCCCAGCGGGTATCGACGACGGCATGCGCATCCGCAGCGCGGGCAACGGCGAGCCTGGCACCAACGGCGGGCCAGCAGGCGACTTGTACATTGAAATTCGCCTGAAGAAGCACGACATTTTTGAGCGCGATGGCGACGACTTACACTGCTCGGTACCGGTCAGCTTCCCCACCGCCGCCTTGGGCGGCGAGATCGAAGTGCCCACCCTGGCGGGTAAAGCAGGCATCGATATCCCCGACGGCACCCAGCACGGCAAAACCTTCCGCCTGCGCGGCAAAGGCATCAAGGGCGTGCGCTCAAGCTACCCGGGTGATTTGTACTGCCACATCGCGATAGAAACCCCCGTCAAACTGACCGAGCACCAACGCAAGCTACTGAAAGATTTTGATGAGTCGATTCGTAAAGGTGGAGCCAAGCATTCGCCCAACGAAGAGACTTGGACGGACAAGCTCAAGGGCTTTTTTAACTGAAGCTTCAATCCAGCTTCCCGCTGATATTGAGCTTGAAACTTGCTAAACATAGCGCCTTGGGTGAAACCAAGGCGCTATTTTTTAAAGAGCTTCTCCCGCAATGTTTCATTGCGCTGCGGGCATTTTTCGTAAATAAACAAAGTGCCTGGAACTCTGTACCACTGGCACTAGGGCTTAAACCTTCAGAGAAAACTCCAGCGTGGTCCCCGCCAGCTCCAATACATCATAGTCAAGTAGCAAAATGGGCTCATCCGAAATCGGATGGCCGTTGATGGTCGGCACGTGAGTCGCGTCTATGCAGGAAATGAAATAGCCTTGGCGGCGGTGCGCTATGGCGATCATGGCCACGCCGGGTTTGCCAAAGGTAGATACCGCCTTGACTACCGGCAGCTCCAGCCCGGCGGACGATCCGGTCAGCACTTTCAAGCAGGCTTGTACCGCGCCCGTAGACGCTTGGTAGCCCGCGTCCAAGCCCATGGCGAAAGTTTTACCTTCGTCGGTCAGTTCATTAGCGCTGTGGTAATGGATTTTGAACTTGCCAATGGCGATGACGTCGCCCTCTTGCAGCAGATGCCTCTCAATCATCTTGCCGTTGATGTAAGTGCCGTTGGTGCTGCCCATGTCCTGCACCTCCACGCCCAAGCCTTTAAGCTCAAACATGCAGTGCTCCCCGCTCACGGCCAAGTCGGTCAACACGATATGGTTATGCGGCTTGCGGCCTAAACTGGTGCGGTCTCGGGTGAGGTAGGTGCGGTAGATTTCAACATCATCCACCGAGGCGATCAGTTGCGGCATACGGGCTCCTGCTAGGGGTGATGGCCGCGCAGGGTTCATGAAGCGAGACCAGCTTGGCACATCCTAGCTGGTCGCTCAGACTTAAGCAAGCTTGGCTACGCGCCGCACTCAGGCGAAGAAAACAACTGTTACAAAATTTCTCGCTACGCTTTTAAGAGCTTCTCCCGCAATATTTTATTGATCTACAGCCCAATTAGGCATATTAAACATGCTTACCTGCATGCCACTGTGCACCCAGCGCATGGGCCGCCACTGCGTCGGGTACGCTCTCCAGCGGCGTGGCCATGGTGTCGTTCCAGCGGTTTAAAAAGCCAAACATGGCTACTACGCCCAGGATTTCCACGATCTGCGCGTCGCTCCAATGCACCTGCGTGGCGGCAAAGAGTTCGTCCGTCATGGCGTTCGGCTGCGAGGCTGCGGCCAGTGCAAAGTCTAATGCGGCGCGTTCTTTGGCATCGAACAACGGGCTGGTCGCGTAGGTCCACACAGCGGCCAGTTTTTCCTCGCTGACGTTGAAGTTTTTTGCACCCAACAAGGTATGCGCCTGGCAATACAGGCAACCTGCGGCCTTACTGGCCACAGGGCCAATTAGGCGGCGCAGGCCCAGATCTACCTCGCCAGCGGGGTCCATCACCGCTGCATTGAGCTGGGCAAAAGCTTGCACCAGCTTGGGTTTGCGCTGCATAGTGAGCACACTGTTGGGCGTAAAGCCCAATGTGCCCAGGAAGAAGTCAAAATGCGCCTTCAACTCGGGTGTAGTGTCGGGGCTAAGTGGTGGTAGGCGTGCCATAGGGTATTTAAAGCATAAGATGTTGCTAATAATCATGCCACATGTTCACCATTCGCCCCCTCACCCCTAGCGACCTGCCCGCCTACAAAGCCCTGCGCGACGAGGCGTTACGCACGGCGCCTGAGGCCTTTACATCGGACTACGCCAGCAGCGTGCACACGCCCGCAGAGCACTACGCAGCGCGCTTGGGTACGCCAGAGAGCGGGCATTTTGTTTTAGGCGCGTTTGATGCGGCGGGCGAGTTGCTAGGCTCTATTGCGCTAGAGAGCGAGCAGCGTTTGCACAAGCGCCACTGCGCTAACGTAGTCGGCATGATGGTTGCGCCCGCAGCGCAAAAGCAAGGGATTGCTGCACAATTAGTAGCTGCTTGCGCAACTTTGGCAAGGTCTAGCGGTCAGTTAGAGCAACTGGTGTTGACCGTGACTGCCGCCAATACCCATGTGGTGCGCCTGTACGAGCGCGCGGGCTATGTGGCCTATGGTTTGCAACCGCGTGCCATCAAAGTAGCGGGTAGCTACTACGACAAGCTGCACATGGTGCTGCACTTGCGGCCAATGTAATTACTGCATACTGCGCACCATCGCACCACTAACCTTGCGCAGCAGCCACTTGGGCGTGGCGCGGCTGGCGATGATGCTGGCTTGGTTGATGGCACCAGGTACTTTGATGGCATCGCCGCGCATGCAGGCGTCAAAGCCTTCTTGCGCTACAACGTTGGCATCGCCGATCAAAAACTTGGGCAAATTAGCCAGTTGCGAACTCTGCGCCTTGGCGGCGCTCAGCATATTGGTCGCCGTGATGCCCGGGCACAGCGCGGTGATGCTCACGCCCGTGCCCTTGAACTCTTCGGACAATGACTCAGTGAGCGACAGCACATAGGCTTTGGTGGCTGCGTAGGTGGCCAGCGAGGGGACAGGCTGGAACGCGGCAATAGAGGCCACGTTAAGTATGCGACCGTGGCCACGCGCCACCATACCGGGTGCGAAATGGGCGATCATCGTCGTCAGGCCGGTGATGTTCAGGTCGATCATGGCATGGTGGTACTGCGCGGGCATATCTATGAATGTGCCGTGGTTCAAAATACCGGCGTTATTAACGAGCACGTCGATGGGGCGCTTGGCGCGGTGCATGGCAGCGGCGAGCTTTTGTGCGGCATCGGGCAGCGATAGATCTGCCGGAGCCACCCAGGTTTTAATGCCGTGCTCCGCTGATAGTTGTTTGCCCAATGCCTTGAGCTTGTCGGCGCTGCGGGCTACCAAGACCAGGTTGTAGCCCGCTTTGGCAAAGCACTCGGCCAACGCCTCGCCAATGCCTGAGGATGCGCCGGTGATGAGTGCGGTAGGTTGCAAGGAGGACTGCGTCATGCAGCAGCCTTGGTGTTCCAGGCAAAGCAAGCGCTGCGTGCCGCATTGGGATAAGCCAATCGCCGCAGGCCGGTGCGCTCAAACGGCATCCACTTTCCTTCGGCTTGGGCCAGGCGGTCAGCCAGTGCATGCAGCACCAGGGGGTTTACACCCATGCCGGTGTGGCTGGCGTGCACTTCAATGCTTTCTGCCTGAGGCCCGGCAGCTTGCACACTGCACTGCCACGCCACAATGCCGTCGCTGCGGCTGTAGATGGAGGTGGTGGGCATGGGCGGCGGCACATGCAGGTCTTGCAGCGGGATGTTGGCCTGCTGTTTATTGCTATTGAGCAATTGAAAAAGCCGGTGGGCGTTGGTGGCTTTCACCGACCCCACAAACGGGCTGCCCAGGCTCACCACGCTGCGTACCAAATCAGGCTCCAGCTTGGCCAGCTCACGGGCATACAGGCCGCCCAAGCTCCAGCCCACCAAGCTGATTTTGCGGCCATGGCGCGCATGCAAGCCGCGAATACGCTCCCTGGCCTGCGCAAACACCTCAGGGCTGGGGTTCAGATTGCGGCCCTGCTCCCAGCCATAGGTGTCATAGCCCAGCCAGCCCAGCCACGCGCGCAGCGGGCCGGTGCTAATGTCCGAGGCCATAAAGCCGGGATATACGATGACAGGATGCCCATCTCCCCGGCGCTGGTTAGCCAGCAGCGGAAAGGCGGCCAAGCCCGCTGCAAACTCCAGCGGTGCGCGGGCCTCCAGCGCCAGTTTGAAAAGATTGGGGGCACGCACTTGCGTGCTTTGGGGTTCGACAGAGTTTGGGTTATTCATGTTTAGGCAGCGCGGGCTACTTTAAGTTTACGCGGCGCAGAAGTTGATTTTTTGGCGACTAATTTGGCGCTCAGTTTGGACTTAGCTGGCACTGGAGATGCCACCACCGACAGCTGCGGCTTTTTGCGCTTGATGGGTGCGGGTACTGCGATGGCCTCAGGCGCAGCGGCTGGCGCATCCACGACCGTGGGCGCAGGCGCAGCTTGCGGCAGGCGGCGCAGCACCTCCAACGCCTTGTTCAAATGCCGCGCCAGTTGGTCCACATCGCGCATCGCGCGCCTACAGGCTATTAGGCCAAAATCGAGCTGGCCCATATAGCTCTGCACGGTGATGTTGAGCGCCACACCGTGCACCACGATCGACACCGGGTAGTTACCCACCATCTTGGCACCCGCCAGGTACAGTGGTATCTGCGGGCCGGGCACATTGGAGATCACCACGTTGGCAAAACGCAGCTTGTCGGCAATGCGTGAGCGGCCATACAGCGAGGCCAAACCGCTGAGCAACCAAGGCGAACCCAGGGAAGGAAAGTCAGTCGGAATGAGCTTGCCAAAAGCGCCCATTTGCTGCTTCATCGACTGCGTGCCCCGCATGATCATGTGCAGGCGCTCGATGGGGTCTTTGATCTGTGTGGCCAGGTCGATTACCGTGCCAGAGACTTGGTTGTTCGAGCTGGTGTCGCCCTCTGCGCGCAACGAGATGGGCACGCCTGCTACCAAAGACTTCGCAGGCAGCTCGCGCGAATCGGCCAAATACTCGCGCAGCGCCGTGCTGCACAGCCACAGCACCATGTCGTTGATCGACGCACCCAGCGATTTGCCAATCTGCTTGATCTCCACCAATGGCAGGGACACGCCCGCAAAAGCGCGCTGGTTGGTAATGGAGGTGTTGAACGGTGTGGGCGGTGCCAGCTTGAGCTTGCTAGCTGTTTTGGCGTTTTTGTCTTGCGGCTTGGTGCGCATATCGGCTAGCGCATCTTTGGCCGCTTTCACCACCGCGCCACCCAGTGGCGGCACCAGCTTGGCAAACTGCAGCACTTGCCGCACTTGGTTTGACAGCGCCGCGCCCAGCAGCTCGGCCACCCCCAGTTGGTAACGGTTGCCACGCGCGGGCCGAGGCGGCTTGACGCGGCGCGGCTCGGGGCTGATATCAAACACACTGTTGGCCATGGCCACGGCCGCTTGGCCGTCTACCGCGGCGTGATGCACCTTGGAGTAAAAGCCAACGCGCCCATCGGCCAGCCCGTCAATCACATAAAACTCCCACAGCGGACGGCTGCGGTCCAGCAGGCTCGAATGCAGGCGTGCAGCCAGTGCTTCGAGTTGCACCATGGTGCCGGGCTTGTTTAGCACCAAGTAGCGAATGTGGTAGTCAATATCAATATCGTCGTCATGGATCCACACCGGGTTGGCCAAGTCAAAAGGCATCAAGGCCAGCTTGCGCGTGAAGACCGGGGCCAGGTGCATGCGGCTCATCACATGCGCCTTAACCTGCTCGTACCACGCACCCGGCTCGCCAGCAGGCGGCTCAAACAAGGCCAAACTGCCCACATGCATCGGCATCTCAGGGCTTTCCAAGTGCAAAAATGCACCGTCCACCACACTCAAATGGCTCATGTCTTTCATGGTCAGTCTCCTGAAAACAGATAAATTTGCTGTATTTTTACGCAGTATAGGCTCGCCCCTGTCGCCCGCGCAAGGTCATAATTAGAGGATGAACTCTGTTGCTGACATTGCGGCCCAATTACAAGGCTACGACCCCAATGCCCTGCCTGCTGACAAGGTAGGCGAATTTTTGGCGGTGCTGGTGCAGCCAGTGCTTGGCACCGAGCGGGTGGGCCTTTTTGCGGCGCTGGGCCGGGTGCTGGCGGAGGATGTGGTCTCGCCCATCAGCGTGCCTGCGCATGACAACTCGGCGATGGATGGGTTTGCGTTTCGGGGGACAGATTTGCAAATCGCTGCTGCGAGCCACTTCAAAGTGGTGGGCACGGCGCTGGCTGGCAAGGCTTGGCAAGGCAGCGTGCGCGCTGGCGAATGCGTGAAGATCATGACCGGGGCCATCATGCCTGAGGGCCTGGACACCGTAGTGCCGCAAGAGTTGTGCACCGTTCTAACCGATGCCATCGAGATCAAAGCGGGTCTGCTGCACACTGGAGACAACCGCCGTTTTTGCGGGGAAGACCTGATGCAAGGCAGCCCAGCGCTATCCAAAGGCGAGCTGCTCTTGCCCGCTGCTCTGGGGCTGCTGGCCAGCTTGAATATCAGCCATGTGAACGTAGTGCGCAAACTTAAAGTGGCGTACTTTTCAACGGGCGATGAAGTGCTTAGCCTGGGCGAGGCCGAGCGCGAAGGTGCCATTTACGACAGCAACCGCTACACCGTCTACGGCATGCTCACGCGGCTGGGTGTAGAAGTGGTGGACATGGGTGTGGTGCGCGATGACCCGGTCATGCTTGAGGCCGCTTTCAAAAACGCCGCAGCGCAGGCGGACGCCATCATCACCAGCGGCGGAGTGAGCGTGGGCGAGGCCGACTTCACCAAGGCGATGATGCATAAACTAGGGGCAGACGTGGCAGGTGGTGCGGGCGGTGTAGCGTTCTGGAAGATAGCCATGCGGCCCGGCCGCCCGATGGCGGTGGGGCGGATTGCAAAACCGGGTGCTGCTGCGCTGCAAGCTGCCGCAGCGCCTGATTTATCAAGCAAATCGGCCTCTAGCCCAATAGAATATGGCGGGAGCAGCTACGAAAGTAATAGTGCCGTATTGTTTGGCCTGCCCGGCAACCCAGTAGCGGTAATGGTCACCATGCTGGCTTTTGTACGTCCCGCGCTGCTGCGCATGATGGGTGCCAACCCCGCCAAGTATTGCAGCGCCCCACTCTATCTGCAAGCCCACAGCGGCGAAGCTTTGCGTAAAAAGCTGGGCCGTACCGAGTACCAACGCGGGACAGTCACCCGCGCAGCCGACGGCACCCTGCATGTCAAAACCACTGGCAACCAAGGCAGCGGAGTCCTCTCAAGCATGGTGCAAGCCAACGGCCTGATTGTGTTGCACCATGCCCAAGGCAATGTGGCCGTGGGCGATGTGGTGGACGTGTTGATGCTGGATGGCGCGATGTAATGGCCGCCACGGCACTACATTATTTATAGCTTCTCCCGCAATATTCTATTGGTCTGCAGGCCTATTTTTAATACAACTCAAAACTAAAGCCAGCTCACCGCACGAACATCCACAGAGCGCACGCGCCCTCGACGCTGATCACCGCCAGCGTCAGCACCATGCCAGCCAAGCGGCACCAGTGGGCGGTGCTGCTGAGCAGGCTAAACGCGTGCAATAGACGCCCCAGCAGCAGCGCCACCCCGAAGGCGATGAGCCATGTACTGGCCAGGCCACTGATCTCCAGCAAGCCCATCAGCAGCAAGGCCATGGGCACCGTCTCTGCGAAGTTGCCGTGGGCGCGGATGCGGCGCATGAGCTCATGGTCGCCCCCGTCCAGAAAAGCAATGCCCGTTTGTACCCGCCGCACTATCACCCAGCCAGTGAGCGCCACCTGCAGCAAAGCGCAGCAGCCAGCAAAAAGTAAGGTGAAAGGAGCGGCGTTCATCGTGGCATTGCGTTCACTGCGACAGCGGGCCTCACAGGCTTTCAGCTTTGCTTTTCAAACCGGCCAAGGCGGCAGGTAAGGTCTTTTTCATACCAGAGCCGATGAGGCGGCTCCAGATGGGGGCGAGCAGGCCCGAGAAGGTGGTGCGGTGGGTGGCCACCGTGGCGTTGCCCTGGGATTGCAGCTCATAGTCAAAGTGCATCATGCCCAGCGGCAGCTTGCATGACATGCGGACGCTTTTGCCTTGAACCACTTCCAAAAAACGCAGCTCTGATTTAGGCCCGCTGTGGGGCTTGACCTCGCCCACTGCGCCAGAGACAAATGCACCTTGCAAACTGGACGCTTTCAAATCAGGATCCCAGCTAGGCCAGCCAGCCACATTGGCATACAAGGCAAAAACAGTGGCGGCAGGAGCGTTGATGGTGGTGCTGGCTTCGAATTGCATGGCTTTGGCGCTTTCTACAGGGTCGGATGAGGGGTTGAGGATAAAAGTATTCATGATAAGTTTACTTTGTTAAAAAAGGTCGCACATGGGCGACTACACGGGTAGTCACATGGGGGAATAAGCCACTTGACGCACTTCCAGCGAGCCAAACTGCGCTGCGGGGCATTTGGCAGCCCAGCCTGTGGCCTCTGGCTCGCCAGGCACGTCGATCAGGTAATAGCCGCCGATTTGGGTGTCACCTTTCAGCGCAAAGCCTTCTTTGGTTTTGATGCGGCCTTTTTCGGTATACACGCGCTGGGCAGACTCAGGTGGGGCAAGCTGGCCAGCAGCCAGCAACACGCCAGCTTGGATCAGCTGCTGGTTATAGTCCATCATGGATTGCATGATTTGCTGCATCGCCGTCTCGGGCACATCGGCAAAAGAGGCTGGCTGCACTTGGCACAGGAGGAGGTATTTCATGGGTAAGTCCTTTCAAAAATTAGCCCGAAATTGAGCATGGGTGAACTTTAAAAGTGATTGAATCGCTGCACAATTGACGTAATACTTCATAAAGACCACACAAAAACTTTGTAATCAAGCAGTTTTGCTCCAAAATATTGGGTGTGCAGACCCTCAGAGGCATCCTCAACTTCACCCGCACCGCCGAGCTGGGCAGCTTTGCCAAAGCCGCCAAAGAGCTGGGTATTTCCGCCGTGGCGGTCAGCCAAAACATCAGTCGCCTCGAAGCCAACTTGGGCGTGCGCCTGCTTGCGCGCAGCACGCGCGCCTTGCAGCTCACGCCCGAGGGACAAGCCTTCCTGGAGCAATGTCGCCAACCGCTGGCGCAGCTGGATGCGGCATGCAAAGAGGCCGCCAGCGACGTGCGCCGTGCCAGCGGCAAGCTGCGCGCCACCGTGGTCTCGCCTGTCGCGTACCTCTACCTCATTCCGCTCTTGCCTAAATTTCAGCAGCGCTACCCCGACATTGCGCTGGAACTGGAGCTGAGCGAGGACGCCAGCCCCTTGATCAACAAGCGCTTTGATGTGGGCATCCGTGTCGGGGCCTTGAACGATGCCGCGTTTGTGGCCAGACCGCTCGGCCCCCTGCGCCTGCTGCTGTGCGCATCACCCGCGTATCTTGCGCAGCACGGCATGCCGCAGAGCTTGGACGATCTGGCAAAACACCGCACGCTGATGATGCAAATCACCGGCAAAGAGCAAACCACGCCGTTCATTGTGCAAACCCGGGGCGATGGCGCGCGCAATATGCAGTTTCTGCAATTGCCCGGCCACTTTATTTGCAACGATTTTCGTGCCTTGGCGCAAGCCTGCGGCGATGGTCTGGGCATTGCCCAGCTACCGCAGCCACTGGCTTTACCCATGCTGCATAGCGGGCAACTTAAAGTGCTGTTGCCCGACAGCGTGGCCGAGGGCATTGTGCTTTTCATCCATTACCCCAGCCGCAAGCAGCTGCCCGCGCGGGTGCGCGCATTTGTCGATTTTGTGGTCGAGCACTTCGCCGGGCATCCCGATTTGACAGCGGATGTGTCGGGGTTTGTGGCGGTTTAATGGCGCCCTTCGCACTTGAATTCATCGACAAATCGGGCTGTAAACCACTGAAAAACTGCGGGAAAAGCTACGCAATAGATAGCAAGAAGTCTGAGTTGAGATAGGGCTCCAATGGGGTTTTCATCATCTCGAACCCATCCAACCAGGCAGTTGAGACAGCGCTTGCAGCAATCGACGGCCAGCTTCATCCACAGTACCGTCATTTTGCACTTCGATCAATGCAGACTTCTGAATGCTTTGGAAAGCCGGTGCACGGCTCAGGCGCGTGGCGATTTGCTCGGCCGACTCGCGCTGGCGCTGCGCGAGCCGCAGCGCCAGCACCTCCATGGGAGCCGTAATGTGCAAGACCACCATGGACGGAAACGTCTCCAACGCCTCGCGCAAATACTCCCGTGAGCCGTTGACAAACACCCAATGCCCCCGCTCTAAAGCTGAAAGCTCTGCGTGGCGCACGCCGTAGTTGTGGCCGTTGGCTGTCCAGCACAATGCAAACGACTGCAATGCACGTTGCGCCAAGAAGTCTGAAGTACTTAGGCTTTCGTGCATTTCACCGCTGGCTTGGGCGGGCCGGTCAATCACGCGGCGGGCAAAATGCACCACCTTGCCCGCTGGCACATGCTGGCCAAGCCATGCCAACACACTGTCCTTGCCAGCGCCGGAGGGGCCTATGGTGTAGATCAAACGCTGGCTCATGGGCGCAACTTGAAGTGTTCCAGCAGCATAAAGTCAGCGACAGGAGTGGGCTCAACGAACAATGCCAAGGTATGGAATCTTAGCGTGGGCAGTGTGACAAAAAACGCTTTGGCAGCCTGCACCACGGCTTCAATGTGCAGCTCGCTGAGCTGGCAGAGTGACCCTGTCAAAGAGCAATGGAATCGAAACTCCTCCTCTACGTAGGGATAGCCCCATCGCACTAGCAGCGCATCTTGCCGGGCCGTTAACCCGGCGGTGCGCCTGCGCTGCAAGTCAGTGTCTCCCAGAGCTGCAGCGAAAGGATGGAGACCCGTGACGCACGCATTGGCCACGGCATTGATGTTCGCGCTATCGCCGCTGG
>JAYWHJ010000017.1:0-35903 GCA_043777795.1 Polaromonas sp. | reverse complement strand
CCGAGGTGACCACCCTGGCAGACATCGACGCCACCGACGTGCAGCGCACGCCCACCGGCCACGACGAGCTGGACCGTGTGCTCGGCGGCGGCATTGTGGAAGGCGGGGTGGTACTGATTGGCGGTGACCCGGGCATCGGCAAATCGACGCTACTCTTGCAAGCGCTGGACACTTTGCAGCGCGGCGGCATGAACGCGCTGTATGTGACTGGCGAAGAGAGCGGCGCGCAGGTGGCGCTGCGCTCGCGCAGACTGGGCATCGTGGGCAGCCAAGTCAAGGTAATGGCCGAGACGCAGCTAGAGAAAATCCTGGCCACACTGGAGGCGCAGGCCCCCAACATCGCGGTGATCGACTCGATCCAAACTGTGTACTCAGACCAGCTCACCAGCGCGCCTGGCTCGGTAGCGCAAGTACGCGAGTGCGCAGCACACCTCACGCGCTACGCAAAAAGTAGCGGTACTGCCATTGTCTTGGTGGGTCATGTCACCAAAGAAGGTACGCTGGCGGGCCCGCGCGTGCTGGAGCATATGGTGGACACGGTGCTGTATTTTGAAGGCGACACGCATTCCAGCTTTCGCCTAGTGCGGGCGATTAAAAACCGTTTTGGTGCGGTCAATGAGATTGGCGTGTTTGCCATGACGGAGAAGGGATTGAAAGGCGTAAGCAACCCCAGCGCCATCTTTTTAAGCCAACACAGCGAGCCCGTGCCCGGCAGTTGCGTGATGGTCACGCTAGAGGGTACGCGTCCCATGCTGGTAGAAATTCAGGCCTTGGTCGACAGCGGTGGCCCCTCGCCCAGACGCTTGTCCGTCGGCCTGGACAAAGACCGCCTGGCCATGCTGCTGGCCGTGTTGCACCGCCACGCGGGTGTGGCCTGTATGGACCAAGACGTTTTTGTCAACGCCGTGGGCGGCGTGCGCATTACCGAGCCAGCCGCAGACCTGGCCGTCATGCTGTCCATCACCAGCAGCCTGCGCGGTAAGCCCCTGCCCAAAGGCTTTATCGCTTTTGGCGAAGTAGGCTTGGCCGGTGAAGTGCGCCCGGCGCCGCGCGGCCAAGAGCGCTTGAAAGAAGCCGCAAAATTGGGTTTCAGCGTCGCCATCGTGCCCAAAGCCAATGCGCCGAAAAAATCGCAGATGAAAGAGTTTGAGGGGCTCACCATCCATCCCGTGGAGCGGGTAGAAGAGGCGATGAACATGGTGCGCTCCTTGCTGTAGAGCTCTCTTTGACGTATCATCTGCTATATATTAAATAGCTGCCACCGCAATATTTTATTGCGCCAGAGGCCAAAATCTCTATGAAAATAGCCATTGTTTCCGATATCCATGGCAATCTGAACGCCTTGCAGGAAGTGCTGGCCGATGCAGACCGTGCATGCGTACGGCAAATTTTCAATTTGGGGGATACCTTGGGCGGCCCGCTCGCGTCTGCCCGCACGGCGGATCTGCTCATGCAGCGGCAAATTCCGATGATTGCAGGCAACCATGAGCGCCAGTTGCTCACCTTGCCACCGGACAAACTCAACCGCAGTGATGCCTGCACCGCCAGCGAGATCAACGCCGCGCACCGCGCTTGGCTGGCCAGCGCGCCGCCCACCCACTGGCTCACAGACGAAGTATTTGCTTGCCACGGCACCCCCAGCAGCGACCTGCACTACTGGCTAGAAACCATCACCGACGACTTTGGCCAGCACGGCTCGGTCGGTATGCGGGCCGCAACGCAATCGGAGGTGGAGCAGCGCTTGGGGCAAGGCGCGCATGCCGACAAAGCTACCCTGATCCTGTGCGGCCACACCCACGTGCCGCGCGTGGTGCAGGTGCGCGGCATCAGCATCGTCAACCCCGGTAGCGTGGGCCTGCCCGCTTACGACGACATGCACCCGTTCAAGCACTATGTAGAAACCGGCAACCCCCACGCACGCTACGCCATCGTCCACAAAACGCCCCACGGCTGGCATACCGAGCTGCGCAGCGTGCCCTACGACCTAGAGCCCATGGCGCGCATGGCTGAGCACCGTGGACGCCCAGACTGGGCTATCGCGCTGCGCACGGGTCGAATGACCTGACGCTGTGTGGTCAAGCGGTACAGGCGTCTTTGCATCCAATTTGCTATATAAAAAATAGCGACTAGCCCAATATTTTATTGCGCTAGAAGGCCAAAACTCTTGTAATAGTGGTGCCAGCGTCCGCAGCGGAACGAACCAGCGCCAATGCGCCGGTAGCTCCGCCAGCGATGCGAGTAGATCTGGCGAATTTACAGCTTCCACGCAGCGCTGCAATGCCGCGTGCAACGTCGGTAGGCCCTACTACGGTAGGGTGCAATAAGGCCCAGCGAAGGTGGACAAGCTGCGAAAATGACAGCACCGGAAACGATGCCCTGCTTCCGAAAATCTTTCTCTATGAAACAAATTCAACTCAGCAGCTTGCTCTTCACCTTGTTGATGGCTACAAGCACGCTGGCAAGCGCGCAAACCGACTGGAACCAGCAAAGCGAGGAATCGGCCCGACAGACTGCTATGGTCGCCTGCAACTCTGTGATGGGCGGCGGTTGCACCATTGCGCTGAACGCATGGAACAGCGCAATTGCCATCGCGCGCTCGCAAGACGATTTTTTTATGGACAGGCTGGGGGGCCACGCCCGACTTGGCCCGCAAACAAGCCATATAAGAACGGAGTAAAAAATGGACGGAGGCAACTGGAAGGAAATGTTCAGCGCCGCATGTGAAGGCGACCTTGAGTTGGTCAAATACCACGTGAAGAACGGAATCGATATCAACTACGCGCATCCCGAATTTCTGTCTACGCCGCTTGTCGCATGCGCGCTGGCGGGCCGCGAAGAGGTCGCCTTGTATCTCTTGGACTCGGGTGCGAATCCAAACCTTCTGTCTGAGCTTGAGGCGCTCACGCCCATACAAGCCGCCAGGCAGGCGCAGCTGCCAGCTCTCGAATCCAGGCTGGTGCAACTTGGCGTCGCAGCGCCGCCTGCGGCGCTGGCCAAAGCCAAGTTCAACTGGCTCAGTCGCATCCTGCGGCGTCCTGTAGCCTGACGATGAAGACCTATACTGCAAGCCACATTCAGGAGAACTCTCATGCTCAGCTTGGGTTTTCGCACCATCAGTAGAACGCATGTTTTGCTGTCTACCTGACCTTAGGCATCAAAGTCACATCGCATGCGCAGCATCACCGTCCGCCAAGCCGTCTTGTCTGATCTCGCAGAGGTCGCCAAGCTTTTCAACGAGTACCGCGAGTTTCAAGGAGAACAGGCCGACTTGGCTGCTGCACAGCAGTTTCTTCAAGCGCGGTTCAATCACGGCGAGTCGGTTGTCTTCGTCGCCCAAGAAGAAAATATGCCTGTAGGGTTCGCACAGCTGTATCCAAGCTATTCATCTGTCTCGCTGAAACGCGTGTTTGTACTGAACGACCTCTTCGTGCACGCGTCCGCGCGGCGAAAGGGTGTGGCGGCCAAACTATTGGCCGCGGTTGAAACGTACGCGTGGTCGCTCGGTGCCGTCCGAATCACTCTGAATGTTGCCAGAGTCAATCAGTCTGGTCAGGCGCTGTATGAGGCACAAGGCTGGGGTCAAGACGCACAGTTCTTCATGTACCACCGCTTCCCGCCCAAACATTGAGCCCTACTCCAAGATGGCCTGCGACATAAAACGAAACACTTCGAGACACCGCTGAAAGGACATGGCACGGTAAACCTTCGATCATCGACATGACCAAACACTTATCGGAGCCGCCATGATCAAGACCTTCTCACGCCTGCATTCAAAACTAACCGCGTTTCAGCTGGCCGTCATTACCCTCGTAGCTCTGATAGGTAACCTTTGGGCAACCAAGATTCTCGACGCAGCATACGCGGCGTCGAGGTTCCCGGTACCTTACTGGCAAGCGCAGCTATCTTTTGACCACGAGAAACTGAAGGGCTGGTACGCGTTCCTCATCAAGAATCAGACCCTTGATCTCTACGTTCACACCCAGTTGATCGATTTCATCTTTATTGCCACCGTGCTCATCCTGCACACGGCATTCCTCCTGGCTTTGTCACGTGCGGTACCGGTACAGTCAACCGCCCGCCGGGCCTTGATTGTGGCCGCCCCACTCTCAGCCATTGCGCCGCTTGCTGATGCTGTTGAGAACGGCATTTCCTTTATCATGCTTGCCAACCCAACAGGCTTTGAGCCGATCCTGGCCATTGCCTACTCGTGCGCAGCGGCAATCAAGTTCGGTATGTTCACCTTTGCATATGTGGCTGCGGCTGGTGGCGTGGTCGCGGCACTCTACTACTTGGCAACCCATAGATGGCAACGGGCGAGCGCGGCCAAACAGAGCAGCGCAACGCCAGTGAAACGGTAGTGCGGCGTGCTTGGGATGAAAAATCTGGAGCAAGGCGTACGGTGCGCAAGGCGGACGCGCTACTGACCATATCCGCGCATGTTTGCGCATTCAGCTCTTTGGCGCGCGCCGTGTCTAGCGTGGGTACAAAGCGGCGCTCGGCGCGCCATAGGCGGGAAGGCACGGCTCTGGAGGCTACCCGTGGTTGGGCAAGCTATCGCCGCTGCGCCGCTGACGCCTGAAGATGCCGAATCCACCTTGGTCACATTGCGGCGATGGAGGAAGTCGCGCTGTCAAAAACTTACGAAAACACGCGCGGATATCGCCAGTAGCGCTACAAGTTTTTGTACCGCGCGCCTTTCTCCAGTTTTTGCATCACGACCACACTCCATCACCGCTTGCTGGCAGTGGTTCGCTCCATGTCGTGCAGGCATGGTGTGCTGTAGTAGTGGGGTGGCGCAACTGCGTCCGTGTCGGTGCAATCTTGGTGAGTCTCTTGGGTAGTAAGTACTACTGAAAGAGTAGCTGTTCCCGCAATATTTTATTCGGCTAGAGGGCTAAACAGGTTGTGAGTTGCCACTGCGTCTTCGCAAACAACCGAATGAAAAACCTAAAAAACACTCGCTCAAACCACATTCTCATATACAAATCAAGCTGTAGCCCAACAAAATATTGCGAGAGCAGCTATAAATTATGTAGTGACTATATCCATCAACATCTTCATCAGATGCCGATGTGCGGCCCATCGACTGCGTCCAAAGCAACTCCTGCCCCATGTCGCGCAGGTGAAAAGCGTTCCAATCCTGTCTGGATTTTTCAGTTTGTCAGCTATAGTGTTGATGATTAATCCTTTCCCAAACCTGATCTGGCAATCGCGCAGTCAGCAAAACTGGAACGGGGACTTTACCGGTTTTTTATACCTGTTTGTTTGTGCAGCGCACAGAAGTAACATGATGAATGTAAACAGTTTTTTGAAGTTATCACAGCCATGTTATTTCGCAGACTGCCGGGGTATCCGGCACATTCGCGGGATCCATCAATAGTTAGGCGTCAGAACCCCATGACCACAGTTGAAAAGCTGACTTTGCTTATCCCTTGGCTGGCGCTCGTCATCAGCATCTATACGTTCATGCAGCAGCGAAAGCTCCAGAAGGAGGCGAACGAACTTCAGCGAGCTACATCGGAGTTGGCAGAGCGACAAATTAAAATGCTGGAACGCGAGGCCCATGACCAGCGACGGGCTAAGTTGTCCCTAGTACTGGAAGGAAAGCAAGGGGCTCATCGTCTCGTTCTCCGCAACAGTGGAAAAGCGCTCGCGACGAACGTTAGTATCGAAAGCACAGGCGAACCTAGTCTCCTCGTTCCGCAGCAGATCGAGGCAATGTTCCCGCTGAAGCAGTTGAGACCTGAGTCACAAGTCAGTTTTAGCGCTGCGATTTACTCGGCAAGTCCGCCAAAATTCGGGATTCGCCTTCTGTGGACCGACCCTGACGGAGCAGCCAGAACCGATGATTTTGAAATCGTGCACTAAAGGAACCGTGCAGGAGCTAACATGCCGCTCGATCCGACCCACAACGGCTGTCCGCTCCAGGCCGTCATTTCATTCTCGACCTTACGCGGCGAGCCGCTGCGGTCGGTTCAGCTCCGGCGTTAAGGCCCAGTAATTCATGCACCAAGTTTTCGTCGGCTGCTTGCTTCTTGCGATTAGCACTTCCCTTACCGCCCAAACATGGCTCGCTGACCCAAAAATTCGAGTCTGTGAAAATGTAATCTCGTGTGACGATGAGCGGCACATAGAACTTACGCCAAGAGAGTTGGAGTACGTTGAGTCGATGTTGAGGGGTATTCCGCCCGGGGCGACTGAAGCTGTCGTCACAAAATACTTCGGGTGGGAGCCGATTGTTCGCAGTCCAACAACAGAAGGAGTGATCGGAAAATGGCGAGGCCCAAGCTACCGTTGGACTTGGGGAACTGAGCGTGCGACTATAAGTACTGCCGGTGCCCATGTCGACGTCTACTTCATAAATGGCCGGGCCATTATGCTCAAGTGGTGGTTAAACGGCATGAAAAAAATGGTCCAACTCACATTTGCTGGATGATGAGCCTTAACAAATCGGCTCAGAGGCTACAGCCTGCGGCTGCACCTCGCCTCCAACGTAAGCAGCAAGATGATATTGCGAACTCAATTGAGATAGAGGCCTTTTGACATCAGGCGGGGAGTTCTGCCCGGCGTGCTAAGGGCATAGGCGGTATGTAGCTCACTACTGTATTCGTAGCTGCTCCCGCAATATTCTATTGCGCTAGAGGCCAAAACAGCCCACGATAGTGACACCTGTGTGCACCACAGAGCGGCGCAACGCCAGTTCAGCGGTAGTTCGGCGTGCTTGGGATGAAAAATCTGGAGCAAGGCGCGCGGTGCACAAGGCTGTGGCGCTACTGACGATACTCGCGCGTGTTTGCGCAAGGTTTTTGCAGCACAAGTTCCCGAGCTGCCGCCAGCCAACCCGCTTCGAGCGGCATCTTTACATACAAATCAGGCCGTAGCCCAATAAAATAATGCGGGAGCAGCTATTAATTATGCAGCACGCCAACGCAAACAACGAGAAGTCTAGCAACTGGTTTGCCGCACCGCATGCTCCCAGCGCTCCATCAGCTCTTTGGCGCGCGCAGTGTCCAGCGTGGGTACAAAGCGGCGTTCGGCGCGCCATAGCGTGGAGAGCTCGTCGGTGTTTTGGTAGACACCTGTGGACAGGCCTGCCAAGTAGGCCGCGCCCAGCGCAGTGGTCTCGGTGATGGCGGGCCTGACTACTGGGATGCCCAGTAGGTCGGCCTGAAACTGCATGAGCAGATCGTTCACGCAGGCACCGCCGTCTACCCGCAGCTCGCCTACGCTGGCACCGCCTGCGGCCACCGCGTCGCGGCCCATGGCCAGTAGCAGGGCGGCGCTTTGGTAGGCAATGCTCTCCAGCGCGGCGCGCGCGATGTGCGCTACCGTGCTACCGCGTGTGAGGCCGGTGATGGTGCCGCGTGCGTCGGGCTTCCAGTAGGGCGCGCCCAGGCCGGTGAAGGCGGGCACCATCATCACGCCGCCCGCGTCGGGCACGCTTTCGGCCAGGGCTTGCACTTCGCCGCTGCCCTGGATGGCGTGCAGGCCGTCGCGCAGCCACTGCACTACCGCGCCGCCGACAAACACGCTGCCTTCCATGGCAAACTCGGCGCGCTTGGTGGGCTGGGCTGCACTGGTGGTGATGAGGCCGTTGGTGGAGGTTTGAAATTTCTCACCGGTGTGCATCAGCATGAAGCAGCCGGTGCCGTAGGTGTTTTTCACCATACCGGCTTTGAAGCAGGCTTGGCCAAACAGCGCGCTTTGCTGGTCGCCCGCTACGCCGCCAATGGGTATGGCGTGGCCTAGCAGTGCGGGTTGGATCTCACCATACATCGCGCTCGATGGTTTGACGGCGGGCAGCATATTGGCCGGGATGTCCAGGGCCTTGAGCAGCTCGGCGTCCCATTCATTTTTATGCACGTTAAACAGCATGGTGCGCGAGGCGTTGCTTACATCGGTGGCGTGCACTGTGCCGCCGGTCAGCTGCCACATCAGCCAGCTGTCTACCGTGCCAAAGGCCAGCTCGCCGTTTTCTGCCTGCTGGCGGGCGCGGGGCACGTTGTCCAAAATCCATTTGAGCTTGGTGCCTGAAAAATACGCGTCTACCAGCAGGCCGGTTTTGCGCTGGATCACGTCTGCCAGGCCCTGCTGCCGCAGCGCCACGCAGGTGGGCTCAGCGCGGCGGTCTTGCCAGACGATGGCGTGGTGCACGGGCAGGCCGGTTTTGCGGTGCCACACCACGGTGGTCTCGCGCTGGTTGGTAATGCCGATGGCGCGGATGTCGCTGGCCTTGAGGTTCGCTTTGGCCAGCACCTCGCGCGCGGTGGCCAGCTGGGTGCGCCAGATTTCCATGGGGTCGTGCTCTACCCAGCCGGGCTGGGGGTAGATTTGCGTCAACTCCAGCTGCGCCTGAGCGACAGTTTGGCCACTGGCATCGAACACGATGCTGCGCGAGCTGGAGGTACCTTGGTCGAGGGCGAGCAGATAGGTCATAGAGGTGCCGTGGTTAAAAAGTGGTGGCTACAAAACTTTGGTCACGAGGCGTCTGGGAGCGAGACCTCCAAGCGCGTTTGCGCCTGCGCCAGCAGCGCGGGAAAAGGCTCGGGCGGCGCTGCGTCGGTAAACAGGCGGTCGATCTGCGACAGGTTGGCCACCTCCACCATGGCCGGGCGGTTGAACTTGCTGATATCAGCCGCCACCCACACTTCGCGGGCGCAGGCGATGATGGTTTGCGAGACCTTGACTTCGCGGTAGTCGTAGTCGCGCAGAGTGCCATCGGCCTCGATGCCTGAGATACCGATCACTGCAATGTCGACCTTGAACTGGCGGATAAAGTCTACCGCCGCCTCGCCCACAATGCCCCGATCGCGGCCACGTACCACGCCGCCCATCACAATCACTTCGCACTTGTCGTTAGCGCTCAAAATGGTGGCCACGTTCAGGTTGTTAGTGATCACGCGCAGGCCTTCGTGCTGCAGCAGCGCTCTGGCTATTGCCTCGGTGGTGGTGCCAATGTTGAGCACCAGCGAGCAATCGTTCGGCACCGCAGCCGCCACCGCTTGCGCAATGCGCTGTTTGCCTTGGGCGTGCAGACTCTCGCGCTGCTGATGGGCAATGTTCTCTACGGTTGATCCTGGCACCCGTACGCCACCATGAAAGCGCGCCAACAGCCCCTCATCGGCCAGGCGCTGCACATCTCTGCGTACGGTTTGCAAGGTCACACCCAGCTTGTCAGCCAGTTGTTCGACCGTGACGGAGCCTTGCGCACGCACCACGGTCAGCAATGTCATTTGTCTCGGGTTAGGGCTCATTGCCATATTTTCAGCCTAAAAGTTACCACAAATGCATCAAAACGAAACAAAACGAATAATTTAGGGTAAACGATAGGACTGAAACGAATGCTAACGAACAACAATCATCCGAATCGAAAGTAACCGTTGTGATTTTATGCACAACACAAAAGGGTGCGTCCATGCAGTTGAGTTTGGAAAAGGTCAGCAAAAAAGTCGGGCCGCTGGCGTGGCTGTACGACATGGACTTGGCACCCCGCAGCGGCGCAGTGACAGTATTGCTAGGGGCAACGCAAGCCGGCAAAACCAGCCTGATGCGCATCATGGCCGGGCTGGATGTGCCCTCCGCAGGCCGTGTGTTGGTGGACGGCAACAACGTGGTGGGCGTACCGGTGCGCCAGCGCGATGTGGCCATGGTGTACCAGCAGTTCATCAACTACCCGTCCCTCAAAGTACGCGACAACATTGCCTCGCCCTTGAAGTTGCGTGGCGAGAAAAACATTGACCAGCGCGTGCGCGAGCTGGCCGAGAAGCTGCACATTGACATGTTTTTAGACCGCTACCCGGCTGAGTTGTCAGGCGGCCAGCAGCAACGGGTGGCCTTAGCGCGTGCGTTGGCCAAAGGCGCACCGCTGATGCTGCTGGACGAGCCGCTGGTCAACCTGGACTACAAGCTGCGCGAGGAGCTGCGCGATGAGCTCAGCGCCCTTTTTGCCGCCGGTGACTCCACTGTCATTTACGCCACCACCGAGCCGGGCGAGGCCCTGCTGCTGGGCGGCTACACCGCCGTGATGGACGCGGGCGAGCTGCTGCAATACGGCCCCACGGCCGAGGTGTTCCACAAACCCAGCTCTTTGCGCGTGGCCCGCGCGTTCAGCGACCCGCCCATGAATTTGCTGGAAGCTAATGTAAGTGCCGGTGGCGTTCAACTGCATGGCGGGCCCTTGCTGGCGATGGATGCGCCCGCCTCGGCCTCCCAGCAGCTCACGGTAGGGCTGCGCGCCAGCGCCATCAGCGTGCGGCAAAAACCTGGAAATATCTCGCTGGCGGGCAAAGTTGAGCTGGCAGAAATTTCGGGTTCCGACACTTTTGTGCATGCGTCTACGCCGGTAGGTGAGCTGGTCGCCCAGCTCACCGGTGTGCACCATTTTGATTTAGGCGAGGCCGTTTCTTTGTACTTCAACCCTCTGCAGGTTTATTTATTCGATGCCCGTGGCCTTCTGGTGCAAGCCCCCGTGCGCGGCGGAGGGCGCTAGCATGGCACGCATTGAACTTGACTTGGCCCACGCCTACAAAAAGAACCCTATGCAGGACAGCGATTACGCCCTGCTGCCCCTGAAGATGACGTTTGAAGACGGCGGCGCATACGCCTTGCTCGGACCCTCTGGCTGCGGCAAAACCACCATGCTCAACATCATGTCGGGCCTGGTAGCACCCTCGCAAGGCAGTGTGCGCTTTGATGGCAAAGACGTGACCCTCGCCACCCCGCAAGAGCGCAA
Organism: Polaromonas sp.; assembly: GCA_043777795.1. GTDB lineage: Bacteria > Pseudomonadota > Gammaproteobacteria > Burkholderiales > Burkholderiaceae_C > JAAFIP01. The sequence continues at coordinate 25,171 of JAYWHJ010000017.1, read as the reverse complement.
CATCGCCCAGGTGTTCCAGTTCCCGGTGATCTACGACACCATGACGGTGTTTGAGAATTTGGCCTTCCCGCTGCGCAACCGCAAAATGCCCAAAGAGCAAATCATCCAACGGGTGGGCGCCATCGCCGAGATGCTGGAGATGAGCGGCCAGCTCAACCAGCGTGCCGCAGGCCTGGCTGCCGATGCCAAGCAAAAAATTTCTCTGGGCCGCGGCCTGGTGCGCAGCGACGTGTCCGCCGTGCTGTTTGACGAACCCCTCACCGTGATTGACCCGCACTTGAAGTGGCAACTGCGCCGCAAGCTCAAGCAGATTCACCATGAGTTAAAACTCACTTTGATATATGTAACGCATGACCAGGTGGAGGCGCTCACCTTCGCCGACCAGGTGGTGGTGATGACCCGTGGTCGCGCCGTGCAGATGGGCAGCGCAGCCGATTTGTTTGAACGCCCCAGCCATACTTTTGTAGGCCACTTCATTGGCTCGCCGGGTATGAACTTTTTGCCCTGTCAGGTTGAGACGGATACGCTGCACATCGCGGGCAGGCGACTGGCGTTACCCGCTGGCAAAGAGCTGCCCAATGGCGACATCAAGCTGGGTATACGGCCTGAATACGTGTCGCTTGCGCCAGAGAACGCCGTTGGCGCGCTGCCCATGACGGTGTCGCAAGTGCAAGACGTGGGCACCCATGTAATCTTGAGCGCTGGCATTGCCGGGCACACCATCAAGGCGCGCCTGCCCGCTGACGCGGCACAGTGGGCCAAAGGCGATACCGTGTGGCTGCGCGTGCTGGGTGAGCACACCTGCATCTACAAAAACGAGGAGATCGTGGCATGAGCACCACCACCAAACCCGTCAACCAAAAGGCCTGGTTTCTCATCTTGCCAGTGCTGCTGTGCGTGGCGTTTTCTGCCATCTTGCCGCTCATGACGGTGGTGAACTACTCCGTGCAAGACATCATCTCGCCCGAGCGCCGGGTGTTTGTCGGCACCGAATGGTTTGCCAAAGTGATGCGCGATGAAGAGCTGCACGGTGCCTTATGGCGCCAGCTCACTTTCTCACTGTCCGTGCTGGCTATTGAGCTGCCGCTGGGCATTCTTTTGGCCTTGTCTATGCCTGCGCAGGGCTGGAAGTCTTCTGCCACCTTGGTCATCGTGGCGCTATCGCTGCTGATCCCCTGGAACGTGGTGGGCACCATTTGGCAGATCTTTGGCCGGGCCGATATTGGTTTGATGGGCGCGGCATTACAGGGTATGGGTATCAACTACAGCTACACCGGCAACGCCACCCACGCCTGGCTGACGGTTTTGTTGATGGATGTGTGGCACTGGACACCGCTGGTGGCCTTGCTGGGCTATGCGGGCCTGCGTTCGATTCCCGATGCCTACTACCAAGCGGCCAGTATTGACGGGGCTTCCAAGTTGGCGGTGTTTTGGTATGTGCAGCTGCCCAAAATGCGCGGCGTGCTGATGATTGCGGTGCTGCTGCGCTTTATGGACAGCTTCATGATCTACACCGAACCCTTTGTTTTGACGGGCGGCGGGCCGGGCAACTCCACCACCTTCTTGTCGCAGTTCCTCACGCAAAAAGCAGTAGGCCAGTTTGACCTGGGCCCGGCAGCGGCTTTCTCATTGATTTATTTTTTGATCATCCTTCTCTTGTGCTTTATTTTGTACAACTGGATGCAGCGTGTCGGCACCGCCGAGAAGGAGGGGCAACATGCTTAAGCCCAAGTTTCAAAAGCGCAGCATTTTTCTGGTGGCCTACCTCATCTTCGCTTTGTTGCCCATCTACTGGATGGTCAATATGTCGTTCAAGACGAACAGCGAGATTGTGGCCAGCTTCACCCTGTTTCCCCAGCACTTTACCTGGGCGAACTACAAAACCATTTTGACCGACCCCTCGTGGTATTCGGGCTATATCAACAGCCTGATCTACGTGGCGATCAATACCGTGATCTCCCTGACTGTGGCCCTGCCTGCAGCTTATGCCTTCTCACGCTACAGCTTTTTGGGTGACAAGCATGTGTTCTTCTGGCTGCTGACTAATCGCATGACGCCGCCTGCGGTGTTTTTGCTGCCGTTTTTTCAGCTCTACACCACGGTAGGCTTGATGGACACGCACCTGGCCGTAGCGCTGGCGCATTTGCTGTTTAACGTACCCTTGGCGGTGTGGATCTTGGAGGGGTTTATGAGCGGCATCCCACGCGAAATTGACGAGACGGCATACATTGACGGCTATTCTTTTCCCAGATTTTTCATCACTATTTTTCTGCCCTTGATCAAAGCGGGTGTCGGCGTAGCGGCATTTTTCTGTTTCATGTTCAGTTGGGTTGAGCTGCTCTTGGCCCGCACTCTGACCAGTGTGAATGCCAAGCCGATTGTGGCTACCATGACACGCACCGTGTCGGCCTCGGGCATGGACTGGGCTACCTTGGCTGCGGCCGGTGTGCTGACGATTGTGCCCGGCGCGATTGTGATTTGGTTTGTGCGCAACTACATTGCAAAAGGTTTTGCGATGGGCCGCGTGTAACAGGAGATACCTATGTTTGCCTGGATGGCTTGGACACTGCCCGTCGCAGTTTTTTTTACCTGTATCGTGCTGACACTCGTAGGCATGACCATGTGGGAGATTAAATCACCCACGACGCTGCGCAAAGGGTTCCTGCCTTTGGAAACTACGCGCGGTGACAGGCTTTTTATTGGCCTCTTGTCGGCAGCGTATGTGAACCTGATTTTTATTGGCCTGAGCGGCAAGATGGCTGTCTGGTTTGGCTTGGCGGCTGACCCCAGCATTTGGATCAGCTTCGTCATATCGATGGTGCTGCTGGTGTTCATCATGCGACGCGGCTAGAAAAAATTTTCCAGGTAATCCGGCCCCTCGCTTCCCCAGGGCCGCGGTCACCACACTGCTTTTGGGGAAGCAAAGTACTGAGGAGATAACCGATGAAGAAACTACGCTATACCGCGTTGACCGCCGCCGTCGTGCTGGCGCTCTCGGCCTGCGGGAAAAAAGAAGAACCGGCCGCATCTGCAGCCAAGTCACCGGCTGCTGCACCAGCAGCGTCGGCCGCACCAGCCGCAGCTGCTGCGTCCCCCATGGCCGATGCCGCCAAGAAGTGGATCGACAACGAGTTCCAGCCTTCTACGCTGTCCAAAGAGCAGCAAACCGCTGAACTCAAATGGTTCACCGAGGCGGCAGCCAAGCTCAAAGCCAAAGGGGTGAACGAGATTGCGGTGGTGTCGGAGACCATCACCACCCATGAGTACGAAAGCAAGACCATGGCCAAGGCCTTCGAGGAAATCACCGGCATCAAGGTCAAGCACGACTTGATCCAAGAGGGCGACGTGGTTGAGAAACTGCAAACCTCCATGCAATCGGGCCAGTCCATTTATGACGGCTGGATCAGCGACTCGGACTTGATCGGCACCCACTACCGCTACGGCAAAATTTTGAACCTGACCGACTACATGACCGGTGCAGGCAAAGAGTGGACCAACCCGGGCCTGGATATCAAAGATTTCATCGGCACCAGCTTTACCACCGCACCCGACGGCAAAATGTACCAACTGCCTGACCAGCAGTTTGCCAACCTGTACTGGTTTCGCGCCGACCTGTTTGCCAAGCCTGAGCTGAAAGAGCAGTTCAAGAAAAAATACGGCTACGACCTGGGCGTGCCGCTCAACTGGAGCGCGTACGAAGACATTGCGGCCTTCTTCACCAACGACGTAAAGAACATTGACGGCAAGCCGATTTATGGCCACATGGACTACGGCAAGAAAGACCCATCTTTAGGCTGGCGTTTCACCGATGCCTGGCTGTCCATGGCGGGTACGGCCGACATTGGTATCCCTAACGGCAAGCCAGTAGATGAGTGGGGCATTCGCGCCTCAGCCGACGGCTGCAACCCACAGGGTGCATCCGTGTCGCGTGGTGGTGCCACCAACTCGCCTGCTGCCGTGTATGCGCTCACCAAGTACATCGACTGGATGAAGAAGTACTCACCCAAAGAGGCCATCGGTATGACCTTTGGTGAGGCAGGCCCTGTGCCTGCCCAAGGCCAAATCGCCCAGCAGATCTTCTGGTACACCGCCTTCACGGCCGACATGATCAAGCCCGGCCTGCCGGTGGTCAATGCGGACGGCACACCCAAGTGGCGCATGGCCCCTGGCCCCAACGGCCCGTACTGGAAGCAAGGCATGCAAAACGGCTACCAAGACGTAGGCTCATGGACTTTCTTTAAAGACCACAACCCTGACAAAGTCGCTGCGGCTTGGCTGTACGCACAGTTTGTGACCGCCAAAACCACCTCGTTGAAGAAAACCATCATGGGCTTGACCCCGATCCGCGAATCTGACATCCAGTCCAAGGCCATGACCGACATGGCACCCAAGCTGGGCGGTTTGGTGGAGTTCTACCGCAGCCCAGCGCGTGTGGCCTGGACACCTACCGGCACCAACGTGCCGGACTATCCTAAGCTGGCCCAGCTGTGGTGGAAGAACGTGGCTGTAGCCGTGACGGGTGAGAAAACACCGCAGGCCGCCATGGACAACCTGGCCGAAGAGATGGACGAAGTGATGACCCGCCTGGAGCGCGCAGGCATGGCCAATTGCCCACCCAAGATGAACCCCAAGGGCGATCCAGCGAAATACCTGAGCGACAAGGGTGCGCCATGGAAGAAGCTGGCCAACGAGAAGCCAAAGGGTGAGACCATTGCCTATGACACGCTGCTCGATGCGTGGAAGAACGGCAAGACCCGCTAAGCCATAACGGGTTGACTAGATGCGCCATTCGTGAAGCGGATTGCGCAGGCGCACTGAGGCATACTTTGGCGCTGTTAATTTGAGGGCCGTGCGAAGAGCGTCTTCGCACGGTCACTCCTAAATTTTCTATCCCGCTGCACGCGCTGTGTTCAGGGTTTCGTTTCCCCACCACTTTGTCCCTATGGCCATGCACTTACCCTCCCATCCCACACTGCGTGCCTCTTTGATGGCGCAGCTGGCAGATGCACGCACCTACGACGTGGCCATCATCGGCGGTGGTGCTACAGGCTTGGGTGTGGCGCTGGACGCAGCAGCACGCGGCTTCAGCGTGGTGCTGTTTGAAAGCCATGATTTTGCCAAGGGCACCTCGTCGCGCGCCACAAAACTAGTGCACGGCGGTGTGCGTTACTTGGCGCAAGGCAATATCAGCCTGGTGCGCGAGGCCTTGCACGAGCGCACCACTTTGCTTTCGAATGCGCCGCACTTGGCGCAGCCCTTGCCGTTTGTAATGCCGTCCTACCATTGGTGGGAAGCACCCTTCTATGGCGTGGGTTTGAAGATGTACGACCTGCTCGCAGGCAAAGCAGGCATTGGAGCTACCGAATTTTTAGGCAAGCGCAGCACGTTGGCGCTATTGCCCACCGTCAAGCCAGCTGGCCTGACAGGCGGGGTGAAATACTGGGACGGCCAGTTTGACGATGCGCGCCTGGCTTTGGCCTTGGCCAAAACCGCCGTGCGCCAAGGGGCGCTGCTGGTCAACTATTGCGCTGCCAAGCAGCTCACCCACGAGGGCGGTAAGGTTACCGGTCTCACAGTGCAAGACCGTGAAACACAGGCCATCTACACCGTCAAAGCACGCTGCGTTATCAATGCTGCGGGCGTGTGGGTAGATGAGTTTCGCCAGCAAGATGGCGCCAGCATGCGGCGACCGGTTCAAGCCATGGTGGCCCCCAGCCAGGGCGTGCACATTGTGGTTGACCGTGAGTTTTTTCCGGGCGACCATGCCCTGCTGGTACCCAAAACGCAGGACGGGCGCGTGCTGTTTGCCGTGCCCTGGTTGGGCAAAGTCATTTTGGGCACCACCGACACCCCGCGCAACGACTTGGCCCGCGAGCCCACGCCCTTTGCCGAAGAGGTGCAATTCATTTTGAGCGAAGCCGCTAAGTACCTTACCCGCGCGCCGCAGCGTAGCGATGTGAAATCCATTTGGGTTGGCCTGCGCCCATTGGTCAAACCGCAAGACGACGATGGTGGCAACACCAAGGCGCTGAGTCGCGAGCACACTATTTTGGTCAGCAAGTCGGGCTTGCTCACCGTTACCGGCGGTAAATGGACTACTTACCGCGCTATGGCTGAAGATGTGATGGACTATGCCTTTGATGCCCAATTGTTGGAAGCCAAACAAGGTGGCGTGACGGTGCATCTGCCCTTGGTAGGCGCGCAGCCCACCAGTACCCGCGTGAGTGCGCCACCCGGCTTGCACCTGTACGGTAGCGAGGCTGACCTGGTGCAGAGCCTGCCCGGTGCCAAGCACGAACTCGGTGGTGCAGGCGTAAGTGGTTTGCTCGAATCGATGGTGCGCTTTGCGGCGCGCTACGAATACGCCCGTACCGTAGAAGACGTGCTGGCACGCCGCTCGCGCCTTTTGTTTTTGGATGCCAAATTGGCAGCCAGCTTAGCGCCAGAGGTGGCAGCTATCTTGCAGAACGAGACGCAGATAGACCCGCAGCTAGAGGCCTTCACCGAACTGGCTGCTCAGTACACGCGGCTGCCTTAAACGGCTGAGTTTGTAATGGGTCGGATCGCCGGCGCACATAACTCCGCGGCGGTCCTGCGTGTCGGCCTATGGCCGACTAATCCCCCTTTATGCCGGTACGTTAAGTGCACCACCGACCCGATCCAGCCAACGTGGTGGGCGCACAAAAAGCAGCTTTACGGCATCTCACTGAACCCGGACACATTAGGCCTTTTCGGCCAGCAACCGTGTAATCAGTAAACCCATCGCAGCAAAATCTGGCGTGCCCACATAGCGCTTGACGATGTCGCCGCGCTTGTTGACCAGGTAGGTCGTGGGGGTCAGCTTCACATCCCCCCAAGCTTTGGCCACCGCACCCGTGTTGTCGATCGCCACTTTGAAAGGCAGCGCGCGGGTTTGCGCGTAATTCACCACGTAGCTGGGCGGGTCATAGCTCATGGCCACGGCCACGGTGTCAAAGCCTTGGGCTTTGAATTGGTTGTAGGTGGCAATTACTTGCGGCATTTCGGCTACGCAGGTGGTGCAACTGGTGGCCCAAAAATTGACTAAAGTGACCTTGCCTTTCATGGCGCTGGTGCTGTGTTTAGTGCCATCTAGCAACACCATGGTCGACTCTGGGGCGGGCCCCGTGAACTCTGACACATTGCTACAAGATGACAGCGTCATCCCGATTGCCAAGCAAGCAGAAACTAGTGCAAGATAGCGCATCTTATTCGTCATAAAGAGGTTCATCATGGATCGTAGACAGTTTAACCATATTGGCACATCGTCAGTGGCTTTGTTGATCACCGCTACCTATGAGCACGCCTACGCGCTGTCCTTGGGCGACCTTACCAATGCCGACGCCACCTCCGGCGTGAAAGCGGCTTTAGAAAAAGGCGCTTTGGCGGCGATAGGCATTTTAGGCAAACAAGATGGATTCCTGGGCAACGAAAAAGTTCGCATCCCATTGCCTGGATTTTTAGAGGACGCCGGCAAATTCATGAAAAAACTCGGCCAAGGCAAGCGCGTGGACGAGCTGATCACTTCGATGAACCGGGGCGCAGAGCAAGCCATGCCCATGGCCAAGAACCTGCTGGTCTCTACTGTCAAGGCCATGAGCGTGGTGGACGCCAAAAACATCCTTACCGGCGGCGACACCTCGGTCACCACATTCTTTGCCGAAAAGACCCGCGCGCCGTTGGACATCGAATTTTTGCCCATCGTTACCAAGGCCACCGAAAAAGTGGGCCTGGCCGAGAAGTACAACAGCTTCGGCGGTAAGGCCGCCAGCCTGGGCCTGATGAAAAAAGAAGATGCCAACATCCAGCAGTACGTCACCGGCAAAGCCTTGGACGGCCTGTACTTTGTTATCGGCGAAGAAGAAAAGAAAATTCGCCAAGACCCGATTGGAACGGGTAGCAGTATCTTGAAGAAGGTGTTTGGGGTTTTGAAGTAACTTTGGCTGATCGAGGGTTGAGCCCCTGCCTTGGTCACATTGCGGCGCTTGAGGAAGTTGCGCTGTCAAAAAATTACGAAAGCACGCGCGAATTTCGGTAGTAGTTGAATTGCCTTTTGCACCGCGCGCCTTTCTCCATTTTTTGCATCACAACCACACTCAATTACCGCTTGCTGGGTTGAGTGATGTGCTGTTGCTCGCTCGATTCGGTGCGGTACTTCCGAGAGCAAATGGAGCCACGAGAGCAAATGGGGCCAGAGCAAAATTACGTGACGGCGTTGCGCGCTTCGGATAGAGGCTCGTCCTGAATTTTGATCCCCATTTGCTTTGCTTACAGCGAGCGTCTCGATGCGATGCCGTTTTGTCCACGGCCCATCACATAGACCCAGGTCTTTCAATGACGCGCGTCCATAAGGGCACGTATCACGATGAACATAAACCTAGTATGCCCGCACCTTCCAAGCCCATGGCACCAAAATCGCCGGTGGGCCACGCTACGGTGAACACGGGGGCGTGGAAGCTGCCTGTGGTCATGGCCGTGACACCCAGCCCGTAGCCTTTGCGCAGCACATTGCTGAAGAGGACTACCTTGAGCTTCGCTGCAGCCAGCAACATGGCGCTGCCGATCCAATATGGTTAAGCGGGCGGGTCTTAGACACTCATCACATTTGGATCCGGACCGCAAGGGGCGCGGTTCGTAGATCGCGCACACCTTGTCAAATATCAATGTTGCAACGTTTCTATTTGCAAAGAGCTATTGAGTTGGTTACAAGCAATGCTTACTTCGTTTAAGTCTCGTTTAACATTTTCAGGGGGCCATGATGATTGCCACTACGCGTAGTGTTTACAAGCGTGCCGTTACCAAAATGTCCGGTTTGTTGCTCTTGTGCCTGATGGGTCTGGCGCATGCGCAGAGTTTGTCCAAAATGGCGTTGTTGCTGCCCGATGGCTTGGCGCTGACCGATGTGCGAGTGAGCGCCTGGACTGATGCGGCCCAGGAGCGTGGCTATGCAGTGGGTATCTTGCGCAATGCCGACTTCTTGCTGCTGGGCGTGGGGGTTCGCGCCCAATACAGCGGCATTATCATTCCCGACCAAATGCAAACCACCATGAGCGATGCATTGGTCAGTACGATAGAAAATTACGTCACACAGGGCGGCAACATCATGCTGGTTTTTGACGCGGGCGCGCTGACATCCGGCGGGTTTTACGCGGTTCCCAAGTCTCGGTTTAGCGGTTTGGTGGGTGTGGACTACGTGCTTTACGACCAGTTGTTGGACCGCACAGTGGGTTTGGGCCCGATCTTTGGCCCAGTGTCAACCTTGCGTGCTTTGCAGGTGCCGCCCGGCAAGTCCATGCTGTACACGCCAGCAGCGACAGTGCTGGCGCAGGGCTTGCCGTTGGGTACGGCGCGCATGCAACAGACTACAGACCGGGCGCCGGCGCCGACAAGTGAGGGCCGCACAGCAGAGTTTCTGCCGGCCAGTCCGGCCAATCCTGGAGGGCTGACGGGCTATGAACACTCGCTTTATTTTAAGTTTCCGGCCAAATCGCCCGTCGTCAAACACGATACAGAGCGACAACCAAATGAAGGCTTGGCACGGGAAGGTAAGCGCATCAAACACCCCAAGGCCATTGACCGCGCGCCTGTTCCCAATGTCACGCCCAGCGAGTTTGGTCGGGCACCCAGTGCTTTGCGTATGGCTGCGCCGGGCATGCGTAATGTGCCCCCACGCATGCTCAAGGTGCAGGCCGCATCGCCCGAAGCGTTACACCACATCTCGGGCTACTTTTATGGCCCATTGGCCTACCCTAGCTTCGTAACGCAGGGCGCCGCTCAGGGTGCCGTACTATTATCCTCCGCGCAGCATGGCCTAGTGGCCAGTGTTCGCTCGGTGGGTGCTGGGAGTGTGCTGTTTGTCAACCTCCCGTTAACCTACCTCAAGCTATCGGAAGATGCAATGCCTCTGCACGGCTTTTTGCACCAGTTTGCCCGCGCGGTGCTTAAGCAGCCGCGCCTGACGGAGGTGCCCAATGGAGTGGGGGGATTAGTTTTTAACTGGCATCTTGATTCGCTTGGGGCATTGCAGCCGATGCAACGGCTGAAGACGATGGGAGTGTGGAACCACCGGCCATTTTCGATTCATATGACCGCTGGGCCGGACACGATCTTGCCCGGCGACGGACTGGGGTTTAATTTGCCCAACAATCCAACTGCACAACAGTTTTTGAAAGATTTTGACGCGCAGGGCCATCAAGTGGGAAGCCATGGGGGCTGGATTCATGACGACTACGGGCTCAATGCAAATGAAACCAATGCCAGCCAGTATCTAAACTATCTGGTCCTCAATCGCGATGCGATTCAGACCGTGGTGGGCCACCCGCTCAAGGAGTACTCGGCACCGCAAGGCAATAACCCGATTTGGTCGCTCACATGGCTTACGCAAAACGGATTTGGCTCCTATTACGCCTTAAGCCACACGGGCACGGCCGCCACGCGAACGTACCGGCAAGGCCAGTTGATCACCCCGTCGTTGTGGGCGTTTCCGGTCACGCCGCTTGGCGTTGCTGCTACGTTTGAAGAGTTTAACGAAATGCTCACGCCTGACCTGCCGCTCATCCAGTGGTACACGCAGTTAATAGACTTCTCGATTGCAAATCAAACTGATCGGCTGATTTATGCTCACCCACCCGGAGCGGTGATCTATCCCAACGTGATGAACAGCTTGCTCAGCTACGCCCGACAAAAACAGCAGGCAGGGCAATTTCGCTGGTACACCATGGCGCAGTTGGCTAGCTTTATGACCACCAGGGCGGCAGTGAGCTGGCAGAGCGCGGTAAGCACCAACGGTAAGATGCGGGTCACAGCCAGCCACCCCAGCAGTTTGCGCACCATGACCTGGGCGTATCCCAAGGCGATGTACTCACAGCCAGTGGTAGTCTCGGGCGCGGTTACGGTAGTGGGGCCAGGGGCCGATTGGTTGGTGCGCGTGACCAACGGCCGGGCGGCGACGTTTGAGGCAACGCCGCTTTAATGTGAAGCGCTGTACCGGCCCATCACAACGTACAGGTTTTTCGTAAACGCTGAGATCATCCCCTCCATCGCTAGCGGTAGATGGAGAGATGCCCACTGGCACGGATTGCCGTTGCGCACGGTTTTGCAGCCGCTGGAGGCGCAAGGTATTAAGTTGAGCGATTGTGACGCGATGATCGCCGCACATGCTGTGTCAGTGGATGACATTGCGGTCAATCGTGATAAGGCCTTCGTAGGGTTGTCTGAGCGCTTGAAAGCGGGCGCTGCGGTCGACTCAACTCGCGGCAGCTAGCCCCCGACCCAACCAATCTCGCGTGAGCGCCGGTTCTATCACTGCATCAAGCTCCAGCGTGGCGGCCATGTTGAGGGCGTGGCCTGCGACGTATTGCTGCGCTACCAGCTGATCATAGAGGGCATCGCGCGCTGTGCCTTGTGTTTGCGCGGCCAGCTCTTTGGCGTAGCAGAGCTTGACCGCGCTTTCCAAGCCCATAGCGCCAAACTCGCCAATGGGCCAAGCTACGTTGAACACGGGGGCGTGGAAGCCACCTGCTGTCATGACCATCGCTCCCAGGCCGTAGCCTTTACGCAGCACAATGGCGAAGAAGGGTACGGTGAGCTGCGCTGCGGCCAGAAACATTGCGCTGGAGCGTTCAACTGCGGTTTCTAGGTTGAATTTGGTTTGCCCGCTGAGACTTAAAGTCCCAGATCGCTCAAACTCGCATGCTCATCTGGTCTAAGCCCGAGCGGCCAGAAGAATTTGCGGTCGGCTTCCTTCATTGGCATGTCGTTGATGCTGGCAAAACGCCACGCCATAAAGCCCTCGGGAGTGAACTCCCAATTTTCGTTGCCGTAGCTTCGGTACCAGTGCCCGCTGTCGTCGTGCCATTCGTAGGCAAAGCGCACCGCAATGCGGTTCGTGTCGAAAGCCCAGAGCTCTTTGATCAAGCGGTAATCCAGCTCTTTGGCCCATTTGCGCTGCAAAAAACCGCGCACCTGCTCGCGTCCCACGGGGAACTCAGCGCGGTTGCGCCAGCGGGTGTCTTCGGTATAGACCTGCACCACGCGGTCTGGGTCGCGCGTATTCCACGCATCTTCCGCCATGCGCACTTTCTGGATGGCTGTTTCGCGCGTGAAGGGCGGCAGGGGCGGCTTGGTTTCCATATCGCAGATCAGTAGGTTTTGTAAGGCAGGAATTTGCCAGAAAGCACCACATTGACACGATCGCCTTTAGGGTCAGGCTGGCGCACGATGTTCATCGAAAAGTCAATCGCGCTCATGATACCGTCACCAAACTCTTCATGAATCAGCTCTTTGATGGTGGTGCCGTACACGCTAACGATTTCATACCAGCGGTAGATCAGCGGGTCTGTCGGCACAGGCGTGGGCAGCGAGCCTTTGTAGGGCACTACTTGCAGCCACTTCTGCTCTTCGGCATTCAAACCAAAAATTTTGCCCAGCGTTTTGGCTTGTTCGGGCGTGGCCGTCATTTGGCCCAGGCACAGCGCAGTAGTCCATTCTTTGCTGTAGCCCACTTTTTTGGCCACGGACTCCCAAGTAATGCCTTTACTGACTTTGGCGGTGATGATTTTTTCGGTGACGTCGTTGCGATTCATGTTGGCTCCTGATAAAAACTAAGGGTTGGGGGGTGAGGAAAAAAGTCAATGGGATGCGCCCGCTTTGGCGCGGCTGACGAGAAAATCCACGATATGGTTGCGCAGCTCGTAATAGCCGGGCAGGTGGTGCAGCTGCGCACGCTTGCGTTCGCGTGGCAGCGTGTTGTGCACCACCTCGGCTATGCATCCGGGCACATAACCCGAGGGGGTTTCGGCGCCATTGCTCATCAGCAAGATACGGTCAGCCAGCAAAATGGCCTCGTCTACATCGTGGGTGATCATAAAGACGGTTTGCTGCGTCCCGCGCACAATGCTCATCAGTTCATCCTGGATCGTGCCGCGTGTGAGCGCATCCAGCGCGCCAAAGGGTTCATCTAGCAGGAGCATCTTGGGCTGAATGGCAAACGCCCGCGCAATGCCGACGCGCTGCTTCATGCCGCCAGACAGTTGGGAAGGTTTTTTGTCGATCGCGGCGGTAAGGCCCACCATGTCCACAAATTTTTCCACCTGGGCCTGGACCTGCCTGGTGCCCCAATCAGGCCAGCGGGATTTCACAGCGAAAGCGATGTTGCTTCGCACGGTGAGCCAGGGCATCAAGGCATGGCTTTGAAACACCACGCCGCGCTCCAGGCTGGGGCCAGAGACTTCGCGGTTGCCCATAAACACATGGCCGGATGTAGCAGTGTCCAGCCCGGCTAGCACATTAAGCACGGTGGTTTTGCCGCAGCCCGAGTGGCCGATGATGCAAACAAATTCGCCTTTGTCGATGCTGAAGCTAACTTGATCGAACACCGGCTTGGTCGGCGTGAAGGTCTTGCTTAGACCTTCCACTTTAAGGAATCCCTGCATGGTGTGGTCTTTCTGTGCGATGCTGCTGGCGCTGGGTGCAGCCGATGCCGGTGAGCGTTGGCTTGACTCACTCCACATAGGTCACCCATTTCTGGAACTGGGCAAAAGTGAGGTCCAGCAGCATGCCCACTACGCCAATCATCATGATGGCAAAAATGACATTGGTCAGCGACAGGTTGTTCCACTCGTTCCACACAAAATAGCCAATCCCTGTGCCGCCCACCAGCATCTCGGCGGCCACGATCACCAGCCAGGCAATGCCCATGGAGATGCGCATGCCGGTGAGGATAGTGGGCGCAGCCGCGGGCAAAATTACCAAGAAGGCTTTGCGCAAAGGGTTGACCTCCAGCGTGCTCGCCACGTTCAGCCATTCGCGCTTGACGGCGGACACGCCAAAGGCGGTGTTGATCAGCATCGGCCACACGGAGCAGATGAAGATCACAAAGATGCCGCTGATCGACGAGTCTTTGATGGTGTAGAGGGCCAGCGGCATCCACGCCAGAGGCGAGATGGGCTTGAGCACCTGAATGAAAGGATCAAAAGCGCGGCGCAGCAGCGGTGACATGCCAATCACAAAACCCATAGGAATCGCCACCAGGGCCGCCAGGAAAAAGCCCAAGCCGACCCGCCCCAGCGAGTAGCCCAACTGAATGGCAATGCCTTTGTCGTTGGGGCCGTTGTCATAGAAGGGGTTGGACAAATGCGCCCAGGCGGTACTGGCGAACTGGCCTAAGCTGGGAAAGCCACCCGACTTGCTCGCACCAGGGTCTTTGCCCAGCATCTTGGCATATTCAATTTGCTCGGCCGTCATGCCTGTGGATGCTGCGCCGATCGTTGGGCCGGTGGTGGCCACAGCCCAGACTGCCAGAATCACCAGCAAGATCACCACCGACAGCACAGCCGCCCGAAACTGGAGGGTTTTGAGAAACGGCATGCTCAGCCCATCTTGTTGATGGGAAAGCTCTTGGCGTATTCGGCCGCCTTGGCGGCATCGAACTCCCGGCCCATGATCTTGAATTTGGGGTAGGCACCATCAGGCACTTTTTGGTCCAGTGCTTTCATGTGTTTTTTGGCCTCGGTAATCAGGAAGACCTTTTCTGCAATCTGCTTGTAGTTCACGTCGCCTTTGATGTAACCCCAACGCTGCATTTGCGTGAGCATCCACACCGCCATCGACTGCCAAGGCATCGGATCAAAATCAGCGCGGTCTGGCACGGACTTGACACCACCCAAGCCATCTGCAAAGCGCCCTGTCAGCACCTGCTGCAACACGATTTCGGGCTGGTTGAGGTATTGCGCAGGCGCTATCACTTTGGCGATCAGTTCGCGGTTTTCTGGCTTGCGTGCCATGGCCGCAGCGGTGAGCACTGCGCGGTACAGCGCTGCAAAGGTGTTGGGATTTTTCTGGATGAACTCTGTGCTGGTGCCAAAGGCGCAGCAAGGGTGGCCATCCCACAGGTCTTTCGTCAGCAGATGCAAGAAACCAATTTCTTCAAACACAGCACGCTGGTTGAACGGATCGGGGCCAAGATAGCCGTCAATATTGCCAGCCCTCAGGTTGGCCACCATCTCAGGCGGTGGCACGACGCGTATTTGGATATCGGTGTCAGGGTTGAGGCCAGCTTCAGCCACGTAGTAACGCAACAGGAAGTTGTGCATGCTAAATTCAAAGGGCACGGCAAACTTGAAGCCCTTCCACATCTTCGGATCGCGTTTGTCTTTGTGCTTGTTGGCCAGAGTGATGGCCTGGCCGTTGGTGTTTTGAATGGTGGCCACATTCATGGGCGTTTGCGTGGAGCCAATGCCCATGCTGATGGCCAAGGGCATCGGGCTCAGGAAATGCGTGGCATCGTATTCCTTGTTGATCATCTTGTCGCGGATCAGCGCCCAGCCTGCGGTTTTCGTCACTTCCACATTCAAGCCTTGCTTGCTGTAAAAACCCAGCGGGTGCGCCATGATGAGCGGTGTGGCACAGGTGATGGGGATAAAACCGATCTTGAGGTCTTTCTTTTCCAGCGCAGTCTTGTCTTGTGCCATAGCCTGCATGGTGCCAATGGGCAGCAGGCTGGCAATGGCTGCCATGGCGGTACTCTTACCCACAGCGCGCAGGAATTTGCGGCGCACGTCGTCTTGCGGGAACAGTGCTTTCACCAATGTGGCTTCGATGAACTCATTGCTATAGGCGATGAATTCGCTTTCCATGCTGCGTTCGCGCAGCTTGGTAACGGCGGATTCAGCAGATATTTCAGCCTCGTGATCGGCCACCGTGTGATCGCGCCCGCAGCTGCATTTGAGCATCAGCGGGCGGTCAGCATCGTAAGGAGAAAAGAACTCGGACATGGTGCACCTCTCAAGGAATGGATGCTTAGCCACGTGCAAGCCTCAGGCCACTTTCTTTGTTTTTCCTGGTACACGCAAACTTCGCCCATACGGCGATGACTTCGTGTAGGGGTAGCCCTACAAATCAAGGGTTTGCCCCATGCCTTTGTGCATACAGAGCCAGCTCCACATCGTTTTTGGTGACGGTTTTTTCAAGAATGCGAGCGCGGTAGGTGCTCACCGTGTTGGGTGCGAGCTGCAATTGCGCACCAATTTCGCTCACGGTACGCCCCAAAATGAGCAGTCGGTACACCTGATGCTCACGATGAGAGAGCGCCTCCGGCCCGGGCTTGCCTGCCGCCGCATGCGCTAGTGCCTCTGCCGTGGCCTTGGTCACGACCATGCCGCCTGCCGCCGCCTTGCGCACGGCAGCAATCATGTCATCTGGGTCAGCACTTTTGTTCAGGTAACCCGCCGCCCCAAGTTTGATGCAGCGAACCGCATATTGGTTTTCTGGATAGGTGCTGAGCATGAGCACAGGCAGACCGGGCCATGATTTGCGCAAGACTTGCAGCACATCCAGGCCATCGCGCCCGGGCATGGCAATGTCCAGGAGCACCAAATCGAGCATGCCGCCCGGTGCAGACAAAATGGCTTCCACCTTCTCCAGCACCTGCGGCCCAGTGGTAGCCTCGGCCATGACTTCCACTTCAGGCGCATCGGCCAACACCTGCTTGATGCCCTCGCGTACGATGCGGTGATCATCTCCCAGTAAAAGATGAATTTTGCTATTCATTTAATAGCTGCACGCGCAGCTCCATCGTGCAGCCTTGGCCGATGTGGCTCTCAATGCGGATGCTGCCATTCAGCCGCAGCGCCCGCTCGCGCATGCCCATGATGCCGTAGGCGTTGGCCGCTTCAAAGGCTTGCGAGTCAGCGCCCTGACCGTTGTCTTGCACGCGAATGTGAAGCTGCTCGGCATCAGCTTGTATCTGCACACTCATTTGGCTGGCGCGCGCATGCCGCCCCACATTGCTGAGCATTTCCTGAAAGATACGAAACACTTCAATGGCGGCAGGGGCAGGCAGCAATATCCCCTGTGCGACGTCCATCTGCCAATCGAGTTCGATTTCAGCTGACTGCACAAACTCATGCGCCTGCCAATCGAGCGCGGCCCACAGGCCTTGATGGTCCAAGATGCTGGGTCGCAAATCGGTGATGATACGCCCCACATTCTCCACCGCGCTTTCAATTTGCGCGCTCATATGGCGGCATTTGCTGCGCATGCGCTCCTGCAGCGGCTGGTCAGGCGCATCGGCCATGACATCCGTAGTGGAATAGCTATTAGACAGGCGCTTGTGCAGCCAATTCACATCCATCTTCAGCGCCACCAGCAGGCTGCCCAGCTCGTCGTGCACCTCGCGCGCAATGCGCGTGCGCTCCTCCTCGCGCACGCGCTCCGCATGGGCAGATAGCTCGCGCAACTGCTCCAGCGCAGCAGAGAGCTCTTGCGTGCGTTCCTCCACCCGGGATTCCAGCTCTTGTTTGGCTTGCAGCAAGGCATCGGCTGCGCGTTTGCGCTCGGTGATGTCTACAAAGGTGATCACCGCGCCCAGCACGGTGCTGCCCTCCATGATCGGGTAGCTGGAGTACTCTACCGGGAAGGCTACGCGGTTTTTGCGCCAAAAGACCTCGGTGTCGATCCGGCAAGGCAAGCCTTGGCGAAAGGCATTGAAGATCGGGCAATCCGTATCCGCATAGTGGGAGCCATCGGCATGCGAATGGTGCGTGAGCCAGTGCATGTTGTGCCCCAGCACATCGCCCACCTGGTAGCCCAACTGTTGCGCCCCTGCTTGGTTGATAAAGACGCAATGCCCTTCCAAATCAATGCCAAAAATTCCTTCACCGGTCGACTCCAACAGTAAACCCAACTGGTGCCGCCACAGTGGCCCCGGAGTGGGCTGGGTTAAGTCAGGCAGTTGTAGGCTGTGGGTGTGCATGCCCACAATATAAGGCAAACTTCGATTCCAGCATGACTGATTGGGCTTCGATAAGGTAGCGCAAGATCCCGTTTCTGATGAAAGAAAGACGCGACGGAACTGTGGGTACGGTACAAAATCTGATCGTGTGATGACGCATTTTTTCTGACAGCGCAACCACCCTCAAGCGCGGATGGGTACAAAAAGTAGCTGCGCCAGCTTCAAATGCCGCGCGCAAGCCCAACCGCCGCCGCACCCAACCCGCTAACCAGCCAATCCCGCGTCTGCGCCGGGTCGATCACCGCGTCTATCTCCAGCGTCGCAGCCATGTTGAGGGCGTGGCCGGCGGCGTATTGCTGCGCTACCAGCTGGTCATAGAGGGCATCGCGGGCCGCGCCTTCTGCTTGCGCGGCGAGCTCTTTGGCGTAGCCCAGTTTGACGGCGCCTTCCAAGCCCATGGCACCAAACTCGCCGCTGGGCCATGCTACTGTGAACACTGGGGCGTGGAAGCCGCCTGCTGTCATGGCCATGGCACCCAGGCCGTAGCCTTTGCGCAGCACGATGGCGAAAAACGGTACCTTAAGCTGCGCTGCGGCCAAAAACAATGCGCTGGCGCGGCGCACTTGGGCGGTTTGCTCGGTGTCAGGCCCGACCATGAAGCCGGGGGTGTCAACCAGCGACACCAAGGGCCAGGCTTGTAGGTTGCACAGACGCATGAAGTGCACGGCTTTGTCTGCCGCTTCTGCGTCAATTGCGCCGCCTAGATGTTGGTTGTTATTGGCCAGCATGCCTACTGTGCGGCCTGCCACGCGCGCCAGCACGGTGACGATGCCTTTGCCAAAACCTGTCCGCAGCTCCAGCACGCTGGCCTCGTCTGCCAGCGTGTGCAGCACCGTGCGCACGTCGTAGGTGCGCAGGCGGTTTTCTGGCACGGCAGCGCGCAGCAGGGTTTGGTCGGCGCAGCGCCAGGCTGGGGCCATTGCAGGATGGGAGGCACCAGGGGATGAGGCGACAGGCTGGAAGAAGCTTAGGTAATGTTTTGCGGCGCGCACGGCTGCGGCCTCGTCGTCTACCAGCACGTCAATAACGCCATTGGCATGCTGCACGCTGCTCGGGCCAATAGCCTCGGGGGCAAACTTGCCCAAGCCGCCGCCCTCCACCATGGCGGGGCCGCCCATGCCGATGTTGCTGTCCTTAGTGGCAATGATCACATCGCAGCAGCCCAGCAGGGCAGCGTTACCTGCAAAGCAGCGCCGCGCGGCAATGCCCACCACCGGCACCTGACCGTGCAGACGCGCGAAGCGGGCGAAGGTGCGCACATGCAGGCCCGCGACGATGGGCATATCGGTGTCGCCCGGGCGGCCACCGCCGCCCTCTGCAAAGAGCACCACAGGCAGCTTTTGCGCCAAGGCAATGTCGATCATGCGGTCGGTTTTTTGGTGGCTGCGCATGCCCTGTGTGCCTGCCAGCACGGTCGCATCGTAGGCCAGTACCGCACAAGCGCGGCCTGCTACGGTGCCTATGCCCGTGACGATGCCGTCGGCCGGGGTGTTGGCCTGTAGGTCGTCGGCGCTGCGGCGCTGGGTTTGCGCGGCTACCGCCAACGCACCGTATTCGATAAAGCTGCCAGCGTCCACCAGGTCGGCCACGTTCTCGCGCGCGGTGCGCAGGCCCAGGGCGTGGCGTTTGGCCACGGCTTCAATGCGTTGGCTGTCCAAGGTGAAGGCGTGCCGTGCGATGACCTTGCGCAAGTCGCCGCGCAAGTTGGAGGTATTTTGCGGGGTGATTTCAATAGTTGATTCTGGCTCTAACCCTTTAGAATATTGCGGGAGCAGCTCAGAAATTAATAGCGTTTGGTTTTCTGCTACTGCCTCTCCCACAGCAACGTACAACTCGCGCACCACGCAGTCAGCCTCTGCTAGCACCTCATGCTCCATCTTCATGGACTCTAAAACCAGCAGCACCCGGCCTTGCAGAATCTGGGTGCCCACAACGGGGAGTTGAACGACAATGGCGGCGAGGGGGCTAAAGGTTTGCATGCCTACAATGTTACCCATCCCACCCCTTGGTTTTTGAATTTATTTGTGGAGCCCCTGCCATGCCAAGAATGCCTCACCACTTTTTACCCACTGCGCTGCTAGCGCTGTGGCTGGCTGGCTGCGCAACCCAGAGCAGCCCGCCCTTGCCACCCCCGCCAACGGCGGTGGTCAAACTCACCGTCTTGCACACCAACGACCACCATGGCCGCTTCTGGAAAAACAACGACGGCGAATACGGCATGGCCGCCCGCAAAACCCTGCTCGACAGCGTGCGCGCCGAGGTCAAGGCGGCGGGTGGCCACACCCTGCTGCTGGACGGCGGCGACGTGAACACCGGTGTGCCTGAGAGCGACACGCAGGATGCCGAGCCCGACTTCAAAGGCATGAAACTCTTGGGCTACGATGCAATGACCTTTGGCAACCATGAGTTTGACAAGCCCTTGAGCGTGCTGGCCAAGCAAATCGCCTGGGCCGGTTTTCCCATGCTGTCAGCCAACATCTACAAAGACGGTAAGCGCTTTGCCAAACCCTACGAAGTGTTTGATCGCGGCGGTTTGAAAATCGCCGTGGTCGGCCTGACCACCGACGACACTAACAAAATGGTAGACCCCGCCAACATCGTTGGCATAGAGTTTCGCAAACCCGCCCGCGAGGCCGCCGCGCTGATGCCCGAGCTCAAAAGCCGCGCCCACGTGGTGATTGCCGCCACCCACATGGGTCACTACACCCATGGCGCGCGCGGCGTAAACGCCGAGGGCGATGTAGAGATGGCCCGCGAGGTAAAGGGTTTTGATTTGATCGTTGGCGGGCACAGCCAAAACCCGGTCTGCATGATCACCGAGCTCACCCGCAACGACACCTACGAACCCGGTGGCCCCTGCAAACCCGACCGCCAGAACGGCGCATGGATTGTGCAGGCCCACGAGTGGGGCAAGTACTTGGGGCGGGCGGACTTTGAGTACACAGGCAACGAACTGAAACTGGTGAAATATGAGTTGATTCCCATCAACCTGAAAAAGACCGTCAAAGCCGCCGACGGCAAAGACCAAAAAGTGTTTGCCACGCAAGAGATCAAAGAAGATGCTGCGACTTTGGACTTTCTCAAACCCTACCAAGACAAAGGCCGCGCCGCGCTGGACGTGGTGGTGGGCCAGTCTGATGGCAAGCTGGAAGGCGACCGCGCCGTGGTGCGCGCCCAGCCCACCAACCTGGGCGTGTTCATCGCCAGCGTGATGCAGCAACGCGCCAAGGCCGACCTGGCCATCATGAACGCAGGTGGCATTCGCGAGTCCCTGCCCGCAGGCGCATTGACCTACAAAGACGTGCTCAAGGTGCAGCCCTTTGGCAATATGCTGGCCTATGTGGATTTGAGCGGCAAAGAGCTGCTGGACTACCTGAACGCGGCCGCCAAAATGACTTCTGGCTCGGGTGCGTTTGCGCAGTTTGCTGGCGTGCAACTGGTGATCGAAGGCGCAGTAGTCAAAAGCGCATTGGTCAAAGGCGCTGCGATTGACCCGGCCAAAACCTACCGCATGGCGCTCAACAGTTTCCAGGCCAACGGCGGTGACGGCTACCCCAAGCTGGCCAGCCACCCCGGCTATGTGAACACCGGGTTTGTGGACGCAGATGTCATGCGTGAGTATCTGAGCCGCAATGGCATTAAGACTGCCAATTTTGAGCCCGGGGATGCGGTGGTGCGGCGTTAGGCAGTCTAAAGATTGGTCGGCTGCCTTGGTCGCGTTGCGGCGACGGAGGAAGTTGCTTTTGTGCAAAAACTTGCGAAAACACGCGCGAATATCGGTAGTCGCTAGCCTGCCTTTTGTACTGCGCGCTTTTCTTCAGTTTTTGCATCACAACCGCACTGCGTCACCGTTTGTTGGTGTTACGACAGATATATCGAAGATTAGGCTTTCCGAGTGAATACTCCATCGAACTTGATTGAACTCTCTGAAGCAAACATTGGCGACCTAGAGGGACTGGTAGCACTTCGCATCGAAGCCATGCGAGCGAGCCTGGAGCGGGTCGGACGCTTTGATCCTGTGCGTGCCAGAGAGCGGTTTGCAGCAGGCTTCTCGCCAGAGCACACGCGCCATATTGTCGTGGCACATGCCAAGGTGGGCTTCGTCGTGGTCAAGCCGCAAAGTGGTCATCTTCTCTTGGATCATCTCTACATCCAACCCGGCATGCAGGGCCAAGGCATTGGTGCCGCAGTGCTCGCAAGGGTGTTCGTGGAGGCAGACCAAGCTGCAGTTTCACTGCGCGTCGGCGCGCTGCGCGAGAGTGCGTCGAATCGCTTCTACCTTCGCCACGGGTTTGTTTTGGTCGCAGAGACAGTCTTCGACAACTACTATGTCCGTCGGTGCAAAATTGCACCGCAATCCGTGTAGCCGCTGAAGCGCATATCAACAATATCGTAGCTATGGTATTGATAGCTTTTCCCGCATAATTTTGAAGGGCTGGAGCTACATATGTATATGAAAAATGGCCCATTTTGAGCGCTTTTCATACCTTCAAAAGGTTCCAAAAGCGCAAAACATCCTCCAAGGACCAGATCCCCACGCTTTTTTAAAGCTTAATGAGCCTGTAGCCCTTAAAAATAACGCGGTAGCAGCTATGAAGTAAATAGCGATATGGGCGGCCCTGCGCACCACCCGCGCAGCAAAATCAAATCATGCCGCCATTGATCGAGATGATTTGCCCCGTGATGTAGCCGGCATCTTTGCTGGCTAAAAAAGCGACCAAAGCCGCTACCTCCTGCGCGGTGCCCATGCGCTTCATGGGCACCATGCGTGCCACGGTCTCCGCGTCAAACAAGCCTTCCACCATAGGCGAGTCGATGATGCCTGGGGCCACCACATTGACCGTCACGCCCCGGCTGGCCACCTCTTGCGCTAGCGCTTTGGTGGCGCCATGCAGCGCGGCTTTGGCTGCAGCATAGTTGACCTGCCCCCGGTTGCCTGCAATGGCTGCCACTGACGAGATATTGATAATGCGGCCATGGCGGGTGCGCAGCATGGGCAGCATCAGCGGTTGGGTGACGTTAAAAAACCCGTTGAGCGACACATCGATCACCCGGCTCCACTGCTCGCTGCGCATTCCTGCAAACACCGCGTCGTCGTGGATGCCCGCACAATTTACGATCACCTGGAAGGCTTTTTCTTCCGCCAGCGGCTCGACCGCAGCGCGCACGGCGTGCGCATCCGTAATATCAAAACTGAGTGCATGGGCGGCGCCACCGGCATCGTTGATTTTTTGCGCCAAGGCCTGAGCAGCGTGTAAGGCGCTGTTGGCATGGATAAAAACTTCAAATCCATCCAGGGCCAGCTTCTCACATATCGCCGAGCCCAAGGCCCCGCTACCACCCGTGACCAACGCCCGCTTCATATCTGCCATCGCCATTTATCCTGTTAGTTAGGACACCAGCACCACAGTGGCCTTGCCTTTGAGCAAGGTTCTCGTGGCTGCCGTGACCGTAAATTCATACACCATGCTGTTCGCGTCGCCCATCAGCTGGGTGGCGCATATTTCTAAGTCGGCGTCAATGTCGTCCAGCCGGCTGGCGCTGAATTCCACCGTGCGCACGCTGGCCAAGCGCCCGCCGCGCGGTGGCTTGTCGCCCTGGCCTGACAGCAGTGCGCCGTGCACCGCCATCGCTTGCGCCGCGTACTCTACGCCGCAGACGGCGTGGAGTATGCCGTGTTCACGCAATGGATTAGTCAGTAAGCGGTGCGAGCTTGCAAGGCAGTGGATGCTTTGCGCGTCATAGTGCTGCACGCTGGCCAATAAACACATGCTGCCATGGTGCGGAATCAGCTTGGCGATCTGCGCCGCATCTAACCCGGCCGGGGAGGGCTGCAGCATCACGGCGCAGTGCTCACGTCCAGCAAGAGCTGTTGGTTGTCAAAAAGATCCAGTACTAGCGAAGTGGCCACCGGGCCCGATGCAATGGCTTGCAGCAGCGGCAAGCCACGCGCGGCAGGCACGTTGCGCCTGAGTGCTTCGAGCTCTGGGTGGTGCATGGTAGTGACAGCGCGTTGGCCCAAGCCTACGCGCACTTGGGCCAGGGTACTTGGGCTGGGCGCAGGGCTGATCACCAATGCAATGCCCACGCTGTGCGCAATCGGGCGGGTCGCGCGCAGTGGCTCTGGGTAGGGCGTGTCATATGCGATCAATAGCACCGGGGCGTTGGCCGTTTTCGCCTGTGTGCACGCCTCTAAAAACCCCGCAGAAAAGCTTCCGTCAAAAGCGCACAAGCTCGTGCTGGCAGGTTTAGCTTGCAGGGCAATGCCCCAGTAGCCTGACGGCGCGTTGTGCACCGAGTTGGTAAAGCGGGTGGGCGAGATCAAACGGTCTTGCGAGGCCAAGGCCTCGCAGATGACGTGGCAGTTATCGCCGTCCCCGCCCGACGAGCTGAAGACTGACAGCAGCTCACTGGCGTGGTGGTGGCTGTGCTGCAAAGCATCGGTCGCAGTAGCTAACGCCAACTTTACCGCTACTCCAACCCTGCGGCGTTCCGCAGCAGGCAAAAACCCCGATGGCGTGATGACTGCAGGGTTTGCCACGTAGGGCGTCTCGCCGCGCAACACGGCATGGGTTGCCGCCCAGTTGTCCAAGCCGGGGCCGCACAGACCGATGGCATCGATGTAGAGGGTGAATGCGGTCATTGTTTTACCAATACCACGCTGCAATTGGAGCCACCAAAACCAAACGAATTACTCAATACCACTTGCGGTGCACGGCTTGAGTTTTTTAGCAGGTAGTTCAGAGGTACCGAAGGGTCTACCTCGCGGGTATTGACGCCTGCGGGCGTCATGCCATGCTCCATGGCCAAGGCGCACAAGGCCACCTCGACAATGCCGGCGGCGCCCAGGGCGTGCCCCGTGTGGCCTTTGGTCGAACTGCAAGCAATCTGCGCGCCAAATATCGCCGCAACCGCCATGCCTTCCGCGGCGTCATTGCTTTTAGTGGCAGTGCCATGCAAATTGATGTAGTCAACCTGGCTTGCGAGCAGCCCCGCCATCCTCAGCGCTTGCTGCATCGCAGCCATGGCGCCTGCGCCCTCGGGGTGCGGCGAAGACATATGGTGTGCATCGCTGGACTCACCCACGCCCGTCACCGCGATGGCACACCGGCCCTGGGGTTTGTCTCGGGTCAGCAGCGCAAAACCAGCGGCCTCTGCAATAGAAATACCTTGGCGGCCAGCCCCATACGGCTGGCATCTTTCGGGCGATAGCAACTCCAATGAGTTAAAACCGTACAGCGTGGTTAAACACAAACTGTCTACCCCGCCCACAATGGCAGCATCAATCAGGCCGCACTCCATCATGCGGGCCGCATTGCCAAACACTTTGGCGCTGGACGAGCATGCCGATGACACAGCCAC
>JAYWHJ010000016.1:0-14532 GCA_043777795.1 Polaromonas sp. | reverse complement strand
GTAAAAGAGCGTATTGCGCAACCAGACTGCGCCAAGGGCTTTTTGTTCGACGGTTTTCCCCGCACCATCCCCCAGGCAGACGCCATGAAGGCCGCCGGTGTGAGGCTGGACTACGTGCTGGAAATTGATGTGCCGTTTGACGCCATCATCGAGCGCATGAGCGGGCGGCGCAGCCACCCGGCCTCGGGCCGCACCTACCATGTCAAGTTCAACCCACCCAAGATGGATGGCAAAGACGACGTGACCGGCGAGCCGCTGATTCAGCGCGAAGACGACAAGGCCGAGACCGTACAAAAGCGCCTGGATGTGTATAGCGCGCAAACCCGCCCGCTGGTGGACTACTACGGTAACTGGGCTAAGGCCGAACCAGCGGTGGCCCCCAAGTACCGCGCGATTAGCGGTACCGGCAGCGTGGAAGACATTACGGCGCGGGCCTTTGCAGCGTTGCTCAGCTAAACCCGTTTAAAGCGGCGCGCTGCTTTGCCTGGCCAGGCAAAGTGACGCAAAGGCTAGGCCGGGCTAGAGCGCAAGGCGTAGGTTTTACCATCCAGCCACAGGTATTCCACCCGCAGCACGGCCTGGCCCTTTTCTTCCGTAAAAGTAAAGCCCAGCAGCGACAACGTGGCACCGGCTTTGATCTCAGGTACGTTCCAAGCTTGCATGCGCGTCAGCGGAGCCAGTTCAATCTCCCACACCGTGTCTTTGCGCTTGGGTAGCACGGCTTTGGCCAGCAAGATTTTGCCGTCTACCGGCGCGGCTTGCGCAGGCAGGCTGCGACTGGCCAAATCGACAGGTATTTTCAGACTGCTGCTCACTTCCAAGATTAACTCGGCATGCGGGTTTTGCCAGGTCACTTTGCGCGCCCGGCCTTCCAGGTAGATCGGGCGGTCTTGGTCAAAACTGCTCCAGCCGTGATGGGCCTGGGCTTTGGTCGCCAGCCCTAGCAAGGGCAGCGCCAGGCTGGTCAATATCCATGGTCTGCGTTGCATGGCTTTCTCCTTAAAAAAAGTGGTCTTACCGGTACGCGATCCAGCGGCCACATGCCACTACACCGATCCATAACGCGCTGGAGACCAGCATTTGCAGCTTGGCGGTGTGGTCCAGTTTGTCGAGAGAACCGCGCCCATGGAACCAAGCTGCGTTGCCAGCCGCAGCGCACAAAAGCAGCATTTTGAGCGTGAATGCGCGATTCGTCAAAAGCTCTTCGGCCTGGGTGCCAAACATGAGCAAGCCGGACGCTGCTGCCATGCAAAAACCCACTACCACCACACTCAAACCCAGCTTGGCCAGGTCTTTGACAGGCAAGGCCGCACCCAGGCCAAACACGCGCAGCTCCAGCAACATCAAGTTACCCAGCAGCAGACCAATGCCCAAGATATGGATGATTTCCAGTGTGGGATAGACCCATGAAACGGCTTTGAGAGTGGCAAACATAGCGGCCAAGTTTGCCACATCACCTGCGCCCGAAGTTTTTAAGGCTTAGAGCTTGCGTCCCGCGGTGGTCTACAGATCCCCGAAAGGCACCATACGCCCGTGCAAGGGCAAGATGCGCTCAATATTGAGCTTGAGGGCTTCGATGCTGCTGCTCGGGTTAAGGTGGTTGCCGTTGGGCACGGCGGGGGGCGGTGTGTTGGGGGCGGCAGGGGCGTAGGCATCGGCCTGGATCAGCAGTTTTTCGGCTGCTAAATGCACCATGAGAAAGCCGTCTGCGTGCACGCTTTGGCCGATCAAAACCACCCCTACATTGCGCGGGCCGTCGGTATAGACGCGTTTGCCGTTCAAAAAGTCCCCGTATTTAAGTCTAAGAATATCAAGGCCTTAATGGAGTGGCAGCCACATGGCCACCCAAGAATAACCGTTCAATATTCGGATCGGCCAGCAACTCAGAAGCCTTCTTATGCAGCACGCAACGCCCCGACTCCAGCGCTACCGCGTCGTCAGAGATTTGCAATGCACTTTTCACGTTTTGCTCCACTATCAGCACCGTCGTGCCCTGCTCTACCAGCTTACGCAGCAGTTTGAACACATCCTTCACGACAATAGGTGACAGGCCAATGGAGGGTTCGTCGATCAACAACACCTTGGGACGCAGCAGAAGAGCGCGGCCAATCTCCAACTGCTTTTGCTCGCCACCCGACAGCGCGCTGGCTTGGGAATGCAAGCGCTCTTTGACGCGCGGGAAAAACTCCAACACTTCGGGAATGCGTTCGTGCGTGATCTTGGTGCCCAGGGTGATGCCGCCCAGTTCCAGGTTTTGCCACACGGTGAGCTGACCAAACAGGTTGCGGCCTTGGGGCACAAAGGCGATGCCTTTGGCCAGCAGGTCTTTTTGTGTGGCGCCTGATATATCTTGCCCGTCAAACAGCACCTTACCTTGGCGGGGTTTTAGCAAACCAAACAGTGTTTTGAGCACGGTGGATTTACCGGCACCGTTGGGGCCGATCAGCAGCGTGATGGCGTTGCGTTGAATTTTCAGGTTCAGGTTATTCAGGATCATGAAATCCTTGTAGCCTGCGACGACGTCCTGGAATTCGATGCAAGTGTCTTGCTCGTTGTGCGTGCCCATCGTCAAGCCCCCAGATAAGCGTCTAGCACTTGCTTGTTGCCACGAATCTCAGCGGGTGTGCCAATGGCCAGCACCTTGCCCTCTACCATCACCATGATGCGGTGACACAGGTCCATCACAAAATCCATATTGTGTTCAATCACGACGAAGCTGCTCTTCTTGCCGAACTTGGGGTTTTGATTCAGATCTTTCAACAACGTCGATATGCCACCAACGAGCGACGGGTTCACGCCTGCGCAGGGCTCGTCTAGCAACACCAAATCCGGTTCGCTCATAAAGGCCATGGCGATGTCCACCAGTTTTTGCTGGCCGTAGCTTAAGGTGCCCGCTTTCAAATGCGCCACATGCTCGATGTGGAACTGTTTGATCAGGGTATCCGCTTTATCGCCCAGTCCGGAGTCGCTCGGCGCAAACATGCGGCTGAACATGCTTCCCTTGTGCTCCTGCGCCGCAACGATCAGGTTGTCGCGCACAGTCATCTTGCCAAATACTTGCAGGGTCTGAAAGGTGCGCCCCACGCCACGGCGGCTTAGCTCTAGCGGGCCAAGTTTTGTCACGTCTTTGCCGTTCAGCTCAATCTTGCCTTCGTCGGGCTTGATCTGCCCCAGCATGGAATTGAACAGCGTGGTTTTACCCGAACCGTTGGGGCCGATCACGCCAAAGATTTCACTAGGCTGCACTTCAAAACTCACACCGCCCACGGCTTGGATCGCGCCGTAGGCTTTTTTCAAGTTGCTGACTTTCAGCAGGCTCATGGTTTGCCTCCAGCTGGGGCAGCGCCCTTGTCAGCAGCGAGCGGATCCACTGCGCCCATGTCGGCAGCGCGCTTGGTGCGATCCTCACTGGCTTTGCGTGAGTCGCGTTTTTCTCTCAGGCGATCTGGCAGGCTCAGCAACCCATCGGGCAGCCAGATCATCATCAGTACAACGACCATGCCAAACAAAGGCAAGTACCAGTTAGACAGCACTGGTGCCGCGTCACGTATCCAGTCAGGCACCACCACGCCCATGGCCGCGCCGAGCAGCGGGCCCCAGAAGTAGCCCGAGCCGCCGACGACGACCATCAAATACATCATGATCGACGCGCCCACGGCAAAGGGGGCGGGCTCGATAAAGTCCACCAGCGACGCAAACAGCACCCCTGCCACGCCTGCGTACACGGCACCAATGGCAAAGCTCATCAACGTATAGCCGCGCGTGTCAATACCCAGGCTCTCAGCGCGAACCGGGTTGTCGCGCAATGCAGTAAAGGCCTTACCCCAAGGCGAGCGCAGCAGCCCCCACAGCAGCGCAATCATGACCACTGCGCAGGCGAGCACAAAGTAGTAGTACGCCAAACCGCCTTTGAGCGACAAACCAAAAATCTCAGGTCGCGCAATACCGTTGATACCGAAGGTGCCGCCGGTAAGCCACTCTTCATTGCGCATCACCAAGTACATGGCGGTGTTAAAACCGAGCGTAGCAAAGGCCAGATAGATGGTTTGCACCCGCAATGCAGGGAAGCCTACTATCAAACCAACAAAGAAACACAAGGCCACAGCCAGCGGCATACCCAGCCACCAGCTCAGGCCCGCTTTGAGCAAAATGGCGACCGTGTAGGCCCCAATGCCAAAGAACGCAGCATGGCCTAAAGACTTTTGCCCAGCGTAGCCCACCGTCAAGTTCAGCCCCATGGTGGCGATGACGAAGATCAACCAGTAGGTGAACAGATAAACCCCGTAATTCTTAAGAAAAGGCGGTGCAGCCAGTAAAAGTAAAGCACAAGCAGCTACGGAAATGACAACAAGTGGCTTTCTGTTCGAAGTCGAGTTAGCAAGACCGCTCATACCTTGCGCTCCTCTTTCTTGCCCAAGAGGCCTTGCGGCTTGAACAGAATCACCACCATGAAGATAATCAAAGCCACCGCATCTTTGTACGACGGCGAGATATAGGCCGCAGCCAGGTTTTCGCTCACGCCCACAATCAAGCCGCCCAGCAGCGCGCCGCGCGAATTGTTAAACCCGCCGATGATGGCGGCAAAAAACGCCTTGGTACCCAGCGACTCTCCCATGTCAAACTTGGCCAGGTAGGTGGGTGTCACCAGCAGCGCCGCCATACAGGCCAGCACGGCGTTGATGGCAAAAGTATAAAAAATCATGCGCGGCACGTTGATGCCCAGCACCGACGCGCTTTCGGTGTTTTGTGCCACGGCCTGCATGGCGCGGCCGGTCACGGTTTTGGAAATAAAAGCTTGCACCGCAAATACGATGACGAGGGCGCTAACCAATGTGCCCACGTCACCCATGCTGATGGTGACTCCTGCAATGTTAAACAACTTATCGCCAAACATTGACGGGAAAGCATGCGCCTCAGCGCTGTACCCTGCACGTAGGCCATTGCGCATGGCAATGGACAGGCCGATGGTGGCTACCACGATGGGCATCATGCCGAATTTGAACAGCGGATCGACCACGCTGCGCTTGAAGGCCCAGCCAAGCACTGCGGTGGCAACAATCATCGTTAAGCCCAGGCTGACCAAGAGCGGCGCGCCCATGCCCATGAAAGCCAGCATCGCAAAAGCGGGCAGCATCACAAACTCGCCCTGCGCAAAATTGATAGTGCCAGCGGCTTGCCATAGCAAGGTAAAGCCTAAGGCAGCCAGTGCGTAGATGCTGCCTGTAGATAACCCGCTGAAGAAAAGTTGGAAGAAGTCGGTCATGGGGTCAAATACAAATTTCCGGCCGCGAAAGACGCTTAGGCTACGCAAAAGGCGTGAAAAAGAAAACCAAGAAAATAGTGCGTTGATTGCCTTACTGCCCAGGCCAACCTACCATCGTTCGGATTGAGCTTGTCGAAGTCTGCGCTAGCCCGTCGACAGGCTCAGGGTGAACGGTGATGAAGAAATCACTTTTTAGCGTTTAAAGGCGGCAGCACTTCAATCACTTCTTGTTTGCCGTTCTTCACCTGCACCAGGTAGCTGGCGCGGTCGAGATCGCCTTTGTCGTCAAAGTTCACATCCAGCAGCACGCCAGGGTGGCGCGCGGCGCTGATGGACAGGCCGTGCATGGCCTTGGCTACGGCGACGCGGTCGAGCTTACCGATCTTTTCAATCGCGGCCTTCATGGAGTAGATGCCGGTGTAGCCTTTGATGCCGTTATGGTCGCTGATGTATTTGTAGTTTTGGTAGAACTTGGCCTTGAACTTCAGCATCTCAGGCGACGGCGCATCCACCGTCAGGCCCACGTGGGCAATCGCACCGTTGGCGGCCTCGCCCGCCAGATCAATGACTTTCTGCCCAGTGAGCGTGGTCTCGCCAATAATGGGTTTGCTCCAGCCTTGCTTGCGCAGCTCGCGCAAGATGCGGGCCGACTCGTCTTCGTTCAGGTACACAAACACCGCATCGGCGTTGGACTGTTTGGCTTTGATGACGGCTGCGGAGAAGTCCACTTGGCCGCCGTCAGTAGATACTTCGGTGGCGATTTTGGTGTTGCTGGTGGCCAAGGCCTTTTTGATCATCTCCAGGCCGCCCTTGCCGAAGTCGTTGTTCACATAAATGATGGCCAAATTTTTGATGTTGGGCTGGCTGGCAATGTACTTGGCCACCTTGGGCATGGCGGTAGCCTGTGTGAAGCTGGTGCGAAAGATGTAGGGATTGCCTTGGGTGGTGATGTTGGCCGCCTCGCCGCCCGTCCAGTTAGGAATCTGCGCTTTTTCAGATTCCTTCATGCTCACAATAATGGAGCCGCTGAACACCGGGCCAAAGATGGCGAACACGTCTTGGTCAATGGCTTTTTTGGTCAAGCCCAGGGCCACGCCAGGGTTGGTAGTGGTGTCTGAGGTGATCAACTCGATCTTTTTTCCCAAGATGCCGCCGTTGTCGTTGACTTCTTTCACAGCCATATCGACACCGTTTTTAAAGTTGGTGCCTGCAGAGGCACCGCCGCCCGAGAGTTCCACAATCGCCGCTACTTTGATGGTGTTTTGTGCAAACGCAGCCACAGCGGCAGCAGACATCGCGCAAGCAGCTATACATTGGAAGGCAAATAGTTTTTTCATGTCGTGTCTCTTCAAAAAGTCAAAAAAATTGAACCCGAACGATAGCCTTTATCAACTGGCACCGTCAGCGTAAAAACCCGTTATTTGGCATCAGAACATCACTGTGGCCAGAGCATTTGGATGTTTTTGCGATTCCCGCCGGCGGTGCATAGTTTAATATAGTTATAAATTAAAACAAACTTGCCGCATAATTGAATTGCGCATGCTCTGCTAGCCAGCACCCAGCAAACCACCGACAATTTGTCCTATGAACGCCACCATACCGATTCATTTAGCCAAACTATCGACCGAACCCACTTGGGGTGACGCGCCCACCAGCCGGGCACCCGGCTGGGTGTACACCGACGAGGCGGTGTACCAGCGTGAGCTGGAAAACCTGTTTTACAAAAACCATTGGTGCTACGTGGGCCTGGAGTGCGAGGTACCCAAAGCGGGCGACTACAAGCGCACGCAAATTGGCGAGCGCAGCGTGGTGATGGTGCGTGAGCGCGGCCGGCCAGGCCAGCCCGATTCCATCTACGTGATCGAAAACCGCTGCGCCCACCGGGGCGTACAGTTTGTACGCGAGCGCACAGGCAACGCGCGCAGCTTTGTGTGCCCCTACCACCAGTGGACTTACAAGCTCAATGGCGACTTGGTCGGCCTGACTTTCAAGAACGGTGTGGAGCGGTTGGAAGCCGACGGCAGCAAGATCAAACAAGGCGGCATGGCCCCGGATTTTCAGCTCTGCGACCATGGGCTCACCAAGCTGAAAGTAGCGCGGCGCGGCGGCGTGGTGTTCGCATCTTTTGACCAGGATGTGGAGAGCTTTGAAGACTACCTGGGCCCGAATGTGCTGCCCTATTTTGACCGGGTGTTCCACAAACCGCTCAAGCTTTTGGGCGTCAACCGCCAGCGCATTCCCGCCAACTGGAAGCTGATGCAGGAGAACATCAAAGACCCCTACCACCCCGGCTTGCTGCACACCTGGTTTGTCACCTTCGGCCTGTGGCGCGCCGACCAGCGCAGCCAGATGATTCTGGACGACAAAGGCCGCCACGCCTGCATGGTCAGCCGCCGCAATGAAGCCGCTGCAGCCACCGCCGCGGTGACCGAGGGCGTCACATCCTTCAAAGCCAATATGGAGCTGGGCGACGCACGTCTGCTCGACGTGGTGCCCGAGGCCTGGTGGAAGCTGGGCGACATCACGCCCACGGTAGTAATGATGACTCTGTTCCCTAGCCTCATCATCCAGCAGCAGGTCAACTCGCTGTCTACCCGGCACATTCAGCCCGCAGGCGTGGGCGAGTTTGACTTCGTGTGGACACATTTTGGCTTTGAAGACGACACCCCCGAGATGACCCAGCGCCGCCTGCGCCAGTCCAATCTGTTTGGCCCCGCTGGCTTTGTGAGTGCGGACGATGGCGAGGTAATTGAATTTGTGCAAAGCGCCTACAAAGCCAACAGCCAAGCCCGCACCATCAGCGAGCTGGATGGGCTGGACGTGAAACCCACCGACCACATGGTGACCGAGACGCTGATACGCGGCATGTACGCCTACTGGCGCTCTGTGATGGGTATTTAAGAGTTAAATCGGCCTCTGGCGCACCAAAATATCGCGCTAGAAGCTATTTAAATAGTAGCATATGGATTTCAAAATATTCTCCGAAGTGCAGTCCCTGCACCTGCGTTACGCCCAAATTTTGGACAGCAACGACTTCGCCACCTGGCCCGATTTGTTCACCACCGAGTGCATCTACAAAATCCAGTCGCGTGAGAACTTTGACGCGGGCTTGCCGCTGTGCATCCTGAGTTTTGAAAGCCAAGCCATGCTGCGCGACCGGGTGTATGGCGCGCAAAACACGATCTACCATGACCCGTACTATCAGCGCCACATCGTCAGTGCACCGCTGGTTTCTTCGGTTGATGGTGATGCGATGGAGGCGGAAACCGCGTACCTTGTTATCCGTACCCACCGTGACAAGTTGCCCGAGATTTTGAGTGCGGGGCGATACATTGACCGTATGGTACGGGTGGACGGTGTGCTGAAGTTTGCCTCGCGGGTGTGTGTGTTTGATAACGATCTGATTGCCAATTCGCTGATTAAGCCGATCTGAGGCTTATTGGCATCTTCCCTGTGGTGCGAATGGTCTTTGAACCAGTGGATTAGCTGGCTAGTCCCGTGCGCACGGTTGGGCGATTTGCATACGCTCGATCACCAGCGACGTACCCACACTAAACCCTCGCGTTGACACGCGCCTTTGAGCCTTTGAATCACCCAGCGACCAGACCAAAGCGAACCCACACCAACCCTACGGGTAATACATAAGCCCAAAAACACCATCCTTACGTTAAAGTTTAAGCATCCCACTTTTTCATCGGAGATTCGCCCCATGACCACCCGCCGCCTAGTCCTATCACGCAGCGCCGCCCTCGTAGGCGCAGCATCCACTGGTCTGCTGCTGCCGACACTGGCAGGAGCACAAACCAACAAAATCCGCGTCGGCCTGATGCTGCCCTATACCGGCACCTTTGCGCAACTCGGCGTAGCGATTGAAAACGGCTTTCGTATGGCGCTGGCCGAACAAGGCGGCAAGCTCGGTGAACGTGAGGTCGAGTTCTTTAAAGTGGACGACGAATCCGAGCCGTCCAAAGGCGTAGAAAACGCCACCAAGCTGGTGCAACGCGATAAAGTGGACGTGCTGGTAGGCACCGTGCACAGCGGCGTGCAAATGGGCATCCAAAAAGTAGCGCGTGAGAGCGGCGTGCTCAGCCTCATCCCCAACGCAGGCGTACATGCCGCCACCCGCGCCTTGTGCGCGCCAAACGTGTTCCGCACCAGCTTTAGCAACAGCCAGCCCACCCGCGCCTTGGGCAAAGTGATGATGGACAAAGGCCATAAAAAGACCGTCTGGATTACCTGGAAATACGCTGCTGGCGACGAAGCGTTTGAAGGCTTTAAAGAAGGCTACACCGCTGCGGGTGGCACCATCATCAAAGAGCTGGGCCTGCCGTTTCCTAACGTCGAATTCCAAGCCCTTCTCACCGAGATCGCGGCGCTCAAGCCCGACGCAGTAGCCTGTTTCTTTGCTGGCGGCGGCGCGGCCAAGTTCATCAAAGACTATGCCGCTGCGGGCCTGAAAGACAAAATTCCTTTGTACGGCTCGGGCTTCTTGACCGAAGGCGTGCTGGAGGCCGCAGGGCCTGCAGCCGACGGCATTATCACCACCATGCACTACAGCGACTCGCTGGACACCCCGCGCAACAAAGCGTTCCGCCTAGCTTATGCGAAAGCCTACAAAGCCCAGCCCGATGTGTACGCCGTGCAGGGATACGACACCGGCTTGCTGCTGGTGCAAGGCGCGAATGCTGTGAAGGGTGACTTGAACAACAAAGCCGCGCTGTACGCCGCCATGGAAAACGCCCGCATTGACAGCCCACGCGGTGCTTGGACCATGAGCAAGTCGCACAACCCGGTGCAAGACATCTATACCCGCCGCGTAGAGAACAAGGAAAACAAAGTCATCGGCATCGCCGCCAAAGCGCTGGCCGATAGCGGCGCTGGCTGCAAGATGGGCTGAGTTT
Organism: Polaromonas sp.; assembly: GCA_043777795.1. Lineage (GTDB taxonomy): Bacteria > Pseudomonadota > Gammaproteobacteria > Burkholderiales > Burkholderiaceae_C > JAAFIP01. The sequence continues at coordinate 4,368 of JAYWHJ010000016.1, read as the reverse complement.
GACTCTGCGCGTCAACCGTCGCCAGTGTGGCCTGTGGGCCGCTGGCACGCTGGCGCTTATGCAGGCTCCCACGGCCTTGGGGCAAGCCGTCAAGTCGCCATATCTGGCCGACATGCATTCACACTACGGCATGTTTTTGCCCAGGCTGTTTGGCTTTGACTTGAACAAGCACATGCGCGAGTCGGGCACCACATTGATGGCCTGGGCCATCGTGGACGACCAGCGCTGGATCAGCAACACGCCCAATGGCCTCAAGCAAGGCTCAGTGCCCAAACAGGGCGAACTGTGGGCCTACTTTCAAGCCCGTGTAGCCGACTACGAAACCCGCTTGACGCAATGGGGCGTGACCAAGGCGCTCGGTGTGGCCGACGTCGACGCCGCACTCGCTGGCAACCCGCGCGTGCTGCTGGCCACCGAGGCCGCTAACTTTTTAGAAGGCGATGTGTCGCGCCTAGACTGGGCGCACAGCATCGGCGTGCGGCACATGCAACTGGTGCACTACATTCAAAGCCCCATTGGCGACCACCAAACAGCCGAGCCTACCCATGGCGGCCTCACACCGCTGGGTGCGAAAATAGTGGCGCAGTGCAAGCGCTTAGGCATCGTCGTAGATTTGGCCCACGGCACTGCCGCGCTAGTAGATGCTGCACTGGACGCGTCTAACGCGCCTATGGTCTGGTCACACTCCTGGATCAGCCCCAACGGTGGCGCGCCCAGCGACCAAGGCTGGATGGCCCGTTCACTGGCCCTGCCCAGCGCCAAAAAAATTGCCGCACGCGGCGGCGCAGTAGGCCTGTGGAACCTGCGCATACGCAATGACCCAGCCTACCCCGTCAACAGCATTGCCTCCTACGCTGACGAGATCATGCACATGTGCGACTTGATCGGCCCTGCCCACGTTGCATTTGGCACCGACCTGGAAGGCACCTGGCCCGGCCGCATCATGACCAGCTATGGCGACCTGCGCGAGGTGGCTGAAAACTTGGCCAAACGCGGGATGAGCGAAGCCGAGTTGAGCGGCGTTTTCATTGGTAACTACGCCAACATAGTGAAGAAAACCATGCGCGCAGCCGCTACGTAACGCCTACTCCCCTGTTGCCTGCCACCTGTTTTCTGTCGCCTGTCGCCCGTTCCCTGAGGGCCGCAGCATAATGGCTACTATGACCCTCTCCACCTACCTGCTCTACCTCGCCGCCGTCGCACTCCTCGTATTGACCCCCGGCCCCACCATGTTGATGAGCATGACCAATGCTATTGCTCACGGCGCACCGAAGGCGATGGCTTCGGCCAGCGGCAGCATTACCGCAGCCCTGGGCATGATCCTGCTGTCTTCCTTGGGTTTGGGTGCGGTGCTGGCGGCATCGGACACCGCGTTTTGGGTTTTGAAGCTCTTGGGTGGCGCGTATTTGATTTATCTGGGCATCAAAACCTTCCGCAGCCCCGTGAGCAGTTTTGATATGCCGGCCTCATCTGCGCTAGGCGATGCATCCGCTGGCATGTCCATGCGCAAGCTGTATGTGCAAGGCCTAATGGTAGGCGCCAGCAACCCCAAGGCTTTGCTGTTTTTTGCGGCGTTCTTTCCGCAGTTTGTTGATGCGTCTCAGGCTTGGGCACCGCAGTTCGCCATTCTCGCGCTGACCTTTGTAGTGTTCGAATTCACGACCCTGAGCCTATGCACTCTGTTCGCCGCGCGCATCGCACCGTGGCTGCGCCAGGCGGGACGTGCGCGCGTATTTAACCGGGTGTCGGGCAGCTTATTTGCAGCGATGGGCTGCCTGCTGCTAGCGGCGCGTAAATAAACTCAATACGTCTCCAGATGCAAACGGCCTTCTTTTTTCAACGCCGCGCCTAGCGTATCCCACACCAATCCTGATTGCTGGGCGACGTCGCGCAGGGCCAGCAGCACGCCCTCTTCCATGCTTTTGAGGCCGCAGACATAAAAGTAAGTATTGGCATCACTCAGCAGCGCGCCCACATCGGCGCTGCGCTCGCGCAGTGCGTCTTGCACGTAGCGTTTGGGCTGGCCGGGGGTGCGGGAGAAGGCGAAGTTGATGTCGATAAAGTCTTTCGGCAGGCTTTGCAGAGGGCCAAAGTAGGGAAGCTCTTCTTGTGTGCGGGCACCAAAGAACAGCATGAGCTTGCCGCTCACTGGCTGGCCTAGCTGGCGCTGCCTGCGCCGCCATTCAGTCATTGCGCGCATGGGGGCACTACCGGTGCCGGTGCAGATCATCACGATGTTGGAAGGCGCGTGGTTGGGCATTAAGAAGCTGCTGCCAAACGGGCCAATCACTTGCACGGTGTCGCCCACTTTCAAATCGCACACATAGTTAGACGCCACACCGCGCACGGGCTGGCCTTGGTGGTCTTCCAGCACACGCTTGACGGTAAGCGACAGGTTGTTATAGCCCGCGCGCTCGCCGTTACGTGGGCTAGCGATGGAGTATTGGCGGGCGTGGTGCGGCTTGCCATTGGCATCATTGCCCGGTGGTACCACGCCAATGGACTGGCCCTCCAGCACGGGGAAAGGCAGGCCCGCAAAATCCAGCACGACGTGGTGGGTGTCGTAGTCTTTGCCCACCGCCGTCACACGCACATTGCCCACCACGGTAGCCGTGATGGGGTTTTTAGGCCCATGCAGATTGGTGACTGCTTTGGCTGCAGAGCTGGGAGGTATGGTGGAGCCATAGACGGATGAAGACACAGCCGCAGCGCCACTACCTTGCGCGTCAGCAGTGCTATCTGTAAACGCGGCACTGACTGCTATAACATCGCCCGTCACACCGGCCTCGATTAGCTGATCTGCCGTCCATTCCTCGGGCAAGTCGTCCCAAGTCAACTGCTCTGCAGGCGTGTAAGCCTTGAGCTTGGGCATGGTGCGCCAGTTGTCAATCGAGCCTGTAGGGCAAGGCGAAATGCAGGCCATGCACAGGTTGCAAATATCGGCATCCACAACATAGTTCATGTCGTCATGCGTAATAGCTTTGACTGGGCAAATCGACTCGCAGGTGTTGCAGCGAATGCAAATGACCGGGTCGATGAGGTGCTGTTTGATGGCGATGGTGGTAGTCATAAACGGTATTTTATAGAGCGGTTCGGAGTTCACTGTACTGTTGCATTTGTGCGTTTTTTCGGCCTGGCACTACTACGCCCCGACACTTGCGGTGATTGGCAACGCGGCTGTCTGGACTGATTTCCCGTGCTGTGCCCGCCCTCGCACTTGGCGTGGACGGCTCCGCGGCTGTCCTCCGTGGCGGTTCATGGCCGCCTACTCCCCCTTTATGCCGCTGCGCCGTCCATGCCAAGCGCCAAGGCTGCGGGGGGAATGGTTTCGGTTCAAACGGTTGACGGTCCACCATGGTCGCAAGATCAGGCCGGCGGTGCGCTCAGCGCAGCGGCATAAAGGAGGAGGCAGCGGCCCCAGGGCCGCAACGGGGGACAGCCGCGGAGCTGAGCGCACCGCCGGCCTGATCCCGTACAAGACTTGCCCGCCTCCCCTGCGTAACAGCCACGCAGTGCATCATTTAGTTAAAGCGGATGTACTCAAAGTCCGGCAGTTGGCGGTTAATGCCAATGGCAGGTGGCGCAATCCAGTTGGCGTATTTGCCCACTTCCACCACGCGGCCCATCAGGCTAGCGACATAAGCGCGGTCTTCGCGGCTGGGCAACCACTTGCCTTCATTGGCTAGCCATTCTGCGTCCGACACAATGCGACCTTCGGGCGAAACTTTGACGCCCGACAGCGCGCCGATGTTGCGGTGAAAAGCCTTGTGCGGCACGCGCAACTGCGTAGCAACACCCGCCTTGGCCAGCACCTTGTTCCAGCGCTCTACCCCGGCGACCGAGTCTTTGATGTAGTCGTCACGCAGCACCTCGTTCAGCGCATTGAGCATCGGCACTTCTTTGTCCACCAGCTCGCCGCCTTTAGCCTCTAGCACCTTGTAGGTTTGGCCTTTCAGCGAATGGTCGTCCGCGCGCTTGCCCTCTTCATAGCGGCCTTTCAGACCGGTGTTGTAGAAGGTGGCGGCATTGCTGGACTCGTCTGCACCAAACAGGTCGATGGTGACGCTGTAGTGAAAGTTGATGTAGCGCTGCACGGTGGGCAGGTCAATTACGCCCGCCGCACGCAGCTTGCCCACGTCGTCGGTTTTCAGCTCATTCATCACCTGCGCGGTGCGCTGGATCACGCGGGAGATTCCGCTCTCGCCCACAAACATGTGGTGCGCCTCCTCGGTCAGCATGAACTTGGTGGTGCGGGCCAGTGGGTCAAACGCGCTCTCGGCCAGCGCGGCCAACTGAAACTTGCCATCGCGGTCGGTAAAGTACGTGAACATAAAGTAGCTGAGCCAATCAGGCGTGGCCTCGTTGAAC
>JAYWHJ010000015.1:0-14558 GCA_043777795.1 Polaromonas sp. | reverse complement strand
CCACCGCTCCATATCGACTACTGACTGCGCTTGTAGCGTGGTTGGCGATCGACCACTGTAGCTCCAACCAAACCAGTTCGCAGCCCTGGCGCTTGGTGTGCACAGCGCAGCGGCATAAAGGAGGAGGCCGTAGGCCGGGGGACAGCCGCGAAGCTGTGCACGCAAAGTGCCAGGGCGAGCACAGAACTTGAGTCAGTTCACACGCCTAGCAACGCAAGCCTGACCGCAGATAAATTCAAGCTCCAACGCCCAGCGCATCGTCCCACAGTTGCAGCGCTGGCGGTTTGGCCAAAGCTACGGGGCCCAAGAGCGTTTGGGGGTTCACGGTCACAGCGCCGTGCTTGAATTTCATCTTTACCAGTACCTCGGCACACTGCTGACCCTGCGCAAACAAGGCGTGCGAGAAGTACACCTGCTTGTCGTCGGCATACAGTATTTGGGATTGCAAAGTCACGCGACTAAAGAGCCGGATGGGCCTGCTGAACTTCACCATCTGGGCCAGGTTGATAAAGTGGACACTGCGCTTGAGCGTGGTGCCAATCAATCCAGTTTTTACCATGTAGTCAAACTGCGCCGCTTCGACGAGTTGAAGGTATTTGTCACTCTTGAGTTTGCTCAGACCCGTGTCAAAAGGAGTAGCCCAAAAATGGCAGGCTATCCGAGACAACGGGCTGGCACTGGCATAGCTGAACAGGGCACACAGAACAGTAAAAAAGTTTCGAATAAAACCAGCCAAAGTCTGACTCCTAAGGTATTTTCAAGCTCTAAAATTTAACTTGCATCATAAACTTGCAAACTCGTTGCGCCTTAAGAGCTTGTCTAAAATCATGGCACAAAACACCCCACTACATATTGGCATTGTTGGCTGCTCCGCCGAGGGCGCAGCACTGTGCTACCAAACCATTTGCGCGCAAGCTGCGCTGCTGCTGGGGGCGCATACGCACCCCGAGGTGTCGATGCACACACCCTCGCTGCACAAGTATGTGCAGTGCCTGGATGCTAAAGACCTGCAAGGCGTGGGCGAACTGATGCTCGCTTCTGCCCACAAACTGGCTGCTTGTGGGGCCGATTTTTTAGTTTGCCCTGACAACACCATCCACCAGGCGTTTGCCTATGTACAGCCACGCTCTCCGCTGCCCTGGTTGCATATTGCGCAGGTGGTGGCTGCGCAGGCTGCCGCGCGCGGTTTTCGCAAGATAGGTATCACAGGCACCAGTTGGCTGGTGGACAGCGAGGTCTATCCAGAGCAGTTCGCTGCGAAAGGTATCGCTTTCATGCGCCCCAGCCGTGCAGAGCGGGACGAGATCCAGCGCATCATCATGAACGAGCTGGTCGCAGGGGCATTACAAATGGATTCGGTGGTGTATTTTCAGCACGTCATTCAGCGCATGAAAGAGCAGGGCTGCGACGCAGTTGTATTGGGCTGCACGGAGATTCCGTTAGCGATCAACGATGCAAACTCTGCGCTGCCCACACTTGATTCCACACGCCTGCTAGCGCAAGCGGCCTTGCAGCACGCAGTCTACGGTATAGGGGCCTAAGGCCCTATGCGCTCGCACTTTTGTCGAGTGCTTTTTTTTCAGCACTGCAGGGTTTGTGAGCCGACAATGCGCGGGCCAGTCGGCGAGCGAATGGTCCTGCGTCTTCTAATGCCCTCTTTAGTCGTCAAGGCTTTTAGAGTATTGCAGAAATAGCTACGAAATTCATAGCTATTTAGGGTCGGCGTGGCCTCGGCTTGAGTCCAACCCTACCCGCCGGTGAAGTTGGTGTGGTGATTTCCAACTGCTGCTTTCCATCTAATCAAACGATTTATCCCGCTCGAAGGGCAGCTCCGCCGGCAGCTTCAGCTTGTTGTGACAGCCACCAAGCGACACACTGCCGAGCCAGCGCTGCGGTGCTGTCTACACACCGCACGCGCAAATGTGATTGCACGGCATCCAGTGCGACCGGTGTCTCGGTGCAGGCCAGCACCACTGCGCCTGCGCCGCGGTGAAGCAGGGCTTGCACGGCTTGCTCAATCAATGGTCCACCCTGATGGGCATGGCCGGCTTTGACCAGCTCTATGCCCGGTAGCACCAATGTCTCCATCATGTCGTCGTCCGGCAGCATGGGTGTGTAGCCAGCCCGCTGCAGTGGGGCATCAAATATCTTGGCTGCCAACGTGGCGCGCGTGGCGATGATGCCAATAGGCGAGCCTGCTTTGGCCAAAGCAGCCAGCTCAGAGCAACTGGCCTGCACAATACTGAGAAATGGGACACCGCAACCCTTGAGCAGCTCAGGGTACCAATAGTGCGCGGTGTTGCAGGGCATGGCTAGCGCAGTGGCACCAGCGGCAATCAATCGGTCTCGCCCGGCCAGTAGATCAGGCAACGGTGAGCGTGCGCCGCTCAAAATAGCCGGAGGGCGGGGCGCGATGCGCGGGTCGGACTGGATCAGCAGAGGCACATGGTCTGCATCGCCTTGCGCAGGGGTTGCCGCGATGACTTTGCTGAAAAAATCCAGCGTAGCCAAAGGCCCCATGCCGCCTAGTACTCCGATCATGCCAGCTCCTTACGCTAAATGGATGGGGGCCAGTACGTCAAGTGACCGCCAGCAAGTAGCCGCCCGTCATGAACGCCAAACCCAAGGTCACCAAAAATATCAAAACTACAGGTCGCCAGCCCAGTCGCGTCACGTCTTGTAGTGATGTTTTGAGGCCCACGCCGGCAATAGCCAACACCAAAAATGCCTGCGACAACGTGGACGCGCCCGACTGAACTGAAGAGGGCACCCAGCCGGCGCTGTTGATCAGCATCAGCAGCACAAACGCCACCGTAAACCAAGGCAGCAGTGGTGTCTTTGCGGCGCTGCCTGCGTCGCCCGAACCGGCCATGCGATAGCGCACTACGACGGATATCACCACCAATACCGGCATTAAAAAGGCGACGCGCATCAGTTTGGTAATGGTGGCGGCATTGCCTGCCTCTGTGGACAGGCTGAACCCCGCCCCTACCACCTGCGCCACATCATGGATAGTGGCACCGATGAATTTGCCCGAGGTGACGGCATCAAAACCCAGCCACTGGGTGATCAGAGGATAGACCACCATGGCCATAGTGGACAGCGTTGTCACGCCCACCACCGTCAGCGTCGTGTCGCGCTCTAAATGGGTGCTTTTTGGCAGCACGCTGGATATGGCCAGTGCAGCCGAGGCGCCACAAATCGCAGTAGCTCCGCCAATCAGCACACCCAGACTGCTTTGCACTTTAAGCAGCCGCGCCAACAGCAAGCCCAGCGCGATGGTCAAGCTCACTGCGACGAGCAAGGCTACCACCGTCTGCCAGCCTAGTGCCACCACGTGGTCCATGGTCAGTCTGAGGCCCAGCAAGGCAACCCCCAGTCGGAGCACGGTACTGGATGCAAATTTAATCCCCGCCGCACAGCGCTTGTCGTCACTGATAAAGTGCAAGGCCAAGCCAAGCAACAGTGCGAACAGCAGCATCGAGCCCTTGTAATGGCTGCCTAAAAAAGCGGCCGCCATGGCGACCAGCGATGTCACCAACAAGCCGGGCAACAACGCGACGGCATACGCATACAGCGCATTGGGCGCAATGGTTTTCATAAAAGGGCTAGCACCGCAACGGACGGGAAAGCGCAAGCGCGCAATCTGCGGCTGTCACGGGCATGGTGCATTACAGCGGCTTGAGGCCGTCAAAGGCGTTCATGTAGCCATACAGGGCAACGGCACCGCCGGTGTGTACAAACACGACGTTGTCGCCCTTTTTGAAATGTCCCTTGCGGCACAGGTCAATCAGGCCCGCCATGCCTTTGCCGGAGTAAACTGGGTCGAGCAAAATGCCTTCCAAGCGGGCCATCATGGTCACCGCTTCGATCATGCCGGGTGTGGGTACACCGTAGCCGCCGCCCACGTAGTCGCAGTTGGCCGCAACGCTTTCCCGGCTTACACTGCCAGGCACGCCCAACAGCTCTGCGGTTTTAACGGCCAGGTTATACACGCTGGTTTCTTGCGCTTCTTTCGGTGCGCGCACGCCAATGCCGAGCACCGGGATCTGGCTACGTGTGCCCTCCAGGCCCACCACCAGGCCAGCCTGTGTGCCTGCGCTGCCAGTGGCGTGGACAATGCAATTGACAATCAAACCCTGGGTGTTGAACTGGTTGACCATTTCCAGTGCGCAAACCACATAGCCTAGTGCGCCGATGGGATTGGAGCCACCGCCAGGAATGATGTAGGGCTTTTGGCCCTTGGCGCGTAGCGCCTCGGCCAGCGTGGCCATGGCGGCGTTCATGTCGGTGCCGCCAGGTAGTTCCTGAACAGTCGCACCGTACAAATGGTCTAAAAACACGTTACCCGATTGTTTGTAGTTTTCAACTTTGGAGCCAGTGCGGTCCTCCAGCAAAATCTCGCACTTCATCCCCATTTTGGCGGCAATGGCGACAGTTTGACGCGCGTGGTTGGACTGGGTGGCTCCTTGGGTGATGATGGTGTCGGCACCATGTTTGACGGCATCGGCCATTAGAAATTCTAGTTTGCGGGTTTTGTTGCCGCCAGTGCCCAAGCCAGTGCAATCGTCACGTTTGATGTACAAGTTGGGGCCGCCCAGGGCTGCGGTCATGCGCGGCATGAACTCAAGCGGCGTTGGGCCGTGGGTGATGTGAACGCGTGGGAAGTTGGTGAGTTTCATGGAAGCTTTCTCTGGAGGATTACAGTTAAAAAATGAGTCATTTTAGACGGCGGTGCCTGCAAGCAGACTGGCGGTTGACACAATGCGGCCGATCAACACACAGTCTTCGTCCGTCAAGGACAGTGGAGTGCGTAGATCAAGCAATTGATTCAACACCGCCATTGATTTCGGAATATTGGGCTTGGTGTTGAGGTAATGCCAATGTTCATAATTGCTGGTGAACGCCACTGGCTGCGGTGTACCGAACCACTTGATGTACAGGCCGCGTAAGCCACATTCGTGCAAAAATCGCGCGATCTGGGACGGTTGCAGATTGAGCGTGAACTGGATCGAGCTGGCTACAAATTCTTCTTTGGGATTGCGTGCGGGAACAGAGACAAACTTAGACTTACACAGCTCGCGCTCGAGCGTCGCATAAATGTGATTCCAGCGCAGCCCACGGTCTGCCAATTGGCCAATTTGTGCGCGCAACAGGCTGGCCGCCAGGTTGGACATGCGCATGCTGAAATTGGGCGTGACGTATTTCCAGCGCTCAAACACTTCAGCAGAGGGCTTCAGAATATGCTGGTCATACATCATGTAGCAGCCCGACATCAAAATGGCTTGCGCGGCCACATCGTCATCGTCAGTGACCAGCAAACCGCCTTCGCCAGAGTTGATATGCTTGTATGTCTGCGCGCTGTAGCAGCCCACTTTGCCCCAGGTGCCAGTGTGTTTGCCATCCCACTTAGCCCCCATGGTGTGGGCACAGTCTTCAATGATGGCGATGCCATATTTGTCGCAAATTATTTTCACCGCTTCCAAGTCGGCAATGTGGCCGCGCATGTGGGATAGCAAAAAAACTTTCGCGCCGCTGGTGGCGGCTTTGTGCTCTAGGTCGACCATGTCGGTCATGTAGTCGGCGCTGGTGTCAACTAACACTGCGTCAGCTCCGGCGTGTGCAATCGCTCCCGGCACAGGTGCCAGTGTGAAGGTGCTGGTCAATACTTTGTCACCATGCTTTACGCCGAGCGCTTTGAGCGCAATAAACATAGCCGCTCCGCAAGAGCTGACTGCCATACAGTACTTGCTGCCCACGTAGGCTGCGTAGTCTTGCTCCAGCAGCGATGGTTCAGGGTAGCCCGTGCCTTGTTCGCCATAACGGTGCAAGCGGCCCGAGCGCATCAGGGCGACGGCGCGCTCAATCGCTTCTTCAGGTATTGGTTCGGGTGTGCTCAGGTCTTTGCCAAACCACAGTTCATCAGTATGGCTCATAGTGAGTCGCGCTGGGTGTCCGGCGCTTTCGGGCTAACGAAAGGAAGTCGTGCCCGACCCTTCACTGCCGTGGGACTGGAGTTTTTGCCGCCCCGCACGAACTGTTTGGACGCATCACTGAACGGCTGGAAATCCCAGGGCTTGCTCTCTACAGAGTTCAGTTGCTGTTGTATCCATCGCCGTCGTTTTTGGCTGCTCAGCACGTCGGCATTGATCTCGTCCAACTTCCAGCGCTTGTGGACTTCAACTTCTAGCGCAGTTTGGATGTCTTTGACCACCGCGCTGCCTGCCAGGTTCTGCAGTTCCAGCGGATCGGCGGCAAGGTCAAACAACTGCGGCGGATCGACCAGCGAGACGATCAATTTGTGGTTGCCCTTTCTCACGGCAACCATAGGGGCGATGGCACCTTCTGCTGTGAATTCGGCCGCAAATATGTTGTGGTCCTCAGCGCGACTACGCCCTTCCAGCAGTGGCGTAAAACTGGCACCGTCTAGCGCATCGACCGGCTCAAAGGGTGCCTGGCCAGATGCCATTTCTTGCAGCGTGGGCAACAAGTCGAGGTGAGACACCAACTGCGTCACTCGGCGTGGCACAAGCCCCGGTACGCGAAAGATCAACGGTATCTTCAGTGCATTTTCCAGCAGCGAATACTTGTACCAAAGACCGCGTTCGCCCAGCATGTCGCCGTGGTCTGCCGTAAAGACAACGATGGTGTTGCGGTCAAGCCCAGTGTCCGCCAGGGTGGCCAGAATGCGGCCAACCTGCGCATCGACATAGCTGATGTTGGCGTAATAGGCGTGCCGCGCAGTGCGCACGTCTTCATCATTGATGGTGTGCTCGTCCTGCCTGAACAGCCAATGCAGGCGCTGCGAATGCGCGTCTCGGTCGGCATACGGAATGGGTGCAACTTTGGGCATGTCGATGCCATCGTGCTGATAGGTGTCCCACCATTTTTGGGTAGTGACGTAAGGGTTGTGCGGATGGGTAAAGGACGCGGTCAAGAAAAACGGCGGCTTGTCTGTATCCGGGCGGCGCGCCAGGTCATATATTTTTTGAACCGTTTTGTTGGCTACTTCATCGTCGTAGTCAAACTGCAGGCTGCGGGTACACAGGCCAGATTCCACCACGCTGCGCATGCTCATACCCGCTGGGCCGTGCGGCGGAATAGTTAGCCAGTCGGGTGTCCAGCCAAAGTCGCTCGGGTAAATGTCGGTGGTCAGCCGTTCGTGGTACCCATGCATTTGGTCAGGGCCCACAAAGTGCATTTTCCCCGCCAAGCTGGTGTGGTAGCCCAAAGCTGAAAGATAGTAGGGAAGCGTTGGTGTTGCGGCTGCGAATTCAGCGGCATTGTCGTATCCGCCAATCCGACTGGCAAGTTGGCCAGTCAGTAATGAATAGCGCGAAGGGGCGCAAAGCGGAAAGTTGCAGTAAGCGTTTTCAAACACTACGCCACTGGCGGCCAAAGCAGACAAATGTGGCGTTTGACACACTGCGTTGCCATAAAAAGGCAGAGCTGAAGCTGTCAACTGATCCGCCATCAGCAGCAAAATATTGGGGGCAGAGGAGCTCATGAATGCTTACTCCAGTTTGATATTCGCATCGCGCACCACCTTGCCCCACTTGCTGTGCTCCAGCTTCACAAACTCGGTGAATTGGGCAGGCGTGGAGCCCACTGGCTCATCACCTTGTGCGAGCAGCTTTTCGCGCAGTGTTTGGATCCCGGCCACCGCGTCACGGTTGAGCCTGTTCACGATATCTGCGGGTGTGTTGGCAGGTGCAAACACGCCAAACCATGTGGTGACTTCGACACCCGTCACGCCAGACTCTCGCAAGGTGGGTGCCTCTGGCAGCGCCGCTACCCTGCGTGGCCCAGTGACGGCCAGCGCCTTGAGCTTGCCGTCCTTGATCTGCGGCAGCGCCAACTGCACATTGGTGATGGAGAAGGCCGACTCGCCGGTAATCAATGCAGTTTTTGCTTCGCCACCGCCTTTGTACGGAACATGCACCACATTGATGCCGGTGGTCGCGGCAAACAATGTGCTGGCCAAATGGTCGGCGGTACCGACTCCTGTGGATGCGTAATTGAGCGTACCCGGTTTACTTTTGGCCAGCGCGATGAATTGGCTGACGGAGCTCACCGGCAGCGTCGCAGAACTCGCAAAAACCAAAGCTGCACTGGTGACCTGGGTAATGGGCGCAAAGTCTTTCAGCGCGTCGTATTGAATTTTTGGGTACAGGGCTGGGCCCAGTGCGTGGGTGGCCAAAGAGCCAAACAGCAGCGTGTACCCGTCCGCTGGGGCCTTTGCTACCACCGCTGAGCCAATGGTGCCAGCGGCACCTGCGCGGTTTTCCACTACTACGGCTTGCCCAAGCAAGGGCGTCATTTCTTTGGCGAGGTTTCTGGCCACAATGTCCAGTGCACCACCTGCCGGGAACGGAACAATCATCGTGATGGGTCGCACGGGATAGGCTGATTGAGCCATCGCCTGGGAGGCTGCACAAAACAGCATTGCCAGTGGAATCCAATAGTGACGCATGGTGCTCTCCGATCGGAATTAGTGTTGATGACCAGCTAAGGTACCCAGCTCGAACGACTCTTGCGGGTAGTATTTTTTCAGGCGAATGTCACCGGTGCGTGCGTGGCCCTCCATACCTTCGAGGCGTGAGATCCTGGCCGCAACCTGACCAACTTCACGACTCGCATCGCGTGTCAGGCGCTGGTAGGTTACAGTCTTGATGAACTTGCCCACACTTAGGCCGCCCGAGTAGCGCGCTGCGCCCCGGGTTGGCAAAATGTGATTCGGGCCAGCGCATTTGTCGCCATATGCTACGGTGGTCTCTTCACCTAAAAACAAGGAGCCGTAGTTGGTCAGCTTGCCTAGATACCAATCGAGGTCTTTGGCAAAGACCTGCAAATGCTCAGGCGCATATTGGTCGCTGATCTGCACCAGTTCTTCCCGGCTACCTACCAGCACCACCTCACCGTAATCGCGCCAGGCGGCAGTGGCCGCGTTGCGGGCCAACTCAGGCAGGGCAGCGATGACCGATGGCATGAGTTCAATCACTTTCATGCCTAATTCGCGCGACGTGGTGTACAGCCACACCGGAGAGTCTGGCCCGTGCTCTGCCTGGCCTGCCAGATCGGCCGCCACCAAGTTTACGTCAGCGGTTTCGTCGGCAATGATGGCGGACTCGGTAGGGCCTGCCACCACATCAATGCCAATGCGACCAAACAAGCTGCGTTTTGCCTCAGCCACAAAGCGGTTGCCGGGGCCCACAATCACGTCGGCTGGCTTGGCCGAATACAAGCCGAAAGCCATTGCCGCAATGCCCTGTACGCCGCCCAGGGCGAGCACGGTGTCGGCACCGCACAGCTTCATGGTGTGCAGGATGGCTGGGTTCACGCCAGCCTCTTTGTGGCCGGGCGAGGTGGCCACAATATTGGGCACACCTGCCACCTTGGCGGTACACACGCTCATGATGGCCGATGCTGCGTGCGCGTAACGGCCGCCAGGTACGTAACAACCCGCCGTGTTCACCGGGATCAGTCTTTGCCCTGCAATCAAGCCATCAATGAGCTCCACTTCAAATTCATGCAGCGAATCGCGCTGGCGCTGCGCAAAGTCTTTGATGCGTGAATGCGCGAAAGTGATGTCGTCTTTGATGCCTTGGCTCAATGCTTTACTGGCATTGGCAAAGTCCTCTTCGCTCACCACAATTGGGCCACGCCAGCCGTCAAAATCGCGGGCGTATCTTTCAACCGCATCGCGCCCATTTTTCTGGATATCTGCCAGCAGGCGCTCAACCGTCTCCGACGTTGCGTTATCAATCGCCTCTTGCGGCGGGGTCGCTTTTTTCAAATATTCAATCGTCATGAAATGCTTTCTCTCAATAAAACTAATTTACCCACGGCCTTTCCACGGCACAACGCGGCGCTCAACAAAGCGCACCAGATGGTCAAAGGCATAGGCGATGATCGCTATCACCACAATTCCCATGATGACAATTGGTGTTTGCAAAAACCTAGACGCGGACAAAACCGTGTATCCCAAACCAGACGTCGCAGCAACCATTTCAGCGGCCACGAGTGTGGTCCATCCAAAACCAATGCCCACACGCATGGCGGTAAAAATTTCCGGCATGGCAGACGGCAAAACAACCATGCGAATCACTTGCCACCGGGTGGCACCAAAAGAATAGGCGGCATGAATCTGCTCAATGGCGGCCGATCTGACGCCAGCACGGGCTCCCAACGCCATTGGTGCCAGTACCGACAGAAAAATCAGCAGCACCTTGGACAACTCATCAATACCAAACCAGATGATCATCAGTGGCAGGTAAGCCAGTGGCGGAATCGGGCGGTAGAACTCAATCGGCGGGTCAAAAATGCCGCGTGCGACTGGGCTCATGCCCATGGCAATGCCCAGCGGAATCCCGATGACACAGGCCAGCAAGAAAGCGCCAAACACCCGCAGCGTGCTAACCCAGGTGTGCTCCCAAAAACTGACGCCGGTAAAACCGTCTCTGAGCATGGTCACAAATGCGTCGATCACAGCCATCGGGGAAGGCAAGAAAAGAGGCTTGACGAAACCGGCGTAGGTCACAAACCACCAAAAAAAGAGCAAACCGGCAATGACGACGGCGCTGATTTTCAGACTGTCGCCTTGGCCAGGCACGCCGTATATTTCACCGGGCTTGGCTGGCTTGGCCTTCATGAGGCTAGCCCACAGGCCATCGCCAGAATTCGTTGGCGTATCACTCATGATGGGCTCCTGCTTCGTCAGCAAAGATGATCTGCAAAATCTCTTCTCTGAGGCCAATAAACTCGGGCGACGCTTTAATCGCTCTGGCGTTGCCCGTTTCAAAATAACGCCGACTAAATGGCAAGTCGAAGACGTGCGAAATGCGGCCAGGGCGAGGCGACATCACAATCAATTTGGTGCCCATGAACAGGGCTTCTTCCACGCTGTGGGTGATAAAAAACACCATCTTACCGGTGTCGCGCCAGACTTTCAAAATCAGCTCTTGTGCCCGCTCGCGCGTCAGCGCATCGAGCGCGCCCAGCGGCTCGTCCATCAGCAAAATAGCGGGGTCACTGGTCAGTGCCCGGGCAATGCCAACGCGCTGCTGCATGCCGCCCGACAGCTCATAAGTGGCCGATTGCTCAAACTGCTCAAGGCCCAACAGTTTGATAAATTGTCGGGCAATTGTTTCACGCTTGGCTTTGTCGTGGCCCTGAATTTTCAAGCCGAAGGCGACGTTGTCCAATACGTTTAACCAAGGCAGCAAGGCATGCTTTTGAAACACCACGGAACGGTCAGCGCCGGGACCTGTAACCACACGACCGTTCAAAGATATTTCACCCTCACTGGGTGCCATGAATCCGGCAATTAAATTAAGTAGCGTTGACTTGCCACAGCCCGAGGCGCCCAAAGCCACCACAAAGTCTTTTTCATGAATCTCGAGGTTGATGTTTTTGAGCGCGTGAACGGATGGTTTACCCGGAACCGGGTAGAACACCGATACGTTTTTCACCGATACGGCTTTGGCTGTTGAATTGTCAGTACCGAGTGCTGTCATGGTGGGCCTCAAGGGGTTTGTGGCGTGTGCTGACCCAGCCTGAACAAGGCAGGCCAGCACTGAGGGCGCAGAGGTGGCTTATTTGCCAGTAGCCGCTTTGGCAAATTCGGAGTTGATAAACTTGCTGTAATCGTCTGCCGTCTTGGCAACGCGACCTACGCCCTTGAGGAACTCGGCGGTTGACTTGATAGTGGTAGCGGCGCCGCCGCCCATCCAGGCAGGAGACATGGCAAGATCGCCGTCTGGGTAAGTCGTGCCGTCGAGCATCGGCACCACCGCCGCCGGAGTCACACCCACATTGGCCGCCACAGCCTTGACCTTAGGAGAATCCGCGTTCCATGCGGCCTTATTGCGATGGTAGTCGCCATTGATCTCATGGACGGCTTTCAGGAAGGCGACCAGGCCGGCACGATTGGCTGCCGAAAATTTATTGGTGGCTACCCAGGCGTTGAAGGTGGGAAAGCCCGTCTTGGCAACCTGACCTGCGGTGACCAGGACCTTGCCGTTTTCACGCAGCTTGGCTTGAACGGGAACCCAGACAAAAGCAGCATCGACTGCGTTCTGTGCCCACGCAGCTGCGATTTCGGGTGGCGACATACCGAGCACAGTGACATCTTTTTCAGTCATGCCATACATCTTCAAAGCGCCCATGAGTGAGAAGTGCGCGGTGGATCCAATTGGCACAGCAATTTTTTTGCCTTTCAGGTCGGCAGGCTTGTCAATGCCTGCGCCGTTTCGCGTGACCAATGCTTCGGAGCTGTCAATGAGTTTGCCCACGGAGATCACCTGATAATCAATCCCGGAGCTCAGGCCGGTGGACAGTGGCACAGAACCAATTTCAGAAATTTGAATGCCGCCAGAGGCCATGGCCGCATTGACCTCAGCGCCTGAAGCGAACTGACGCCACTCAATAGTCCATCCCGTCGCCTTTTCCAGCGTCCCGTCGGCGATGAGCGCCTTGTAAGGTACTGGGTCACCAAAATGGCCAATCACCACTTTGGTTTGGGCTATGGCGTGAGACACCATGGTGAGCGTGAAGGCCGAGCCGATCAGGAGCGTTTTAAGCAGGTGTTTCATGGGATTCATCCAGTAAAGGTTGCAAATGGTTCAACAAATTTGAAATTGGCTCAGGTATTGGTAAATACTTGACCTGGTCGGATGATAGCGACGGCTAATTTTCAAAGATAGTGCCAGATTAGTTTTGTTTTAGTGCCAAAATGAAAACCCCTAGGCTTTTCATCGTGCAATCAAAAAACGCACCGACTCAATGCGACTGGTAGCACGGGAATACCCTTGCTTGGTGCGGCACACCAAGATGGTGCTTGATGATGGCCGGTCAATTTCATCCTCCTATTTACCCTTAAGCCAACATGAGACAAAAGCAAGAGATCACAGGCATATGGGTCAAATTGTTCCCGCAATTCTCAGGCAGCAGCGCCACGCTGCAAGGGCGCGTGCGGGAGATGATGGTGCACTCTATTCTGATGGGGCTTGTGCCATCTGGAACCAAGGTGCCGACCAGTCGGGCGCTGGCGCTTGCTCTGGGCTTGTCACGCAACACCGTGTCGCTGGCCTTGCAGGTGCTGGTGGACAAAGGGTTTTTGCTTGCCCGCGCGCGCAGCGGTCTGGTGGTCAATGCCGATATTTTGCTCGGTCAGGCCAATCGCCCGTTACCGACTACAGCGGCATCATCCGACTTGCAGTGGCGTGATCGATTCGTCTCACGCCTTGAGAGCCAGCGCAACATTGTCAAGCCCGCCAATTGGCAAGATTACCCTTATCCGTTTGTCTACGGTCAGTTTGATGCCAGTCTGATGCCGCTGAAAGACTGGCGTGCGTGCGCGCACCAAGCGCTGTTTTTACCTGCTGTAAAAAAATGGTCGCAAGACCACATAGACCGCGACTCCGATGCCTTGCTAGACCAGATCCAACACAGGCTGCTGCCGGCGCGCGGCATTGTCGCCAGGCGGGACGAAATTTTGGTCACTGCAGGCGCACAAATGGCGTGCTATCTGCTGGCCAATGTGCTGCTAGATCGCCAGACCGTAGTGGGTATTGAAGACCCTGGCTACCCAGATGCACGCAATAATTTTCTATTGCGCAGCGACCATGTCAGAGCGCTGCCAGTGGACGCAGAAGGCCTGATCGCCTCGCGCGCCATGGGCCAGTGCGCCTACGTGTACGTGACGCCCAGCCACCAATGCCCCACGACGGTCACGATGTCGCTGGGTCGCCGTCAGGAGATTTTGGAGCTGGCTAAAAAGCGGGACATCGTTTTGTTGGAAGACGACCACGAAAGTGAGCTCAACTTCTCAGGCAGGCCCTTGCCTGCACTGAAAAGTCTGGACGCCTATGGCCGCGTCATTTACCTTGGCAGCCTGTCAAAGACGCTGGCGCACGGCCTGCGGATTGGCTACATTGTGGCACCCGCAGAGCTGATTCGCGAACTCCGCGCCTTGCGCAGACTCATCATGCGGCATGTGCCGACCAACAACGCGCATACAGCCAGCCTGTTTATCGCCCAGGGACACCACGACGCGTTTATTCGCAAGCTGAATATGACTTACCAAGAGCGCCGCGAACTGCTGGTAAGTGCTTTTACAAAATACTTGCCGCAGTTTCATATCGTGCCCTCGCTGGGCGGCTCTGGCGCATGGATCCGAGGCCCTGCTGGATTAAACAGCCAAGTTTTGGCAGAGCATGCTGCTGCCCGTGGTGTCCTGATTGAACCGGGGGACATCTTCTTCAAAAAATCATCCAGTACGAGCCAGGCATTTTTCAGAATTGGCTATTCCGCCATTCAAAGCAACGCGATTGAAGCTGGCGTAAGAGAGTTGGCGGGCGCTTACAAAGATTGCATGGGGTGAGGATGTGTCTATCCTTCGGTAATGGGTGCCAATGGCTGCAACACCGTGTCGATTTTGGGCTGCCTTACGGGAGGCGTTCACGCTGCATTATTTTGCGCTTTTGTCTCGCGCTTTTTGCAACGCGGCTTCAATGAAGCCGCGTTTTCTATCCAGTACCGCCGGATCGGTAATGCGG
>JAYWHJ010000014.1:0-14634 GCA_043777795.1 Polaromonas sp. | reverse complement strand
ACCGCACCTCGCCTACCAATATAGGTCTTTACCTGCTCAGTGCGGCTTGCGCGCGGCAGTTTGGCTGGATCAGTACCCAGGAGCTGATCTCGCGCCTGCAGGCTACCTACAATACACTTATCAAGCTACAGCGTCATCGAGGGCATTTTCTAAATTGGTACGACACCCAGACGCTTGCTCCCTTGCTGCCCATGTACGTCTCCACGGTGGACAGTGGCAATCTCAGTGGCCATTTGTTCGCAGTGGCCCAAGCATGCGCAGAGCTGGCGCATGCCCCACATGACTCAAATGCAGCGCGGGATGCCGTTAAGGTTGCGAGACAACGGCTAAAGCCCATAGGTGGCAGTTCAGCACTCGCTCAATTGCTGGCCATGGAGGATCCCATAGCGCGGTGCAATCAAGATACAGCGCTATTCGAACGCCTATTGATTGAGGCCGACGCTGCGTTACGCGAGACAGCCAAGTATCCGGTTAAGTCGATAACTGACGACCAGGAAAGCTGGCGGCTGGTTGACTACTTGACAACACTTCGCGCGGCAATGGGCGACGTGCAGGCGGCAAAAACGAGTCAATCTTCTGTGATCCCGCTCGATACGCAACGGTTGAGAACTCTGGCACATGACTTCAAAAAAATGGCTTGGCAAGCGGAGTTTGGCTTTCTTTACCACCATAAGCGCCGTCTGCTGCATATTGGCTATCGGGTTGCAGAGCAGCAACTGGACAATAGTTTTTATGATCTTTTAGCGTCTGAGTCGCGCTTGACGAGTTTGTTAGCAATCGCTAAGGGCGATGTACCGGTTAAACACTGGACGGCATTGGGACGACCGTTTTATGCAGTGGGCGCACACGCTGGTCTAAGGTCTTGGTCGGGTTCGATGTTTGAGTACCTGATGCCGTCTCTGGTGCTTGACGAACCGCCGGGTAGCGTATTGGATGGCGCCTGCCGCTCGGCGGTGCGTGAACAAGTTGAGTTTGCCAGCAAACACCGGGTGCCGTGGGGTATCTCTGAGTGCGCCTACGCTGCAAGCGACCAAACGCTCGCGTACCAATACGCGCCGCAAGGAGTACCTCGGCTTGCGCTACGCCGCACGCCAAGCGACGAATTGGTCATTGCACCCTACGCTACCGCACTTGCAGCGCAAGTTTCCCCGCATCTGGCAATCAGTAACTTTGAACGCCTGCAAGCTTTGGTGGGGCGGGCGCGCTACGGATACATCGAAGCACTTGACTACAGCGAAGCCCGACAAGCGACTACTGAGAGTTTTACGCCAGTAGATACCTTTATGGCCCACCACCAAGGCATGACGATAGTGGCGATTGCCAATGTACTGCTCGATTGTGCGCCCCGCCGCTGGGGCATGGCCAACGCCAGCATACAAGCGGTCAGCTCGCTCCTACACGAGCGGATTCCGCGCGAGGTGCCGATTCTGTATGCGCCGCCCCCAGGGTCGCCGCCCCAAGTGCTGAAAAAAAGCGCACCAGGTTTGCTGCGCGACATTGTGCCCGGCGGGTTAGCGCTAGAGCCCACCCATTTGCTGTCCAATGGGCGTTACACGGTATCGCTTCGGGCCAACGGCGCGGGAAGTAGCCAGTGGGGGCAAACTGGCATCTCGCGCTGGCGTGACGATGCTTTGCGCGATGCGTACGGCAGCTTTTTTTATGTACGCTGGGACAAGCAACCTGATCCGGTTTCAATTACCCAGCATCCGGCACCCGACACTGCTGCGCACTACAACAGTACATTCCACGCAGATCGAGTCTTCTTTGATACTTTGTGGCCAGAACTGCAGGCCCACGTGACGGTGTGGGTGAGTCCAGAAGACGATATTGAGTTCAGGCGGGTGGAGTTACGCAATTTGGGTAACCGAACGCTGGATATTGAACTCATGTCTGCATTTGAAGTGACTTTGGCTGAGCCACGCTCAGACGAGGCACATCCTGCTTTTGGCAATCTGTTTGTCAACGCGCATTGGTCGCCGCAGCAACAGGCACTTTTGTTTGAGCGCAAAGCCCGTATAGCGACGGACAGCGGCGCGCACGCGGCACATTTCTTGGCCATCACAGATCCGCAAGTAGTGAGCCTGCGTCTTCAAACTGACAGGCAGCAGTGGTTGGGGCGTAACCATGCGGCAAGTCAGCCGCTGGGAGTCTTCGAGCCCGTGCCTGGCTATGAACTCGGATCCCGCGCGAAAGAAGGTGACGCTCTGGATGTCAAGCTGGATACAGGTCTTGACCCGGTTTGTGCCATGTTGGTGCGGCTACGCATCGCGCCGTTTGCGAAGGCGCGGCTAACTTTTGCAACGACCGCCGCAGCTGATGCAGGTACCTTGCAAGCAGTCATCGACAAATACCAACAGCATAGTCACGTTCAACGCTCTTCGCTGATGTCGGCTACGCTGGCGGGGATTCGGCTGCGCACACTGGGCATTAGCGCTGAGAAATTTGCCGCTATCCAAACGCTCACCACTGCGCTCGTGCTCTGCCTGAGCCGACCTGAATCTGCAGACGCCCACTCGATGGGTGTGATGGGAGAGATTTGCGACAAGCGTTTGCTGTGGCGATTCGGAATTTCGGCAGATCGTCCCATTGTTTTGGTATCTGCCAGTATGGTGCAGGGGCTGGGTTTACTGCGTTCGATGGTGCAGGCTTTGCGCTTGTGGTCATGGAGTGGCGTCGTATGTGATGTAGTGATGGTCAATGCAGAACCCACCTCTTATGAAATGGCCTTGCATCGAGAAATGTTGAACCTGCGCGAACGCTACATGGTTGAAAGTGGGAGCGACTCTGGCAATGCCAGCGCGAACTTGTATGTGCTGCGCGCCAATGAACTGTCTGCTGCAGAACTCAGTACACTTGAAATTTTGGCCAGAGTTCGACTCAATGCCGATGGCAGATCGCTGGCTCATCACGTGCAGGAGTGGAGCACTTTACATGAGCAAGCTCTTGAGCAAAGACAGCGAACCTCGACATCTTCGCTGGTTCTGGCGAGCTGTGCCAGTGACAAAGTGCCCGTATCTGTCGGTCATTTTGATGGCCCAGAAAGTGCGTTCAAGTTCAATGTAAGTGCGCGGCTTCGGCCACTCAAGCCTTGGGCCAACGTGATGGCCAACCCCTCATTTGGCGCCCAACTTACCGAAACTGGTGGTGGTTACACCTGGGCGGGCAACAGCCGCTTGAACCAGCTGACGGCGTGGTCGAATGACCCAGTAGCTGATCCCCCTGCTGAATGGTTTCTTATCCAGGATATCAAGGCTCAAGAGGCTTGGAGCGTAGCTCCGTCAGCATGGGGCGATGGCAACGCCATTTACTGCGTGACACACGGACAGGGGTATAGCGAGATCAGCCATACCCGCGGTGCCCTGCACATCACGGCGGTATGGTGCGTTGATCAGCTAACTTCGTGCAAGCAAGTGCACTTGAAAATTGTCAATAACGGTCACCGGGCGGTGCTTCTGCGCGTAGTGGGTGCGGTGGAATGGATGATGGGCGCGAACCGTGCGGACCGAAGTACCGTAACGACCGCCTTGTTCCGCCAACGGCTACCTGTTGTGAAAGAAAGCATTATCGAGTCAGACACCATACATGAACAAAAACTGACTGCATTGCTGTGCACCCAGCGTGAGCGTTCCGGTGGGTTTGGCGACGGTACCGCATTTTTGGCAACGGTAAGTGGTGCAACCGAGGTAGAGGACTGGACCTGTGACCGACGGGAGTGTTTTGATGCACGGGGATATCTGGTGTTGCCTGACCACTTTGGCCGGCGCAGCGGCAACGGGCTTGACCCTTGCGCGGCGCTGTCACTGCGGCTTGAGTTGAAAGCGGGAGAATCGACCCAAAAGATGTTTTTGGTGGGATATGGCGAAAACGTCCAGGCAGCGCAGCAGCTTGCAACGCTGGCTGCAACTGTGCCTGCTCAACAACGCACAGACCAAGCAATTGCCCATTGGAACCAGTTGCTGGGTGCCACGACGGTCAAGACTCCTGATCCACTTTTCGACGCCATGGTCAACCGCTGGTTGTTGTACCAAACAGTGGTTTGCCGGCTGTGGGCCAAAGCAGGCTTCTACCAGGCGGGTGGCGCTTACGGTTTTCGGGACCAGCTGCAGGACGCTATGGCGCTCGCATGGGCGGCACCGGCGCTGCTGCGTCAGCAGATTGTTCTGGGCGCTTCGCGCCAATTTCCTGAGGGGGACGTGCAGCATTGGTGGCACGCGCCCGGCGGTGCTGGGGTGCGTACGCATTTTTCTGATGACTTGCTTTGGCTGCCGCACGCATGCGTGCACTATTTGCGTGCCACTGGCGACTCAAAGCTGCTAGACCAACGCGTTGCATTCATTGAGGGTGCCGCCATACCCAAAGGGGCTGAAGACGCTTACTACGTGCCGAGCATCAGCAAGCAAGATGCGTCCGTGTACGAGCACGCCGCTCGCGCTATTGACCGCAGTTTGAGGGTGGGCGTACACGGTTTGCCATTGATGGGCAGCGGCGATTGGAATGACGGCATGAACCGAGTCGGCCACGAAGGACGGGGAGAATCCGTTTGGTTGGCGTGGTTTTTGTACCAGTTAGTTGAAAGTTTTGCACCCCTGGCGATGCAACGTGGAGAAGAGGCGCGCGCGCTGCGATGGGAAAGCGCCGCTAAGGGATGGACAGCGGCATTGCAAGGCCCGGCTTGGGATGGTCAGTGGTTCAAACGGGCCTTCTTTGACGACGGGAGCGCGCTTGGTTCAAGCCTGAACGTGGAGGCGCGTATTGATTTGATTGCGCAGGCCTGGTCGGTACTTTCAGGGCTTGCACAACCAGCACTGCAACGCATGGCGTTGGACGCCGTAGAAGCGAACTTGGTCGATTCCGAGATGGGCTTGCTCAAGTTGCTGGACCCGCCACTTGCGCACGCAAATCCCAGCGCCGGGTACATTCAGGCTTACCCGCCCGGTGTGCGTGAGAACGGAGGCCAATACTCTCATGGCGCAGTATGGGCTCTGATGGCACAAGCTGCCCACGCAGTTTCTTTGTCTGATCCAGGCGAGACAGTTGATATCGCTTACCGCTACTTCACATATTTGTCTCCGGCACATCGCGCAATCCATCCCCTCCGTGGCCCCGCCTACGGCGCCGAGCCCTACGTGATGGCCGGTGATGTGTACAGCCAGCCACCTTATGTGGGGCGTGGCGGCTGGAGCTGGTACACAGGTGCGGCTGCCTGGATGCATCGGGCAGCGGTAGAGTCAATTTTCGGTTTGCAATTGGGCGCGCAAGACTTAAGCTTTAAACCTTGCTTGCCATCGCATTGGCCGCAGGCTGAGCTCGTCCTTGTGCGGGACGGCCGCCGCATGCAATTTATATTGTGCCGCTTAACGCCTTCTGACGGTTTGGATGCCACGGCGCATTTGGGAGCGCAGCTATTGAATGTAGGACAGAAGCTCAATTGGCGCGAGCTTCAACCACAGAGCTGCTTCGTCATCCCATTGCTGTAGGTCTTACAACGGCGTCGGTCGTTCTCCTACAAGCTCTTGCGCAACCCACTGATGGTTTCGTCATTCAGTTTTTCTTACAGTTAAGGCATAGGCGAAGCGCATCACTGCGCCACCACACAACAGTCCCCCTCTTTAGGAATATTCCATGGCTAGCAAGAGCAAATCAGTAATTGACCTGCAGCAGTCAGCACCGCGCCACGAAGCAATGGTGCTTGACAACGCCGCGATTGACGCGGCTAGGCGCAGCTTAGACCAGGGTGCCGTGACGCCAAACTATGGCCCATGGCGAGAAGAAATTATCCAACTGCTCAACGATTCTTTGGCGACGGAGTTGGTCTGCGTGCTGCGCTACAAACGCCACTACTTTACGGCGGCAGGACTTGCGTCGCCAAAAATAGCGGAGGAGTTCCTGGTGCATGCCAACGAAGAGTCTGGCCATGCTGACCGACTGGCCCAGCGTATCGTACAGCTGGGCGGAGAGCCCGATTTTTCCCCAGATTCATTGACTAAACGCAGCCACGCCGCGTACGACGATTCATCAGATTTGAAGGCCATGATCAAAGCCAACCTGATCGCTGAGCGCGTAGCCATTGAGACATACAGCCAAATCATTGCGCTCATTGGCGACAAAGATTCCACCACAAGGCGTTTGCTTGAAGACATCCTGAGCGACGAGCAAGAGCATGCCGACGAGCTTAAAGATTGGCTTGCAGCCTAAATTAAAAAATTTATTTTTTGCCCAAGGCTGGTGGGGCTCATCACCATGCCATTAACTAAGTTGTCAAACTAACTTTTCTGGAGATTCATCATGACTACTCGAACCACTATCGCAGCCGCCATTGCAACCTTGGTGTTGCTGACGGCGTCTGGCTGCGCGGTAACCCGCGGACAAGAAACTGTGGGTGCCTACGTGGACGACACCGCCATCACCACATCAGTGAAAGCGCGTTTTATCGACAACAAAGATGTGGATGCGAGCAGCATCCGCGTAGAGACACTCAACGGAACCGTGATGTTGTCGGGTTTCGCCAAGAACGCACTGGAAAAAAATACCGCAGAAAACATCACTAGAAATGTGAAAGGCGTAAAGATGGTCAAGAACGAGATCACCATCCGTCCTTGATTTTTCCATGGGCTGTATCTCGTGACATTTGACTTAACTTTTAAGGATATTGATATGAACTGGGACCAAATTCAAGGTAACTGGAAACAAGTAACTGGCAAAGCCAAAGAACAATGGGGCAAGCTGACGGACGACGACTTCGACGTAGTTGCAGGCCGGCGTGACCAATTGGCCGGAAAAATCCAAGAGCGCTACGGCGTAGCCAAGGATGAGGCGGAAAAGCAAGTGACCGAGTGGGAGCGCAAAGCCACTGATTCTTGGTTCAGTAAAGACAGCAAGAAAACCTAAGCTGGCTCGATTACGCCTGAAACTAGTGTGTCTGGGAAAAGGTGAAAGCCTGCTTTTTCATAGCGCATGCTTCAGATTCGGGCAACTCCGCTAACGCGCCCTAAGGTATTGCTTCCATCCAAGCAATGCGGAGCCCAACGGTTCCGCCCTCCGGCACCACAGACAATGGCCTGCAATTTGCGGGCTATTTTTGTTTACTAAGTGGCCATTCACTATCAGGCTAAAAGTTGTAGGTGCGCGAAAAACCTAACCACTGTTGAGTAATCCACACTGACGCCACGCCTCATACACAGTCACCGCCACCGAGTTGGACAAATTCAAACTGCGTTGCCCTTCGATCATCGGCAAGCGCAACCTTTGCGCAGTCGCAAAGGTATCCCGCACAGCCACTGGCAAGCCCGCCGTCTCGGAGCCAAACACCAGCCAGTCCCCCGCAGCAAACACCTGTGCAAACGCGCTGTGGCTGCCTTTGGTGGTCATGGCGAACATTCTTGTTGCGTCGGGCACTTCAGCGGATAAAAACGTGTCCCACGAGGAGTGGCGCTTCACATCGGCATACTCGTGGTAGTCCAGCCCGGCGCGGCGCATATAGCGGTCTTCCATGCTGAAGCCCAGTGGCTCGATCAGGTGCAGGGCGCAGCCGGTGTTGGCGCACAGGCGGATGATGTTGCCTGTGTTTGGCGGGATTTCGGGGTGGACGAGGACGACATTGAACATGCGCTGATTGTCCCTTAGTTGTTGCGCACCGCTACACTATTGCATTTGCCGCACGGATCAGGGTTTGTCAACCGGCCTTGCCAAAGTGGTGTTCCCCCCGAATCTGTAGAATCGACATCCGTCCTTGCCCATTGCATGAGCCTCATCAAATCCGTCTCCACCGTCTCGCTGTTCACTCTGGCGTCCCGCATCACGGGGCTGGTACGTGAGCTGTTGATGGCGGCGATGTTTGGGGCCAGCGCGATGACCGACGCCTTTAACGTGGCGTTTCGCATTCCCAACCTGCTGCGCCGCCTATTTGCCGAGGGTGCCTTTAGCCAAGCTTTCGTGCCTGTATTGGCGGCCAGTAAAGAGCGGGACGGTGCTGCGGCCACCGGCCTGCTGGTCAACAAGGTAGCCACCGTACTGGCCTGGGCGCTGGTGCTGACCAGCGTTATCGGCATTGCTGCCGCCCCGCTTTTGGTTTACGCCATGGCCAGCGGTTTGCAGACCAACCCGCAGGCGTTTGATGCAGCCAGCTTTATGACCCGGCTGATGTTTCCCTACATCGCCTGCATGTCGTTGGTGGCGCTGGCCTCGGGCGTACTCAACACCTGGAAAAAATTTGCCATACCCGCAGCCACCCCCGTGCTACTGAACCTGTGCATGATTGCAGCGGCCTGGCTGCTGGCCCCGTGGTTCAAGGCCCAAGGTATCGAGCCGATTTACGCCATGGCTGTGGGTGTGATGGCGGGCGGCTTGCTGCAACTGGTGGTGCAAATCCCCGCACTGCGGGCCTTGGGCTTGCTGCCGCGCATTTCGCTCAGATGGGGCGATGTCAAAACGGCGTGGCAGGACAGTGGCACCCAAAACATCCTGCGCCTGATGCTGCCTGCGCTGTTGGGCGTAAGCGTGGCCCAACTCTCGCTGCTGATCAACACCCAAATTGCCTCGCATCTGGTGACGGGCTCGGTGAGCTGGTTGACCTACGCCGATCGTTTGATGGAGTTTCCCACCGCCATGCTGGGAGTGGCGCTGGGCGTGGTGTTGATGCCGCAACTGGCCGAAGCCAAAGCAGCGGGTAACGATCAAAAGTACTCCGACATGATCGACTGGGGCCTGCGCCTGGTCGTGCTGCTTGCCGTGCCCAGTGCGGTGGCGCTGCTGACCTTTGCGCAGCCCTTGGTGGCGGTGCTGTACCACTACGGCGCGTTTAAAGACGCTGATGTACCCCGAGTGGCCAACGCCTTGATGGGCTACGGCGTGGGCCTGATCGGTCTGGTGGCCATCAAGGTGCTGGCACCCGCCTATTACGCCAAGCAAGACATCAAAACGCCCGTCAAAATCGCGATTGTGGTGCTGATTTTTACGCAAATTCTCAATTACTTTTTATTGCCCTACTTGCAGCATGCGGCGCTGGCGCTGTCTATCGGCCTAGGCGCTTTGCTCAACGCGGGGTGGTTGCTGTGGGGCCTGCGCGCCAGCGGCACCTTCATCGCTCGGCCCGGCTGGGGCCGGTTTGCCTTGCAGGTGCTGGCCGCCAGTGCGCTGATGGCGGTGTTTTTGATGTGGGCCAGCTCAGCCGTGCAGTGGATTGCATTGCGTAGCCACGTTTTTCAGCGTATTGGGCTTCTAGCCCTCGTAATAATAGCGGGAGCAGCTATTTATTTTGTAGCGTGCTGGGGCGGTGGTTTGAAGCTGCGGGCGATGCTGCGCAGATAGTATTGACGTAGACAGCCCACCGGGCAGGTCAAATTCCAAGCCTGCATCCACCTTTAGTTGAAAGCAGCCCGTTTTTATGCCACAGTACGGGAGTGCACCTCCCCTACGACACCCCCACGCCGCTAGAGTACTTTGCCACCTTGGTCGCCAGCGATGACCAGTTTCCCTTGCTGGAGGCTGCCGCCTCCTTGGCGCAAGACGAATACCCCGCACTGGACGTGCAGCAAGTGCTGGGCGATGTAGACCAGCTGGTAGCGCGGCTCAAGCGCCGCATCCCGGCCGACGCGCCCACCATCCAGCGCCTGCGCGCGCTCAACCAGTTTTTCTACCGCGACCTGAACTTTGCAGGCAACGTAAACAACTATTACGATCCCGATAACAGCTACCTCAACGCCGTGCTGCGCACCCGCAAGGGCTTGCCAATCAGTCTGGCGGTGCTGTGGCTGGAGGTGGCGCAAACCATCGGCCTGAACGCCCGTGGCGTGGCTTTCCCGGGGCATTTCATGATCAAGGTGAATCTGCCCAAAGGCCAAGTGGTGATGGACCCTCTGAATGGCCAGAGCCTGAGCCGCGAGGACCTGAGTGAGCGCCTGGACCCCTACCAGCGCCGTAGTGGCCTGGTAGACGATTTTGAGGTGCCGCTGGGCCTGTATTTGCAAAGCGCCCAGCCGCGCGACATCATTGCCCGCATGCTGCGCAACCTCAAAGAAATCCACAAAACCCAAGAAGACTGGCCCCGCCTCATCGCCGTGCTGGACCGTTTGATCGTGCTGCACCCTGATGCTTGGGGCGACTACCGCGACCGCGGCCTGGCCCACGCCGAACTAGGCCATTTACAAAGCGCGGTACCTGACTTGGAGATGTACTTGGTCAAAGCTGGCGATGCGTTAGACCTGGACGCAATCGCCGAGCGCGTGGTCGAGCTGCGCAGCCTGCCAGGCTAAGGCACTTTTTCACCGCTGATTTTATAGTGAATCGGGCTGTAGCCCAGTAAAATAATGCGGGAGCAGCTATTTAATTGGTAGTATTTAATTGCTTCCAAGCGCACCCGTAGACGGGGTGCCCGCCTTGCCTGCTGCATGCCAAGCCCTGCGCAGCTGCGTATCGGAGCTAAACCCCGCCGTCTCCGCCGCTTGGCTGACCGATTGGCCAGCGCCCAGCGCTTGTTGCGCCAGCGCCAGCCGAATGCTGCGCAGGTAGGCCAATGGGGCCTGGCCCACATGATCGTCAAACAGCCGCGCCAAATGCCGTGGCGAAGTGCAGGCTACTTCGGCCATACGGGTCACCGTCCACTGCGCCAGAGCTTGGCTGCCCACAGCGTCTTGCACGCGGTGCACACCTGGGTGCATGTGCGCGCGGCCTTGTAAAAACGGCGACAGCGCGGGGTCGTTGGGGCCGCGGCGCAGGGGTAGCACCATCACCTGGGCGACGCGGGCAGCGACGGCTTCACCGCAGGTCTGCGCTATCAAATGCACAGCCAAGTCAATGCCGGTGGTGATGCCTGCGCTGGAGTACACGCCGCGCTTGTCGTCCAATACAAACACCCGGTTCGCCTGCACGTCGCAAAGCGGCTCGATACGTTTGAGCGCGGCCAGCTCCAGGTGGTGTGTGGCCACGCGGGTATGCGCTAGCAGGCCCGCCTGCGCCGCCAGTAGTGCCCCTGCGCAAATGGTCACCAAGCGATGGGCTGAGCCGGGTGCGCGCAATTGCGACGCCATGCTGCGCAGCCAGTGCGTCACCTGGCGCACCTGCGTGCCGTGCTTTCCACTCGCCTCATCAGGGCTGCCCAGGAGCACCAGCCAGGTGGGCGCGTTTAGCAGCGTGGGTAGCTGCTCTACCTGCGCTATGTGTGCCCCCACTGAACTGCGTACCGCACTCTGCGGCCCTACAAAACGCAGTGTGAAGGCGGCGGGTTTACCAAGGCGCGCTAGAGTTTGGTTGGCAATCCGAAATGCCTCCGCCGGGCCGGCCCAGTCCAAAATTAACGTGTCTGGCAGCAGCACAAACAACAGCTCGACGGCCACGGGCGCTGCGGGTGTGCTGGGCGCGGCTTGCAAGGGCTTGGGGCGGTGTTTCAACTGCATCCCTGCGGCTTGAATACCCGCTCGGTCGATGGCGGGTACTTGGCCAATTTAGCCGCTGGCCGAATGGGCCTGCGCAGCAGCTCGCCACCGCAGTTGGGGCAAATGCCCTTGAATTTTTCCTCGGTACAGCTTTGGCAGAACGTGCATTCGAACGAGCAGATGCGGGCTAGCGTGGAGTCGGGTGGTAAGTCAACGTTGCAGCATTCGCAACCAGGGCGCAGAGCAAGCATGGGGTTCTCCTTGGGGTTAGGGGAGCTTAGGTGGCGCTGGCCGGCGATCCACCGGCTAAGCGCGCGAGCACTGTCTGCACCGAAGCTACCTGCGCAAAGCGGTCTTGCAGCACGGTAGCGGTGCGCATCTTGATGTCAGCCGCGCTCAGGGCGCTGCCGTTGCTTTGCGGCATATCCCAGGTCATCGTTGCATCCAGTGCATAGTCCACCGCGTAGCCCAGGTCAGATGCGTGCCGCGCGGTCGTCTCGCAGCACTGCTCGGTGCGTACGCCACTGACGATGATTTTACCAATCTGGTTTTGGTGCAGCCACACTTCCAGGCCTGTACCGACCAGGGCGCTGTGGCGGTTTTTATGGAAAGTAGCGGCAGCGTCAAACGGAGCCAAACCTTGGATGGCCTGGATATGGCCCGATTCCACAGCAAATGCGTTGCCAGCGGTCTTGGGGCCGTCTACATGGAAGATCCGCACGATAGGGAGGCCTTTGTCAACGCAGCCTTCAATCAGCGCGTTTTGCGCGCTCAGGTAGGCGGGCATGTCGTGCTCGGTGAAATAAGGGCGGTGGCGGAATGATTCTTGTGCATCAATCACTATGAGACAGGTTTTCATGGGTATGGCTCTTTGCTTGAATAGTCTTCATCATCATCGCAGTTTCATGATTGATCCACTCGCTGCCTGACAAAGTTAGATCATTTCAGGACATACGATGCTATATCTACACCAGGGGATGCATTGGTCGCTCCTCGCAGCGTTGATATGTGTGGGGGTACCGCTGTAGCATGCCAGCGCCCGACTGTGGCGAGACTCGCAAGCGTGCCAGGGAATGAATACACCATTCCGCCGTATTTACGAACCATACAGAGCATTAGCCCAATAAAATACCGCGGGGGCAGCTACGTATTTGATAGTAATCTAGAGCACACGACGACCGTGCAAGGTAGCGATCTGCCGGGTGTCACCACCTCAGTAAAGCGGTGTTTAAACGTAGCATTTTTGCAGCGGAACTTCGGCAACCGCCGCTCAGTGACCAAGGTAGAAACGCATCTTTAAGCGCCAGCAAAGAGTGACCAAGCTCGCCCGCCACCTCAACGACGCAAGTAATCTCCAAGCGTATAAAACGCTATCCCACTACTACTTGCTCGCCCGTACCTTGCAGCGCAATCACACCTATCTCGTACACGCTTTCACCCGCAGCGCGCAAAGTAGCGGCGCAGGCGGCGGCGTTGGCGGCGTCGATCACCACGACCATGCCAATGCCGTTGTTAAACGTGCGGTTCATCTCGGTATCGTCAATTGCCGCCGTCTTTTGCAGCCAGGCAAACAGCTCCGTCTGCGGCCAGCTGCCTTTCTTCAAATGCGCAGCAGTGCCCTCAGGTAGCACGCGCGGAATGTTCTCCAGCAGGCCGCCGCCGGTAATGTGGGCAAGCGCCTTGATGGGGTGCGCAGCCAGCGCGGCCAGTACGTTTTTCACGTACAGGCGGGTGGGCTCCATCAGCGCTTGCTTGTACGGCTTGCCATCCAGTGTGGCGGGCATGGCAGCGCCTGCGCGCTCCACGCACTTGCGCACCAGAGAAAAACCGTTCGAATGCACGCCGCTGCTGGCCAAGCCCAGCACCACATCGCCGGGCTTCACATCTTTGCCAGTGAGGATTTTGGATTTTTCCACTGCACCCACGCAAAAGCCTGCCAAGTCGTATTCACCTGCGGGGTACATGCCCGGCATCTCGGCTGTTTCGCCGCCAATCAATGCGCAGCCCGACAGCTCGCATCCCTTAGCAATGCCGCCCACCACCGCCACAGCGGTGTCCACATCCAGCTTGCCACAAGCAAAATAGTCTAAAAAGAACAACGGCTCTGCGCCTTGGACCAGCACGTCGTTCACGCTCATGGCCACCAGGTCTATGCCCACGGTGTCATGCATATTCCACTCAAAAGCCAGTTTCAGCTTGGTGCCCACGCCGTCGGTGCCGCTCACCAGCACCGGCTCTTTGTAGCGCTTGGGTACCTCAAACAGCGCGCCAAATCCGCCAATACCGGCCAAAACGCCCTCGCGCATGGTCTTTTTAGCCAAGGGTTTGATGCGCTCTACCAGCGCGTCGCCGGCCACAATATCGACCCCTGCGTCTTTGTACGAGAGGGGTTTAGGGGTGTTGGGGCTTGTATTGCTCATGATTTAATAGCGTGCTGCGCGAGTGGTGCGCTGATAGGGGTGCTGAAAGTGTCGGAAAACAGGGCCATTGCCCCGTAGAATTACCGTAATTCTAGGCTCTAGCGCCCATTTCACAGTATGCAATTTACTCCCGCACAAAAAACTGCCACCGCATGGACGGCAATTTCCATGGTTTTGCTGCTTCTGGTGTGGCTGTTGGGCCCCGTGCTCACACCCTTTGTGGTGGCCGCTGTGCTGGCATATGCCCTCACGCCGCTGGTAGACAAACTGGACGGCTTGCTCGGAGGCAAGGTACCCCGCGTGCTGGCTGTGCTGCTTGTCGAGGTGGTGTTTGTTTTGACTCTGCTCGCGGTGCTGCTGCTGATCGTGCCTATATTGGCCAAAGAAATTCCACTCATCCGCGAGCAACTGCCCACCTTGGTGGACCAGCTCAATGCTTGGGTATCACCATTGCTGGCGAATTTTGGCGTGAAGTTCACCTTGGATGCAGCCAGCGTCAAGGCCTTTGTCATCAAGTATCTCAACACCAATGCCGAAGATGCCTTGGCTTCGGTGCTCTCGTCCCTTAAGCTAGGTGGCGGCCTGGCGGTGTATGTGATTGGCAATTTGGTGCTGATTCCTGTGGCCTTGTTTTATTTGCTGATGGACTGGAAGCGCTTGGTCGGCTTGGCCCAAGAGCTGGTGCCGCGCGGCATGCAAGAGCGCTTTACCAGCTTTACCGGCGAGTCGGACCAAGTGCTGGGCCAGTACCTGCGTGGGCAGTTGCTGGTGATGGTCATTTTGGCCGCTTACTACAGTATTGGTCTGGCGCTGTTTGGGCTGGATTTGGCGTTGCCGATTGGTGT
>JAYWHJ010000013.1:0-5147 GCA_043777795.1 Polaromonas sp. | reverse complement strand
CCCGCGTGTTTGGCCGCTTGGTAGCCCAGCACAGCCTGCACTGCGCACCGGAGAACAAGCTCTTTATTTGCACGGGCGGCGGCCCGGGTGTGATGGAGGCGGCCAACCGGGGCGCGCACGAACTGGGGGCGCAAAGCGTGGGTCTGAACATCGCCCTGCCCCATGAGCAAGGCGCTAACGCCTACGTTACACCGGAACTGAGCTTCAAATTCCATTACTTCGCTTTGCGCAAAATGCACTTCATGATGCGCGCCAAAGCCTTGGTGGCTTTCCCCGGCGGTTTTGGCACTTTGGACGAATTGTTTGAGGTGCTCACCTTGGTGCAAACCAAAAAGGCTAAGCCGGTGCCCATCTTTTTGTACGGCTCAGCCTACTGGAAGAGGCTGATCAATTTTGACGTGCTGGTAGAAGAAGGCGCAATCTCACCCGACGACGTGAACCTGTTTAAATACGTGGACGACCCGCAGGTGGCCTGGGATGAGATCAAGCGCTTTTATAAGCTTGCGTGATAGACCCGCGAACGCGCCCGGAACCCCGTTGCGGCGCCCACCATTGATTGGATCTCCCCCATATGCCCCAAAGCGTCAGTCACTATGAAAATTTCCCCGTCGCATCGTGGCTTTGCCCTGCGCGCCTGCGTCCAGTGGTTGCTGCGATCTACTGGTTTGCACGCACCGCAGACGACCTGGCCGATGAAGGCGATGCACCCTTGGCCCAGCGGCTCAGCGAGCTTGAAACCTACCGGGCCAAGCTGCACGCCATCGCCAAGGGCCACGACCCGTCTGGCCGCTGGGCGGAGCTGTTCGAAGTGCTGGCTGCGCACATCGTGCAGCACCAATTGCCGGTCAAGCTACTGGACAACCTGCTGGACGCGTTTGAGCAAGACATCAGCTATACCGCAGCCGGCCACTGGTACGCCGACCACACTGAGTTATCGAGCTATTGCCGTCTCTCGGCCAACCCAGTCGGACGTTTAGTACTGCATCTCTATGGGGTCACCGACCCCATCGCGTTGGTGGAATCCGATGCAATTTGCAGCGCCTTGCAGCTGATCAATTTTTGGCAAGACTTGAGCGTTGACCTGCCCAAAAGTCGCTTCTACCTGCCACTGGATTTAATTACCACCTACCGTGTAAACCCCATGGCGCTGATAGCCGGGAAAGACACAGACGAGACTATGAGTTTGATAGCCGCTTGCGCAGACTTGGCTTGGGACAGAATGCAAAAGGGCAGCAAGCTTCCCGCCAGAGTGCAAAGCCAGCTAGGTGGCTTTGACGGCTGGCGCGCCAGCCTGGAGCTGCGCTGCGTGATCCAAGGTGGCCTGCGCATACTAGACAAAATCCGTGCGATGAAGCACCGCACCCTCAGCCAGCGTCCCACGCTAGGTAAATGGGATGCCGGTGTGGTGCTTTGGCGGGCGCTGTGGATGTAACCCGGAAGGGGTTACCCATTTCCCACTTTTATGACACTGTGGCCAAAAATTTACTTGTGTACCGACATGCCTTACCCATATGCCTTGTTGCAGCCGCCTCTTACGGCTTGGCCGATAGCTAGCAAGAAGGCTACGGCTCGGGCTCTATCGTCGAAAACATTGCGGGCGCGGCAGGTAACCTGGGCATAGACATAGCCAAGTGATTTTTCCCGATCGAGCGGCGGCAAGTGCCGGCCGCGTGCAAAAACTGCGTTTTGGTCATCTGTGGCGGACAATTCAGTGATCATTGCGTCAAAATGAATGCGGTTTTTTCTACCATGCGTCCGTCTGTCCTTGCCTTGATGATTTTGACGCTCAGCGCCTTGAGCAATCGCAAAGCCAGCGCCAACCCTACAGAGGGCGAAAAAACGATGTACTGGTGTTTGAGCAACGCTACTGCGAGCGCTGCTACTGACTGCGCTTGATCATTTTGTAATGGTCGGAGGCCCAAAAAACCCTGCGACAATTGAGCATGACCCCGCAAGACTACGTCCAGCAAAAAGCCGCCGCCTCGGGCAGCAGCTTCTATTACGCATTTCTATTCCTCCCCAAGGAGCGGCGCGCAGCCATCACAGCGTTTTATGCCTTTTGCCGGGAGGTGGACGATGTAGTGGACGAGACGCGTGACGCTTCCGTAGCCGCTACCAAGCTGGCTTGGTGGGCTAAGGAGGTGGCGCAGTCTTTTGCACTGCCCTACAACGAGCATAACCGCCACCCCGTGATGAAGGCGCTAATGCCGCTGGCGGCCACCTACCAGATAGAAGAGCGCCACCTGCAAGCCGTGATTGAAGGCTGCCGTATGGACCTGGAGCAAACCCGTTACCTGGACTACCCTGGCCTGCAGCGCTACTGCCATTTGGTGGCGGGGGTGGTGGGTGAGGTGGCGGCGCAGATATTTGGCCAGACCGATGCGCAAACCACGCAGTATGCCCACAAGCTGGGCCAGGCTTTTCAGCTCACCAATATCATCCGCGACGTGGGCGAAGACGCGCAGATAGGGCGCATCTACCTGCCGGTCAACGAGCTACAGCAGTTTGACGTGAAGGCGCACGAGCTGGGCAAAAAGGTGTACTCAGACCGCTTTAGTGCGCTGATGAAGTTTCAGGCTGCGCGCGCACATACTTTGTACGACGAAGCCATGCAGCTCCTGCCCACCGCCGACCGCCGCACGCAAAAACCCGGCTTGATGATGGCCAGCATTTACCGCACCTTGCTGCGCGAGATAGAGCGCGACAACTTTCAGGTGCTGCACCAACGCACCAGCCTGACCCCCTTGCGCAAGTTTTGGCTAGCCTGGAAAGTGCAGGCGCTAGGGGCATGAAGGTTCTAGTGATAGGCGCGGGCTGGGCAGGACTAGCCGCAGCCGTAGAAGCCACCCGCCTGGGCCACCACGCTACAGTTTTAGAAGCTTCTCGCGCAGTTGGTGGAAGGGCTAGAGCGTTAAGCGTTACCCTACCCGACGGTACGCAGACCACGCTGGACAACGGCCAACACATTCTTATAGGCGCCTACAGCCAAACCCTAAAACTCATGCGCGAGGTGGGTGTAGACACGGGCAGCGCCTTGCTGCGCATGCCGCTTACGCTGCGCTACCCGGATGGCAGTGGCCTCACCCTGCCTGACTGGAGCAAGCCCTGGTTTGCGGGGCTAGACGTAGCAGTAGGCATATTTAAAGCCAAGGGTTGGAGCTTGGGCGACAAGCTGTCGTTGCTGCGCGCGGCCGATGCTTGGCGGCGCAGCGGCTTTGCCTGCCCGGCGCATTACAGCGTGGCGCAGCTATGCCGTGGCATTACAAAGCGCGTGATGGCGGACATGATTGACCCCTTGGTGGTCTCTGCGCTGAACACCCCTACAGAGCGCGCCAGTGCCAATGTGTTTTTAACCGTGATGCGGGATGCACTGTTTGCCCCGTCTTCTGCCCCGTCTTCTGCCCCGTCGTCTGCCTCGTCATCTACCCAAGGCACAACCTCGATAGCGGGCAGCAATATGCTGCTACCGCGTACTGACTTAGGCGCCCTTTTCCCCACTGTCACAGAGCAGTGGCTCAAGAAAAACGGCGCGAAATTGCATCTAGGCCAGCGCGCAAGCGACTTACCATCACTATTAAAAAATGAGCTGCTTCCGCAATATTCTAAAGCGCTAGCAGCCGATTTATCTGATAAATACGACGCAGTAATCATCGCTACACCAGCGTGGGAGGCAGCGCGCCTGGTGCGCACGCTAGCAATCGGCAGCGCCACCGATTGGGCTACCTGCACAGAAGCCCTGCAACACGAGGCCATCACCACCGTCTATGCCCACAGCACTACGGCCCGGCTACCCCAAACCGTGATGGCCCTGCGCAGCAGGTGTGGCAGCGACAGCACCGCTGCGCAGCCCGCACAGTTCGTGTTTGACCGAGGCGCGCTCAGCGGCCAAGCAGGCGTGTTGGCCTTCGTGGTCAGCGCAAGTAGCGGCGATGCTGCCACGCTGGAGCAGCAAGTCATCGCCCAGGGCCGAGCGCAGCTTGGTTTGCCCGACCTGCAACCGATCCAAACCATCGTAGAAAAGCGCGCCACCTTTGCCTGCACCCCAGGCCTGACGCGCCCCGCCATGCGTGTCGCCAAGGGCGTGCTGGCTTGCGGTGACTATGTAGATGGGCCCTACCCTGCCACGCTGGAGGGCGCGGTGCGCAGCGGCTTGGCAGCAGCCCGAGCGCTAGGGAAGTAGCCATTGCGCACGTCTTTCTAGCCCTCAACAGGTTCCAAAATGACAAAGAGCAGCTATTTATTCAATAGCTGCTCCCGCAATATTTTAATGGGCTACAGCCCGGTTAGTATCTATAACATTACTTCTTACCTTTAGGCGCAGCTTTTTTAGCTTCGGGCTTGCCGGCATCTGCCTTGGGTGCGTCGCCAATCACGTTTTTCAGTGGGCACACTTTGAAGGCGGGGCATTTGGCGCAGCCGGTCACGATAGCGATGGGGCATAGGGTCATGGTCAATCCTCTTTAGTTATGGTGGGTCAGTATGCACTCTTGTGGGGATATTTACCAGCCTCTCGCTGGTACGTGCTCTCTAAAAACTACCCCTCAGGCGGGCAGTCTCAAAGCGTAAGTTCCCAAGTCTCACCCACCAAGGCTTGGCCAAAACCTTCATAAGCTCCACTTCGCACCATGACAAAACCACGCTGGGCGTAGATGCCGCGCGCTGCATGAAGGCAACTGTTGGTCCACAGTTGCATCTTCTTGTACCCCTTGCTGCGCGCAAAGGCAATGCATTCATCTGTGAGTCTGGCACCCAAACCTAGGCCGCGCGCTTGGGGCAGCAAGATGAGCATGCGCAGTTGGGCGATGGTTTTGGACTTGCGCACCACAAACACCGAACCCACGCGTTGGCCGTCCAGCTCAGCTATCCAGCAGCGCTCCCAGTCTGGCTGGCGCTTGCGCAGGTACTTGGACACTATCTCGGCCACCAGCGCTTCAAACTCCAGGTTCCAGCCATACTCCCGTGCATAGATTTCGCCATGCATCTGCACCACCCAGCCCATGTCGCCAGGCTGTGGCTCGCGCAGGGTGATTGCGGCTTTCATAGGCCCCGCCAGCGGGCCACTGCGGTGCCCAGCACCAGCGCCATCAGCGTGCCCAGCAGCTGGCCGTCGCGTTGGGTTTTATTCATAGGACAACATATAAAAACAC
>JAYWHJ010000012.1:0-5155 GCA_043777795.1 Polaromonas sp. | reverse complement strand
GAGGCGCATTGGGATGAGTATTTGAAGGCTTGGGTTTGATAGCAAGGTTCAGCATGAGGTCAAAGATACCCAATATGCTCGAGGCAGCCGTCCAACCAAAGTCAGGTTTGGACACCTAATTGGTCCGGGGTTGATCTCAGCATCGCTGGTACCAACATCGAGATTCGCTGAGACCCTATGGCGGTTAAACCGGCGAGTTTTTTATGACTATTTTCCGGTCGGTTTGCAAACCCCTGCAACGCCTGCGTCGCACCAGGCTAGAGGCTTGGAGGCTGGTGCCCGCCGAACTCCAACGGCAGTTTATGGTCCAAGTCATGCAAACGCAGGCCTACGCTGGTAAAGTTTGCCCCTGTCTGCGTCCGTTTTGGCGCGCACCATCGCTACATGGTGCCATGGCGTGGAAATCAGCATACGAAAGGAGAGCAGTTCAATGGCGGGCATCCACATCAAACACCTTGGTCGCTTCAGCGCAGTGGCACTAATGCTGCCCATGCTGGCCACTGCGCAGCCCAATCCAGCGGGTATTGACTGGCAACCCATCGCCAACTACAGCATGGCGCGTACCGAGACCACCGTGGGCCAATTTCGGCGCTTTGCCGATGCGACCCAGATGGTGACTCTGGCCGAGCGTAGCGGCGGGGGTGAAGTGTTTGAAGCTGGCTGGGTCAAAAAACCCGGATGGAATTGGCGTACGCCCTTTGGCGCAAGCAAGGTAGCGGGCGACGCCGAACCGGCGGTGCATGTCACCTACGACGAAGCGCAGGCATTTTGCCTTTGGGCTGGAGGGCGGCTGCCGACCGATGCGCAGTGGGTGACGGCGGCCTACACTGAGCGGCGCGCCTCACCACCAGTGCCTTGGGTCGCGGGCCGTACCTACACCTACCCCTCTGGTGACAAACCGGACGGTGCCCAATGTCTGGCAGACTGCGGCCCGGCCGCCAAGGCACGGGCCATTGCGCACGGTGCGCGCTTGTGGCGGGGAGATGGCCACGCGCTGGTCAGCGCTACGCCACCGGGGGTCAACGGTTTGCAAGACATGGGCGGCAATGCCTGGGAGTGGGTAGACGAGCCACTCGGCGCGTCGGGCGGTGCAGAGCGCCGCACGCGCGGCGGCTCATGGTGGTACGGCCAAGCGCAAATGCGCGCCGACTATTTGCAAAGCAAACCAGGCAACACGGCGGTGGTGTACATCGGGTTTCGTTGCGTGCGCGGGGGTTGATCGGATAACCCGGAGGTTTTGGTGAGAATTCAACCGTGAACGCGCGGCCCAGCGCAAACTGCGCATAATTTCGCTAAACCCAACCGAGTGGTAAGTCTCAAAAGGAAACTGAACGTGACCACTGTCCCGGCAGACGATGGCGTAAAGCACAGCCCAGGTGGGTTGAAGCAAGTCACGGGCAGTGCGTTTGCACCAAACTGCCGAGGTGAAACCGTGGAGTTGCAAAACCGCGGCACTGCACCCCCAGTTTTGCCGTGCAGTTCGCGGCGTTCCTGGTTCGGGCAGACCTTGTCGCTCGGTGTGGCTGCGGGCCTGGGTCAGTGGGCACTGCAAGCCTCCGCGCAAACCCCGCAGCACACCAGCAGCGCTGGCTTGCTTACCCGGCCCATCCCTTCCACCGGCGAGCTGCTCCCCGCAGTGGGCTTGGGTAGCTGGATTACTTTCAACGTAGGCAATGACAGCGCAGCCCGTGATGCCTGTACCGAGGTGGTGCGCGCCTTCTTCGCTGGCGGCGGGCGCATGATCGACAGCTCACCGATGTATGGCTCATCGCAGCCCACCATCGGCTATGCCCTGGCCAAGCTGGGGCAGCCTAAGACGCTGTTTTCTGCCGAGAAGGTATGGATCGGCGATGCGAGTCAAGGCGCCGCGCAGTTGGAGGCCTCGCGAACTTTTTGGGGGGTGCCGCGCTTCGATCTGGTACAGGTGCACAACCTGCTGGCCTGGCGCGAGCATTTGCCGCGCCTGCTGGACCGCAAAGCCGCTGGCCAACTGCGCTACGTTGGCATCACCACATCCGAGGGTCGCCGCCACGCCGACATTGAACAGGTGATGCGCACGCAACCCATTGACTTTGTGCAACTGAGCTACAACCTGCTTGACCGCGAAGCCGAAACCCGGCTGCTGCCCCTGGCGCAGGAGCGTGGTATTGCCGTTATCGTCAATCGCCCGTTTCGCGAAGGTGCCTTGCTTGCGCAGTTGCGGCGGCATCGCCTGCCTGGCTGGGCCGCTGAAATGGGCTGCGACGGCTGGGCCCAAGCGGCGCTGAAGTTCGTCATCAGTCACCCGGCCGTTACCTGTGCTATCCCGGCCACCAGTCAGGTAGCCCATGTGCGGCAAAACCTGGGCGCTATGCGCGGGCCGATGCCCGATGCAGCGCTGCGCAGGCGCATGGCCAGCGAAGTAGCCGCGCTGTAGTGCAAGCATGCAAAAAATTAGCGTGGGTTGCGAGCGATGAGTGAATGGTGGACCTACCGGCCGACAGACTTTTTGATGTTCTCGCCGCGTGCCTACTGGCGGCTGTTTGAGTTGCACCATGCCCAGTGGTGGCCTTTGCACGCCGTGCTGGGTGCGGCGGCGGTCGCTCTGGTGCTGGCACTGGCCTCGGGTAAACGTTGGCCGCTGGTGTGGCGTCTGGGTGGGCTGGGTTTGGCTGCGTCCACAGGCTGGGTCGCATGGACTTTTGTGTGGCAGTGCTACGTGCCCATTAACTGGGGCGCGGGGGCAGTGGCGGTAGCGCTTGCTCTGGCAGCGGTGTTGGTGCTGGGGTTGATCGCTCAGCCGCGCAGTGCGCTGGCACCTTCTCGCACACTGTCACGGCTGCGTTGGCGGGTGGGGCTGGGCTTGATAGCAGGCGCGGCGTTGCTGTACCCCGGGGTCGCTCTGATCGCCGGGCGACCCTGGACGCAGGGCGAGTGGGTGGGTGCGGCGGTGGATCCCACGGTGCTGGCGCTGCTGGGCTGGCTGCTGTGCGCCGTGCCACTGACCCCGCTTGCGCGCATCTTCTGGTGGGCTAGTGCACTTACCGCCTTGGCGCTGGGGCTGGCCAGTGCGGCCACACTGGCCACTATGGGTGCGATGGAAGCGTGGCTGTTAAGCGGTGCTCTGCTACTGGTGGTGCTGACGCTGCGCAAGCGTTGATCAACGGCCTAAATTTTCAGCGCGCCAGCATACCCGGTCATCTCCAAATAGCCACGGCCTACGTGCTTGTCGTTGCTGTCAAACAGGTCGCTCAGGCCCTCCCAGTACACGGTGCCGGTGGAGCTGCGGCTGTCGAGCTCTTGGTTGGGGATGACGGCTTTGACGGTGTAGTAGTCAGCCGGGGTGCGCACCAGCCATTGGATGGGGTATTTGGCACCGGTGAGGGGGCTGGTCCAGCCTTTGATGGCTTGGAACTGCACCTCACCGGGTTGGGCGATGAAGGTTTGCAGGCCGCTGCTGGAGGTGGCGCGAAACGAGCCGCCGGTCCACAGCGCGCGGCCATCTTTTTTGCGCAACTGAAAAGCGGTGAGGGCGCTACCGTCAAACAGGTTCATGCCTATCCAGTCCCAGCCTACCGCCTCGGGGTGCAGCAGCTCTTGGCTCCACTCATGGTCTAGCCAGGCGGCGCTGCTCGGTGGGGTGTTTGCTGCAGCTTGGGTTGTTGTCCCGGTGGCAGCCTGGTTGCGCGGCACTGCGGTGTGCGCCGCTAGCGTGATGCGTTTGCCGGCAATGGTGATGCTGCCGCTGGGCTGCAACTGTGGCTGGCTGTAGTAGTAGCTGGCTTGTTTCTCCTCTGGGCCTTTGCGTGACAGGCCGTTTTTGCCTTGCAGCAGCAGGGGTTGCTGCGGGGCAAACTGCAGGTCGATGCTGAAGTCACGCGCTTTGATGTTGGCTTGGTAAGTGCCTGTGGCGGGATTGCGCTGTAGCTGCCAGTCGCGCAGTTTGATGAGCGTGTCTTGCTCGGCTGCCTGGGCAATGCCAAAGCCCGCACGGGCAATTCGCTGGTCGTGCAGGAGCTTTTTGCCTTGAACGTCGGTGACAGCAGCGTGGGCAAACAGCAGTTGCTTGGCGGCAAACTGGGACTGCATGCCTTGCGTGGCCTCGACGCGTGAGCGAAAGAAGGTGACTTGGTAGCCCACATCGCGCCCGCCGCTGCTGGCGTGACCAGTGACGTACCACCACTCGGTGCGGTGGTCTGGGTGTGCGCCGTGGTCGCGTGGGAAGGCCAGGGTGCGCGCTGGCAGGGCGTGCGCGGGGGGGAGCAGCGTGGCGGCGCTTAAAGTAAGTCCCAGGCGGGCGAAGGAGCGCTTCGACAAGCTTAGCGCGAACGGAGGTTTTGCCATCACCAATCCTCCTTCACTGCCAGCACGGCATCTTTGCCAGCAGCGGCGCGGCCAGCTAGCCAAGCAGTGAGTGTGCCCGCGGCTACGACCGCAGCACAGAGCAGCGCCAAGCGCAACCAAGGCACGGTTAAATCCATGGTCCAGTGAAAGCTTTGTGGGTTAACTACATGCACCAAAATAGTGGAGACCACCAAACCCAATGCGCAACCAGCTAAAGAACCAATAGCTGTCCACGCAGCGCCTTCGCTGGCTACCACTTGCAAAATTTGCCGGCGGGTCAGGCCCAAATGGGCCAGCAGGCCAAACTCTTTGCGCCGCGCCAGCACCTGGGCACTAAAACTGGCAGCCACACCAAACAGGCCAATGGCAATGGCCACAGCTTGCAGCCAATAGGTGACGGCGAAGCTGCGGTCAAAGATTTTGAGCGACAGGGCGCGTATCTCGTCTGCACTGGCAAACTCGACCAGTTTGCCGACAGCGGCTTTTGTGTCCTGTGTGGAGTCTGTACCCGCATTCGCAGCGCCAGCAGCGGCTGCAAACCGGCTACCGATCTCACTGCGAATCCTCGCCTGTACCTCAAGTACATCGGCGCCGGCGCTGGGCCACACGGCCAGATCGTTCACTTTGTCGTCTCCCGTGATGCGCACATACGCGCGCTGGTCAATGGCCACTGCGCCAAACTGGCGTGCGTAGTCGCGCCACACGCCAGCCACATAATAGCTGGGGGTCACTATTGAATTCGTAGCTGCTCCCGCAATATTTTGTTGCGCTAGAGGCAAATTTGGCTTAAATAATTGGCCCAGTTGTGCGCCATACAAATCTACCATGGTAA
>JAYWHJ010000011.1:0-14708 GCA_043777795.1 Polaromonas sp. | reverse complement strand
ACGGGAGCGCCCACTTCGTCGGCAGCGGCCATCACGGCTTGCACCTGCTCCAGGTTGTTCACGTTAAAGGCGGGAATGCCGTAGCCGTTAATTGCTGCATGGTCGAGCAGCTCACGCATGGAGACGAGTGCCATTGGGAAGTGTCCTGAAGAAGTTGGTAACCGGTTGGTAACTCTGGATTTTAACGGCTCCGGGGCGCACAGCGTGGCGTGACAGATTTACAAGCTTTTTGACCCCTAGCGCAATCAAACAGTGCGGTAAAAGCTATTAAATGCGTAGCGGCTAGATATTCGTTTGTGCCCGCCGCGTATCTTCGCTACCACACCCGGACCAGAAAACCCTAGCTTGCCCGGCAAATCTTCAGCATATTGGTGCCGCCCGGTGCGCCCATGGGCTCACCGCAGGTGATGGCATACACATCGCCGGTTTGCACAATGCCGCGCTTTTTCAGGTGGGTTTCCGCTTGCTTGAGGGCGCTGTCGCGGTCTACGCTG
The DNA here is from genome assembly GCA_043777795.1 of Polaromonas sp. Classification (GTDB taxonomy): domain Bacteria; phylum Pseudomonadota; class Gammaproteobacteria; order Burkholderiales; family Burkholderiaceae_C; genus JAAFIP01. The sequence goes on along the minus strand of JAYWHJ010000011.1, from coordinate 14,214 downwards.
GTGTCCATCAGCAGAGGGCGCACGTTACGGTAAATGGCCATTTTGCGCTGGGTGGACACTTTGGGTGTCAGCGCGAAGATCGGCACATGGATGCGATGGCGGCTCATCCACAGCGCGGTGGAGCCGCTGTCGGTCAGCGCCACAATGGCTTTGGCGTTCAGGTGGTGGGCGGTAAACAGCGCGCCCATGGCAATCGACTGGTCAATGCGGTCAAAACGCTGGCCTGTAAAGTCAGCGTCCAGCTCCACGTCTTCGGCCTCTTCAGCGGCCTCGCAAATGCTGCTGACCTGCTGCACCGTCTCCAGTGGGTATTTGCCCGATGCGGTTTCGGCACTCAGCATCACTGCGTCGGTGCCGTCCAGCACGGCGTTGGCTACGTCGCTTACCTCGGCGCGGGTAGGCACGGGGGCCGAGATCATGCTCTCCATCATCTGGGTGGCGGTAATGACAAACTTGTCCATCTGCCTGGCCATTTTGATCATGCGTTTTTGCAGTGCGGGCACCGCCGCGTTGCCCACCTCAATGGCCAGGTCGCCGCGCGCCACCATGATGCCGTCGCTGGCGCGCAAAATCTCTTCCAGCTTGGGAATAGCCTCGGCGCGTTCGATCTTGGCGATCAGCCCCGGACGGTGCTTCCACTCGGCCCCCGCCACGTTGCACAGTTGTCGGGCCATCTCCATGTCAGTGGCGTTTTGCGGAAAGCTCACGGCCACGTAGTCGGCCTGGAAGCTCATAGCAGTTTTGATGTCTTCCATGTCTTTGGCGGTCAGCGCCGGGGCTGTCAGGCCACCACCTTGCTTGTTAATGCCTTTGTTGTTGGACAGCACGCCGCCTACCTTGACCGTGGTGTGCACCGCTTCGCCTTTGACGGCATCCACCGTGAGTACGATCAAGCCGTCATTGAGCAGCAGTACGTCGCCCGCTTTCAGGTCGCGCGGCAGGTCCTTGTAGTCCAAGCCCACTGCTTTGATGTCGCCCAGCTCAGTACGCTCGCCGTCAAGAATGAATTTTTTGCCTTGCTCCAGCATCACCTTGCCGTCAGCAAACTTGCCTACGCGGATTTTGGGCCCCTGCAGGTCGGCCATGATGGCCACCTCGCGGCCGGTGCGGCGGGCGGCCTCGCGCACCATGGTGGCGCGGTTGATATGGTCTTGCGCCGTACCGTGGCTAAAATTCAGCCGCACTACGCTCACTTTGGCATTGATCATCTGCTCCAGCAGTTCTACCGTATTGGACGCAGGGCCCAGGGTGGCAACGATCTTGGTAGCGTGGCGGGGAATGCGGTTTTCCATGGGGCGGCTCTCTGTGGGTTGGGTGCGGTTGTGTAATCGGGTTACATTGTCGCAGCAATCGAGTTACATGTCAGGTACGAAATGCAAGGGGCGCCAAACAGTGGGCAAAAAGTACAAAGCCCGCTAGGCTGGCGGCCTAGCGGGCTTTGTGTCGTGGCAGCGCCATACCCCGGGTACAAGCTCAGTTGCTGGCGGGCGCAACGCTGGTCACGGGTTTGCCCGCTCCTGGCAGCTGGCGCTGTAGTTCTTCATTTGAAATGATCTCAAAAATACGCACCACTTTTTGCACGCCATTGGTCGAGCGCGCGATCTCGGTGGCACGGTCTGCTTCGCGCTGACTGACGCGCCCCATCATGTGCGTAACACCACGCTCGGTGACTATTTTGAACGAGTTGGCATACAGGTCTTTGGCATCGACCAGCGCGGCTTTCACACGGCCAGTGACCAGTGAATCGGACGAACGCTGGATCAAGGACGAGTTGCCCATCACTGCCAGTTCGTTGACGATTTTTTGCACGTTCTCGACCCGCCCTACCACCTGCTCGGCAAGCGCTTTGTCCTGCTCGCTGGGCACCTCGCCTGTGAGGAGCACTTGGCGGTTGTAGCTAGTGGCATTCACATGCGCGCGCTCTACCAAAGCCTCACGAATACGGTTGACGCTACGCAGCTCAATGCCCTCGTCTTCCAGTTGCGCACCCGAGGTGCGTCGGTCGGTAGCCACCAGCGTGCCGCCTACTACGGCGCCGCCGATTATCAGTGGGACGCAGGCCGGCAATGTCGCCAGCATGGCGCTGGTCAAAAGTGCCAAGGCTACGCAGCGGGAGGCGCGAGAAAATGTGTGTGTCATAGATTATCCTGATCTCCAAGTAATTGCGTGTCTACACCATCGCATATGCAATGTAAGGTCAAAAGATGTACTTCTTGTATCCGCGCGGTACGCTCGTGTGGCACGCAAATATGCACATCGGTCTCGCGCAGCAGCGCGCCAATCTTGCCTCCACCCTTGCCGGTAAGGGCCACCACGGTCATCTCGCGGGTGTGGGCGGCCTCAATGGCCGCAATGATGTTGGCCGAGTTGCCGCTGGTCGATATGGCCAACAGCACATCGCCCGCCGCGCCCAGCGCCCGCACTTGCTTGGAGAAGATCTCGTTAAAGCTGTAATCGTTGGCAATGGCGGTGATGATGGAGCTGTCGGTGGTCAGCGCAATGGCGCCCAGCTCGGGGCGCTCACGCTCATAGCGGCCCACAAACTCGGCGGCAAAATGCTGGGCATCCGCAGCGGAGCCACCGTTACCGCAAGCTAACACTTTGCCACCACTGGTCACACTGGCCAAAATTGCCTGCGTGGCCTGGGCGATGGGTTTGGACAAGGTCAGGGCTGACTGGTATTTCAAGTCTGCACTGTCGATAAAGTGTTTTTCAATGCGTTGTTCTAACATCGGCATCATCATACCCGAATTGAACCATCTTTCACACCACTTTTAGGCTGCAGGCCAATAAACAATTGCGGGAGCAGCTATGAAGTTAGTAGTATCCACTGGCATCAAAAGCAGCTTTGATCCAGTCAATCTGCTGGTCTGGCGCCGTGCCCTCCAGGCTGACGACGTCAAATCTGCACGGTGGCAGTGTAGGCAGGCGCGCAATATAGTGCCGCGCTGCAAACACGATGCGCCGCTGCTTGAGCGCGCTCACACTGCCTGCAGCGCCGCCATGCGAGCTTGAGCGTCGCTTGCGCACCTCCACAAACACCAGCGTGCCATCAGGCGCGCGCATGATCAAATCCACCTCACCACCGCCGCGCCCCGGGGTTTTAAAGTTGCGTTGCAGCAAGCGCATACCAGCTTTTTCCAAAAACTCCAAAGCGGCATCCTCTGCGGCATCGCCCACCCGCTTGGTCGTAGGGCCAAGCAGCGCTTTGGCTGGTGGTTTTGCGGCTAGTTTTGTCGTTATGCTTGGCGTAGCATCGGCGCAGCCCGGACGTTTGAAAAACATAGCTTGTTTATATTCAGTAAAAATTGCCAAATGGTTGCGTAAAGTATCGCTCAGAGCAAAGGACACCCATTGAACGCATCGTTTACCCAGGCACTGGCTGCCGCGCAAGAAGCGGCCGGGCCGCAGCACTACCCGCAAAGCGCGCTCTACGTGGTGGCCACGCCCATTGGTAACTTGGCCGATATTACCCTGCGCGCCCTGCATGTGTTGCAACTGGTAGACGCCATTGCCTGCGAAGACACCCGCCACACCCAAGCCATGCTGCGCATCTATGGCATCACCAAGCCTCTGCTGGCCGCACACCAACACAATGAGCACGAGGCCGCCCAGCTCATCATCACCCGCCTACGCGCAGGCGAGCGCGTAGCCTATGTGAGCGACGCCGGCACGCCCGCCGTGAGCGACCCCGGCGCACGCTTGGCGGCCGGCGTGCGCGCCGCAGGCCTGCGCGTGCTGCCCCTGCCGGGTGCCAGCAGCGTCACCGCGCTGCTGAGCGTGGCAGGTATTGCCGACGACGCGGGCGCCTATGTGTTCCAAGGCTTTCTCTCCAGCAAAGCCAAAGAGCGCGACGCGCAGGTGGCATCCATCGCCAACGAACAGCGCGCCGTAGTGCTGCTGGAGGCCCCACACCGCATCGAGGCCTTGGCTACCGCGCTGGCGGCTCTGGGCGAGCGCCCCGTCACCTTGGGCCGCGAGCTGACCAAGCAGTTTGAAGACATCGCCACCGTGCCTGCAAATGCCATCGGTGCCTGGCTAGCCGCCGAGAGCCACCGCACGCAAGGTGAATTCGCCATCGTCATCCACCCCCGCGCCACTGAGGCCAAACAAACCACCGAAGGCCAGCGTGTGCTTTTGCTGTTGCTGCCCGAGTTACCTACCAAAACAGCAGTCAAGCTGGCGGCCGAGATCACCGGGGAGCCGCGCAACGCGCTGTACGAGTTGGCCTTGCAGTTGAAAAAAGATTAGCGCTAACCCATGGCTTCGGAACTTGGTACAGCCACTGCAAAGAAAAAACCAGCAGCAGTCAAAAAACCCGCTAAACCCAAAGTTCCAAAACCACCGCGCAACCACCGCTACCATGTGTACGTCATAGAGCTAGACGACCGCGTATGGAACAGCGGCAAATTCCGCCGTTGCAACCCCGAGTACGTGATGGGCAAACCCTTCGTCTACGTAGGCATGACCGGCCTAGACCCCGACACCCGCTTTGATAAACACAAAGCCGGTATCCAAGCCAACAGCTTTGTTACCGACTACGGTGTGCGCCTACTGCCCGTGCTGTATGAGAAGTACAACCCCATGCCTTACCAAGCGGCCAAGGAAATGGAAGTGGAGCTAGCGATTGCGCTGCAGGCTAAGGGGTTTGGGGTGTGGCAGGGGTAAAACTAGCGCATTTGCACTTGTATAACTAACTTAAAATTGAACGAGCCCTACCTTTATTAATATCCTCTTTATGCAAACACAACCACTCGCATTGACGGATATTATTTTTTTGAATGCAGATTTAAGTCAGTACCTAGACCAAATTGCAGAAGTGGTCTCGCAAATTTAAACCACTTTATAAGTGGAAACTCCGGGTCTAAGGCGGAGCCTATGATGGCTCGAACAGGAGTTTTTGATGGTCAACAAATCAGCGCGTCATACCCGGCGCACCCACACCGCTGCGTTCAAAGCGCGCGTAGCACTTGCCGCATTGTGAGAAGACAAGACGATGGCGCAACTATGCGCACAGTTTGAACTGCACCCCAACCAGATCAGCGGATGGAAGAAGCAGTTGCTGGAGGGGGCTGCAAACGTCTTTGGCGGTAGCTCTGATACGGCAGAGCCCGTCGATTTGGTGCCCCTGACCGGCTCACTTTGCCACACCCAGAACAGGTTAAAGTGCTAGAATCCACACATCTATCTACACACTATGAGGTGTAAAAATGGCCACAAACCTCGCAATCGACGACCATCTAATCGAAGCCGCGCGCAGCATTGGCGGGCTTAAAACCAAGAAGGCGGTGGTGACGCAGGCCTTGATGGAGTACATCCAAAAGCGCCAGCAGTTGCAAATAGTGGGCCTTTTTGGCAGCATTGATTACGATGCTGACTACGACTACAAAGCCCAACGGCGACGCACCCGCACGAGCCTTGCAGCTGGCGCTTAAGCCGCCACCCATCACAGACATAGCATGCAAATTATTGTGGATACGTCAGTTTGGTCGCTGGTGCTGCGCCGAAGCGCTGTGCCCACCGACAAACCTCAACAGGCCGCAATAGCCGCTTTGAAAGATTTAATTGCCGATGCCCGAGCCATGCTGATTGGCCCGGTCCGCCAAGAGCTGCTGTGTGGTATCAAAGATCCGGTGCAGTTTGAGCGCCTTCGCAGCGCGCTGGCGGCTTTTCCAGACGAAGCGCTGGCCACGAAAGACTATGAACGCGCGGCGCAGCTGTTTAACACCTGCAAAGCGCATGGTGTTCAAGGCTCCAATACTGATTTTTTAATCTGTGCGGTGGCGCTAGAGCGCAAGCTGCCCATTTTTAGCTCTGACCAGGACTTTGTGCATTTCCAAAAATGCGTGCCACTGGAGTTAATTACTGTACCGCAAAAGACATAGCAAGGACTTCTTTAGCTTTTTAACAAATAAATTCGCTTCGTATTCAGTAGCTTCTCCCGCTATATTTCATTGTCCTACAGCCCGATATTGCTTGAGATAGCAATACAGGCAATCAAGCATAGGTCACCCAGTCGGGCAACTCCTCCAAATGCGGCAGCGTGTTGTAGGTCACCAGCATGTGGCGTTTGGGCGTAAAGGCAAACTCGGTCAGGCTGCTGTTGCGAATGCGCAGGTTTAGCTCGATGGTGGTCTCGGCGCTGGTGCCCAGCACATGGCCTACCGCTGTGCTGATCGGGCCGCCGCTGCTGACGATGAGTACCTTGGCTTTGTCGTTCGCTGCAAACTGTTCTCGCACATGGTCTAGGGCGCTGGTGATGCCAGTCACAAAGTCTGGGTAGCTGGGCATGCCCACAGGTTGGGCGCTGCCTTGCATCCACGCAGCCAGGCCGGTTTTAAGCAGGCGGAAGTGGTGGCGGTAGTTCTCAGGCGTGCGGTCTGGGATTAGCGGTTCTGAATGGACGGCTTTGACCACAGCATCGCTGTCGTATTCATTGAGCCCTTTCCATTGCAGCGCCTTCACATCAAACCCTGCACCTTGGCAAATACCCGCGTAGGTTTGCGCGTGGCGACGTAGCGTTCCCATGAGCACGCCGTCAAACGCCATGCCTTTGGCTTTGAAGTATTCGCCCAAGCGCACCGCCTGTTGGTGGCCCAGCGGGCTTAAGTTGTCATAGTCTGCAGCGCCAAAGCTGGCCTGACCGTGGCGTACGAGGTAAAGTGTTCCCATGGCTGTATTGTGCCGCCACATGCGGCGCGCGGCTGTCACGCGGGTGGCTAGCGAGCAGTTTTATTGCGCGCTTTAGAATCGCGAGATGCCCAGCACCCCCCGTTTAACACCCGCCCAGCTCCAAGACATATTGAACAGCATTGCCCAAGATGCGCAAGCGCTGTATGGGCAGGGCAAAGTGGCCTCGTACATTCCGGCTTTGGCGCAGGTGGCGCCACGGCAGTTTGGCATGGCGCTGGCGCTGGTGGACGGCACCTGTGTGGCCACGGGCAGTGCCGGCACTTTGTTCTCCATTCAAAGCATTTCCAAGCTGTTTACCTTTGTGCTGGCACTCAAGCTGGTGGGGGATGAGGTGTGGACACGCGTGGGGCGCGAGCCCTCGGGTGCGGCGTTTAACTCGATGGTGCAGCTGGAGACCGAGAAGGGCATTCCGCGCAACCCGTTTATCAACGCGGGCGCGCTGGTGATTACCGACATCCTCACCAGCCGTTACGCCCACCTGGACACCGCCCTGTTAGGCGCTTTGCGCCGCCTGAGCGACAGCCCCGATTTGAACTGGGACATGCAAACCGCCAAGTCTGAGCGCGACACCGCGCACCGCAATATGGCCATGGCCTATTTTATGAAAAGCCACGGCAACTTTGTGAACCCGCCCGAGCAGGTGCTGGACAACTACTGCCGCCAATGCGCCATCGAGATGAGCTGCAGCCAGCTCGCACAGGCTACGATGTTTTTAGCCAACGGCGGGCTCGACATTGATCCCCAAGCCCACAGCGGCGAGCAGTTTTTAAGCGCCGATGCCACCCGCCGCGTCAACGCGCTGCTGCTGACCTGCGGGGCCTACGATGCCTCGGGCGATTTTGCTTACCGCTTTGGCCTGCCGGTGAAAACCGGTGTGGGCGGCGGCATCGTCGCCATCGTACCCAGCGTGGGCACGGTGGCAGTGTGGGGGCCTGAGCTGGACGCCAAAGGCAACTCGGTGCTGGGCGCGTTTGCGCTGGAGCAACTGGTGCAGCGCACTGGCTGGAGTCGTGGCTAAGCGGCTGGTCTGCAGTGTGATGTTGCTGTAACTCCACTCCATAATTAATGGTCAAATACAGACCTTGACTATTTATCTCTACACTAGGAACCCACCATGTCCGACTGGCAGCCCAGCCCCCGCTACCCTGACCCCAGCGTCGTCAGCATCGACCCCGCGTTTGACAAATACCGCCTGGCACTGGCCAAGGTAGAGCGCTTGGCTACCGGCATGCGCTGGGCTGAGGGGCCTGTGTGGCTGGGCGATGCCCGCAAGCTGGTGTGGAGCGATGTGCCGGGCAACCGCATGGTCCAGTGGGATGAGGCAACGGGCACGGCAGCGCCGTTTCGCCAGCCTTCCAACAACAGTAATGGCAACACCCGCGACCGCCAGGGCCGCATCGTCACCTGCGAGCATTTGACACGGCGCGTGACGCGCACCGAGCACGATGGACGTATCACCGTGCTTGCCGACCGTTTTGAAGGCAAGCGCCTTAACTCACCCAACGACGTTGTCGTCAAGTCCGACAACTCGGTATGGTTTACCGATCCGTCATTTGGCATCATGGGGTTTTATGAGGGCGAAATAGCTGCGCCCGAGCTGCCAACCAATGTGTACCGTATTGACGCAGACGGCTCCATCAGCGTGGTAGCCGACGACATTAACCAGCCCAATGGATTGGCTTTTTCTCCCGACGAGTCGATTCTGTACATCGTCGAATCCCGCGCCAACCCGCGCACCATTCTGGCCTACGACGTGGTGGGCGGCACCAAGCTGGCAGGGCGGCGCATCGCCATCGACGCAGGCCCGGGCGCGCCCGACGGTTTTAGGCTGGACGTAGACGGCAACCTTTGGTGCGGATGGGGCATGGGCGCGGCGGGGCTGGATGGTGTGCATGTGTTCAACCCCCAAGGCAAGCTGATAGGCCGTATCGACCTGCCCGAGCGCTGCGCCAACCTGTGCTTTGGAGGCGTGCACCGCAATCGCCTGTTCATGGCCGCCAGTACATCGCTGTATTCGCTGTACGTCAACACGCAGGGTGTGGGCTACGCGTGATAAAGATAATTCCTGCAAATCCATGAAATTTTCTTGGATTTGCAGGAGGTTGGCGGGCCGAACTAGCCGCCTGCAAGTACCTTGGCAAACATATCCGCATCCACATTGCCACCGCACAGCGTGGTGCCTACCACTTGGCCTTTGAGCTGTGCGCGCTCTTGCATCGCTGCGGCAAACGATGCAGCGCCCGCGCCTTCGGCCACGTTGTGCGTATCCACATAAAGCGCGCGCATGGCGGCTGCTACTTCAACGTCAGTCACTTTGACAATGTGGTCGATATGCGGGGTGAGCACGTCCAGTGCGGCTTGGTCAGCAATGCGGCAGGCCATGCCGTCGGCCAGAACCGTGGTCACGGGTGCTTCGACCACGCGGCCAGCGGCAATCGATTCGGCATAGGTGGTGGCGTGGCTGCTGACCACGCCGACAATTTTTACCTTGTGGCCTAGCGCCAGTTTGGCGGCAATGGCCGCTGCCGCCCCCGAGCCCATGCCGATGGGCACATATGCCACGTCCATTTGGGGCACGGCTTTGAAAAACTCCCACCAATAGGTGCTCACACCCAGCACCAAGTCCGGGTGGAAGCTGGGCACCATGTGCGCATCGCGCTCTTTGGCCAGGCGCATGGCAAATTCCCGAGCTTCTTGAAACTCACTGCCATGCTCGATCAAAGTCGCGCCCAGTGCCCGCATAGCGGCGTTTTTCTCCACGCTGTTGCCAAGGGGAACGACGATGGTGCAAGGCACGCCATGCGTGCGCGTAGCCCAGCCCATGCTTTGGCCGTGGTTACCGCGCGTGGCGCTGAACACTTCTCTAGGCAGCGCGTTGGCCTTCTTCAGCGCCTCAAAATAAGTAAGGCCTCCGCGAATTTTGAACGCACCCACAGGCGTGTGGTTCTCATGCTTGACCCAGCAGTCGGTGCCCAGGCGCTCTGAAAGCAGCCGCCAGTGGTATTGCGGTGTGGCCTGAAAGTCTTGGTAGACCACTTGGGCGGCGGCTTCTATTTGGGCAAGTGTGAACATTATTTTCTTTCTGTTAGGACCATACGAAACGCCAAACCTGCCAATACGCTGCCCATCACGTAGCGCTGGGCCAGTACCCAACCGGGGCTACGCTTAAAGAACTGGGTGATGCGGGCAGCGCTGAAAATGACCAAGGTGTTGCCGCTGGCACTCACGCAGATTTGCACGATGCCCAGCTGCAGGGTTTGTAGCCAGATACTGCCGCGATCAGGTTGGATAAACTGCGGAAAGATCGACAGGTAAAACATGGCCACCTTAGGGTTGAGCAAATTAGTAACCAAACCCATCCGAAACAAGGTGCCGGGGGAGTCTGGCGGCAGGGCGCGCGCCTCAAACATGGAGCGTCCACCGGGCTTTACGGCCTGCCATGCCAGCCAGAGCAAATAGGCCGCCCCCGCCAGTTTGATCACATCAAACGCCAGTGGCACAGCCAGTAGCAGCGCGGTAAGGCCAGCGCCTGCCGCGCAGATATGCACCACCAAACCCATCTGCACACCCGCCAGCGACACCATGCCTGCGGTGCGGCCCTGGCATAGCGTGCGCGAGACGCAGTAGATCATGTTGGGACCCGGCGTAAACACCATCACGAGGGTGGCCAGTGCGAAGAGAGTGAGGTCTGTAGCGTTCAGCATGTCAAAGTCCTTGTGATGTCAGTGAGACTAAGCCTTTCGGCGTTTGCAGAGTGACGCAGAGGTTAGCCGGGCCGCTTTCAACCGTAACCCCTTGCAGTCCAATAGCCGCATAGGCGCTTTGCAAGGCGCTAGCTTCGGGGTGGGTCGAACTAATGCTTTGCAGCGTGACACCCGAGCGTGGCAGGCTGTTGCGCGGGTGCAGGCGCAGCGGCTCGGCGGCGTCGGGCTTGCCCCATTGGATCAAGGTAGGCAGCATGCCGTTAAACAGGCGCTGGCCATCCTCCCGCACCGTGATTTGCCATTGCAGCAACCCTTTGCGTGAGTGACGGCTGGCCTCCAGTACGGTGCCGCGGTCGATACCTGCGGCGGATAGCGCAACGCAGGCGGCTTGCACGTCAGGCGTGTTGGCTACAAAGTGTACAAGACTCGGCTGGATTGCTACAGCGGCTTGCAATGCCGCATTATCCATATCAAACCAGCGCCTAGCACCCTGTTTAATTGCGGGAGCAGCTTCTGAATTAATAGCAATTATTTCGCAGTACGCCATCGGGTTGGCTGGTGTGGCGATTTTGAATAGGCGGTTGTGGGTACCAAACAGTTTGTGCTCACCGCCCGGGCCAGGTGTGATGCCCAGTGTGGCCTCGCACCAGGCGACACCTTGATCGAGATTGGCTGCAACCACTACCAGATGGTCTATTTGTGATTTCATAAGCTGACCTTTCCATCGATACAGGTCACCGACGCGCCACCAATCCAAATGTCCGGCCCATCTTGCTCCACATGCACACGCCCAGCGCGTGCCATGGCGGTGCCCTGCGCAGCGATGTAGCGTGTGGGTGCCAAGCCAGCGCCAATCAACCACTGTGCGACAGCAGCGTTCAGGCTGCCGGTCACCGGGTCTTCAGCCATGCCGTTGTTACCGGGGAAAAATGCGCGTACTTCGAACTGCGTCTGCTCTCCACTAGATTGCACACCTACTACGCCTACTTTGCCGCGCGGCCCCACTACGCCAATGTCCAGTCCAGCAAGAATGGCAGAGTCAGGTTTCAACGCCAGCACTTGCTCTGCGCTCTGCAGCATCACGCCGCGCCAGTTAGGGCCGTTGTCGCACCAGGCATGGGCGATGATGTCGCTGCGCTCTATCTTCAGGCCGCGTGCAATCAAAGCCACATCGGCTTCGTCCAGCGGGCCACTCTTGATCAGCGGCGGCGCGGCAAAGGCTAAGCGGCCAGACGCTGCATCGCGCTTGATCTTTACCAGCCCCACGCCGCACTCTTGCACAATATGCTGCGCCTTCGGCTTACCACCCGCCTCCAGCCACGCATGGCAGGTGCCCAGTGTGGGGTGACCCGCAAACGGCAGTTCACGCCCGGGGCAGAAGATGCGCACTTGGTAGTCGGCTTGCGCATGGGTAGGCGGCAGCACGAAGGTGCACTCTGACAAATTGGTCCAGTTGGTAAAGTGCTGCATCTCAGCCGCGCTCAGCCCCGTGCCGTCCAGCACCACGGCCAGCGGGTTGCCGTAGTAGGGGCGGGCGGTAAATACGTCTACCTGTTTAATACTGCGTTGTTGCATGGTGGTGACCTCTTTAAGACAAAACAATATCCAGCACGCCTTGGCTGGCAGGCTGTGCAGCAATGCCTGCGTACCAGCGGGACAAATGCGGGTAGGCACTGCGCGGTAGGGCCGGGTGCTGTGGCGGCAAGCCCCACCAGCGGTGCATTTCGCAGGCAACCGGAAAGTCCGCCATCGTCATGGCATCGCCCGCCATAAAGGGGCGCTGCGCCAAATGCGCATCCAAAATAGCCAACTGCGGCTCGGTGGTGGCAACAGACTTGGCAATCGCCGCCATATCAGGCTGCGGGCCCGGCGTGCGAATCCACTCCACAAAGGCGGCGCGGCCCACGTTGTTCATGGTGGTTTGCTGCCAGTCCATCCAGCGCTCTGCATCAAAGCGTTGCTGCAAATTGGTCGGGTAGAGCTTGCCCATCGCGTGCTTTGCGCATAAATAGCGCACGATGACGTTACTCTCCCATAGCGTCATTTCTCCATCTTGCATGACGGGTATTTGCCCGTTGGGGTTCATACCCAAATACGCCGGCGTTTTGTTGATGCCGTAGCTCAAGCCTGCATCGGTACGCTTGAAGTCCAAGCCGATCCACTGCGCAGCCAGCACCACTTTGCGAACGTTGATCGAGCTGATGCGGCCCCAGATGTGGAGTTGGCTCATGCTGGGTGTGTCCGTTCGTTCGGTGTGATGTGCGTGATGGCGCCATCGCCATAGGACTTAATGATTTCTGCGATGACGATGTGAAAGCCTTTGTACCACCGCTTGTATTGGCGCTGCGCTTCCAGATGCTTGGGGTGCGTGGCAAACTGTTTGACCGACTCGAGAGTTTCCCAATAGTAAATGGCATTGGTTTTAAGGCCGTCGGGTGATTTCCAGACCTCTAAACCCAAGTAGCCCACGGTGGCATTGGCCGCTGCCTCAATCAAAGCGTCCAGTTCGTGAAATTTCTCGTCGTAAGTGCCTGGCTCAAATATGAAAGATGCGCTGTACATTCTGTGGATTTTCAAAATTAGCGAGGCAAGTGTTCGCGAATCGTCTGCGCAAGCAACGCAACCCCTTCGTTAATCTGCTCCACACTGGCTGTCACAAACGACAAGCGCAAGGTGTTGTTTTGCGCTGCATCACTGTAAAACGCGGCACCGGGAACGAAGGCCACATTGCGCTCTACGGCTTTGGGCAGCAGGTCTACCGCGTTCATGCCAGCGGGCAATTTGACCCATAAAAACATGCCGCCCTCAGGTGTATTCCACTGCACGCCCGTACCTGCGAGGTTTTTGTCTAAGGCCAGTAACATGGCATCGCGCTGCGATTTGTACAGCGCGCGGATGGTAGGCACATGGTGGTCTAAAAAGCCGTCTTTCAGCACCTCGGCCACCATGCGCTGGTTAAAGCTGGGGGTGTGCAGGTCAGCCGCTTGCTTGGCCTGCAAGAGTTTGGGATACAGCTGCTTGGGTGCAACGAGAAAGCCCAGGCGCAAGCCGGGGGCCAGGGTCTTGCTGAAGCTGCCCATGTAGATACAGCCGTCGGGGTTGCGCGCGGTGAGGGGTGCGGGTGGTGGTGCGTCAAACCACAGGTCGCCGTAGGGGTTGTCTTCCAGCATGGGCAGGCCCAGTTGCGCTGCGGCGGCGCTCAGCTGCACGCGCCGTGCCTCGCTCATGGTGTTGCCAGTGGGGTTTTGAAAATTAGGCAGGAGGTAGAGAAAACGAGCTGCCGCTGCTTTGGTACGCAAGTCTTCTACGTCAACACCCTGTGCATCACTCGCAACACTCACAAACTCCGGCTCCATCGGCGTAAAGGCTTGCAGCGCGCCCAAGTAAGTCGGCGTTTCCACAAGCACACGCGAGCCTTTGTCGATCAGAATCTTGGCCACCAAGTCCAGCGCCTGTTGGCTGCCCGTGGTGATCAGCACTTGTGCGGGGTCTACCTTCCAAGGCAGGCTGTTGGCCACCCATTCACGCAAGGGAGGGTAGCCCTCGCTGGCGGCGTATTGCAAGGCCGCTGGCCCGTCATCGCGCAGCACCTTGGCACACGCCTGGGCAAAGGCCTGTATCGGAAAGGTTTTGGGCGAGGGCAGGCCCCCCGCAAAGCTGATGATGCCGGGCTTCTCCGTCACCTTCAATATCTCCCGTATCACCGAAGGGTTCATGCGCTCGGCGCGCGCGGCCAGTTGCCAGTTCATAAGAGTTTTCTTTCAAAAATCAGTTCTTGATATGCGTCAATGCGCGGCTTACATACTCGTCTTTTTCA
>JAYWHJ010000010.1:0-5170 GCA_043777795.1 Polaromonas sp. | reverse complement strand
GTTTTTGCGTTGATAGAGGGCATGCTGGTCGGTGTGTGTAAATAAACGAAGGCCGTACTTTAGCACTGGAGGGAGCGCTGGGCTGTCACATGGGGTGCAAGTATCTGTGAGGGGTGGTGTGGTGTAGCTGCCGTTTCAGAGGGTCGGTTTCCAGCCCAGTCCGTGCGCGTTCAGGTCTCTTTGCACACCAAGCGTCAGAGCTGCGTCAGTGTATGGTTGGGGATTACAGCGGTAGATCGCCAACCTTGGTCATGAGAGCTGGTCGGCGGTGTACTCAGCGCAGCGGCATCAATGAGGAGGTAGCGGCCCTAGGCCGCAACGGGGGACAGCCGCGCAGCTGAGTGCGCCGTCGGCCAGCTCCAGTACAAGACTTGCCGAATCCCTCCGAGTGCCCGCTGACCTGCGCCCCTTAGAAGACAAAAGTAGCGCTTGCAAGGCACAGGGCCGAGATTCCGGCACTAAATAATTTGCAAATGCTCAGTACCTGCAGCCAAGTCTTGCGTTTTGGCGCGTTGCGAGTTGAGTTTGATTTGCAAGCGCAAATCGTTTACCGAGTCGGCATTGCGCAGCGCGTCTTCAAACGAAATCTTGTTATTTTCAAAACCGTCAAACAAAGCCTGGTCGAAAGTTTGCATGCCCAGATTGCGGCTTTTCTTCATGATCTCCTTGATCTCGGAGACCTCGCCTTTGAAGATCATGTCGGAGATCAGCGGTGTATTGAGCATGATTTCTACCGCTGCAAAACGGCCTTTGCCGTCTTGGTTGGGCACCAGTCGCTGGGATACCATGGCGCGCAGGTTGAGCGACAAGTCCATCAGCAGCTGGGTGCGGCGTTCTTCGGGGAAGAAGTTGATGATGCGGTCCAGCGCCTGGTTGGCGCTGTTGGCGTGCAGGGTGGCCATGCACAGATGGCCGGTTTCGGCAAAAGCGACTGCGTGCTCCATGGTCTCGCGGTCCCGGATCTCGCCCATTAAAATCACATCGGGGGCTTGGCGCAAAGTGTTCTTCAGTGCGGCTTCCCAACTGTCGGTGTCCAGCCCCACTTCGCGCTGCGTGACTACGCAGTTCTTATGCGGATGCACAAACTCAACCGGGTCTTCGATGGTGATGATGTGGCCAAAAGAATTCTCATTGCGCCAGTCCACCATGGCGGCCAGCGAGGTGGACTTGCCCGAGCCGGTAGCGCCCACCAAAATGCACAAACCGCGCTTGGTCATGGTGACATCTTTGAGCACTTGGGGTAGGCCCAACACGTCGATGGTCGGCAAGGTGCTGGGGATAGTCCGCATGACCATGCCGACTTTGCCCATCTGGATAAAAGCGTTTACCCGAAAGCGCCCAATGCCGGGCGGGGCTACTGCAAAGTTGCATTCTTTGGTGCGCTCAAACTCCGCCGCCTGTTTGTCGTTCATGATGGAACGGGCCAAGGCCAAGGTGTGGTTGCCCGTGAGGGGCTGAGGCGACACCTTGGTCACCTTGCCATCCACTTTGATGGCGGGCGGAAAATCACCGGTGATAAACAAATCACTGCCGTTACGGCTGATCATCAACTTTAAAAGGTCGTTGATGAATTTACTGGCCTGGTCGCGCTCCATGAAGCAGCTCCTTTATTGCTACAGCCTGCAAGTGCAGGCTGGGGTTTGTGTGTAAATCAAAAGGTCTCAATCGCGCAGATGGCCGCCGCCGCACCGGGCCGCGCATTGCACGCAGTGGAAAGCGCGGGGGTCATTTCCTAGCCCATGAAGTTATCTGGAATCTTGGCTTTACCGCGCGCTTCAGCGGGAGAAATCATGTTGCGTTTGACCAGGTCGGTCAAGTTTTGGTCCAGAGTCTGCATGCCCACGCTGTTGCCAGTTTGGATGGCCGAGTACATCTGCGCCACTTTGGCTTCGCGAATCAGGTTGCGGATGGCGCTGGTGCCCAACATGATCTCGTGCGCCGCTACGCGGCCGGTGCCGTCTTTGGTTTTGCACAAGGTTTGCGAGATGACGGCCTGCAATGATTCAGACAGCATCGAGCGAATCATCTCTTTTTCTTCGGACGGGAACACATCAATAATCCGGTCAATTGTTTTGGCAGCGCTGGAGGTGTGCAGTGTGCCAAACACCAAATGACCAGTTTCTGCGGCCGTCATGGCCAGGCGGATGGTTTCCAGGTCGCGCATCTCACCGACCAGAATGGCATCCGGGTCTTCGCGCAGGGCGGACTTCAGCGCGGCGGCGAATGACAAAGTCATCGGGCCGACCTCGCGCTGGTTGATTAGGCATTTTTTAGAATCGTGCACAAACTCAATCGGGTCTTCCACCGTCAAGATATGGCCGTACTCGGTCTCGTTCAAATGGTTCACCATGGCCGCCAGGGTGGTGGACTTGCCCGAGCCGGTAGGCCCAGTCACCAGCACCATGCCGCGCGGCTTCATGGCCAGGTCGGCAAAAATTTTGGGTGCGTTGAGCTGCTCCAGCGTAAGTATTTTTGACGGGATGGTACGAAACACGGCTGCTGCGCCCCGGTTTTGGTTGAAGGCGTTGACCCGAAAACGGGCCAGGCCGTCGATTTCAAACGAAAAATCCACCTCTAAAAACTCTTCGTAGGCCTTGCGTTGGCCGTCGTTCATGATGTCGTACACCATCGCGTGGACGGCCTTGTGGTCTAGCGGCTCGACGTTGATGCGCCGCACGTCGCCGTGCACGCGGATCATCGGTGGCAGGCCCGCAGACAGGTGCAAGTCAGAGGCTTTATTTTTGACGCTGAAGGCAAGGAGTTGGGTGATATCCATAATAGTTACAAGCTGGTGGGCTGGATCAGGGTAGTTTTAGAGACAATGAACGCATTATGGTCACAATTTCAGACAATCTCCAAAGGGTTCATGCGCAGATCGCGGCTTCTTGCATGGACTGTGGGCGCAATCCCAACGAAGTGGCGCTTTTGGCTGTGAGCAAAACCTTCGGGCCCGAGGCTGTGCGGCAGGCGTATGCAGCGGGACAGCGCGAGTTTGGCGAAAATTACATCCAGGAGGGCGTTGAGAAGATGGCCCTGTTGGCTGACCTGCCGGGCATCGTGTGGCACATGATTGGCCCCATTCAAAGCAATAAAACCCGCTTGGTGGCAGAGCAGTTTAATTGGGTGCACGGTGTGGACCGGCTTAAAACTGCCGAGCGTTTAAGTGCCCAGCGCCCAGCACATCTGGCGCCGCTGCAAGTGTGCATCCAGGTCAACATAGATGGCGGCTTGAACAAGTCTGGCGTTGCGCCTGAAGAGGCTTTGCAGTTGGCAGGCACGGTCATGCAGCTGCCCGGTTTGCAGTTGCGCGGCATCATGGTGATACCTGAGCCTACTACAGATTTAGTAGCTGCCCGCGCAATATTTCAAAGTGCTAGAGATCTATTTGGTGCAATAAAACACCAATACGCAGGGGTAGACACATTGTCTATGGGCATGAGTGGCGATATGCAAATGGCGGTGGCGACTGGCAGCACTATGGTACGTGTTGGCACGGCTATTTTTGGCCGGCGCTAGGTTCTATTCGCCAGATCGCTCCGGGCACTTCGCTCCCAGCGCTGCTAGCGAAATAAGGTCGTACCAAAGATTTGCTGGTGCACGCGCTGCGGTAGCCAGCGCAGCCAATTGCTCAGGCCGGTGGCTCGGCGCTCGCTGCGGATGCTGCGGGTCAGCGCAAGACAAGCCAGCGCGCGCAGCAAGGCCGGGCGCGACAGGCGCAGGCTGTCTTGCAATTGCTGAGCGGTGCGCGACTGCGTATCCAGGGCGTTCAATATCGACGCGCAATGGTCGCCCAGCTCTTGATTGCTCCGCTCGTTATGGCGACGGTGGGTCAGCGGGTCGCGCAGGTAAGCACTGGGCAGCACTTGCGACAAGAGCGGTTCAGGGCAGCGCTTGGCAAACTCCCATAAGACTTGCTCCAAGGGCACGGTGGTAAAGCCTGGCGCGCCAAACACGCTGGACTGCGGCGCCAAAACGACGTTAGCCGCCTCGATAAACTCTACCAGCACATCGTTTAAAAGATGCACACGCCAATGCTTGGTCTCTATCGCTGCAATCAGTTGGGCCCCGTCGACCACATGCAAGCGATGGGTTCTCCAGTGCGCGCGCCCCATCCAGGCGCAGCGACCCAGTGCGTACATGACGCGCAAACTTAACACTTCATTGGCGACCCGCTGTAGGCCTGCGCGCAACTCTTCCAGCGCGCCAGGAAATTGCAGGGCTGGCAGGCGCTGCACATCTGCCGCTACAGGCGCTTCGGGCTTCACACCCAGCAGGCAAACCGGCCGGTTTTTGTACAGGCCTTTGCTGTCCAGGTTCAGGCGCGAGTGCTCATAGACACCGCTAAGAGACTCTTCGACGGTGCTGCTAAAGCTAGGTGTATTTGGTACGTCCGGCACAGCGGCCTGTAGAGGCATGGCTTTGGACGCTGGGCCAAACACCACGCTGGCACGGTGGGCCAAATACACATCGGCCTGCACACCTGCAGGCGCCAAGCGCCAGCGTACGGTGTCGTCAAGTCGCTGCGCAGCCTGCATCAGGCGCAGTGAATCAGCCGCGCTGAACCCTACCGGCTTGATAAATACCAATGGCGCCATTGCGCTGTGAAAACCCGAGTCCAACGACTTGTCCTTGTCTGTCTGCTTATGTCATTTTTGATCTGCGCTGCTGCAGCGTACGCAGCCATTCACAATATGTTACTTGTCTTGCTGGTCAAATTTTGGCCTGACGACAAAAATAGCTCTCGGACCACTTTTGTACCGTCAACAAGATGAAAATTAAGCGACAAAGAAAATGATTTACGTGAAAAATCGCACGCCTAGGCTTATCTGCTGTGCAAACTCGTGTCCAAGTCGCGTAAGCGGGGCGTCTCTGCTCCACAGGGCGCGTAACGCATACGGCTCGGTTTGCAAAAGTGGGCGCACGTCAGTCGCCGGATCGTCCGGTTTTTTGATCCCCCAAGTGCTGTGGTAGAGCTGCTGAGCGCGGGTTAAAATAGCCCGTCGAAAGATACAAATGGCTATGTAAATAGCAGCTTTAATCGCGATATTTTGTTGGCTTGCCAGGATAAATGTACCAAAAATCCGGCACCATTAATGAACCGGACGGTCATTCGCTCAAAGCACCAGTCGCGTGGTTTCCTTCACCTCTTCCATCACCGCATAGGTGCGCG
>JAYWHJ010000009.1:0-14720 GCA_043777795.1 Polaromonas sp. | reverse complement strand
GCACGTGCGTCAGTAAGATGTCGTAGTCTGAACGCCAATGAATCTGCGCCCAGTTTTTCCGCTATCTCGCCCACCATTGACTCGCTGGCAAACACGTTGCAGTGCGCGCCCAGCGAGCGCAGGGCGGAGCTGCGAATAGGCTTGCTGAGCACGCGGTGGTTGACAGCGCGCCATTGGGCAAAGTTTTACAGCGGCACGGCATTGCGCTCAGAGCCACCACCTGCGGCCAGCGGGGCGTTCACGGCGATTTGCAAGGGGAATGGCTTTTCCAACAGCGTGCCTGCCAGCAGCACCGGCGCGCTAGAGCGCCCGGGGCGCATGCCGTGGCCGTTGGACCACACCGTGTGCTGCCAATCGGTAACACTGCCGTCTGCATCGACCTGCGCATTGAGCTCTACCACCATAGCAGGGCCAAAAGGCGCGCTGCCCAGCTCAGACTCCCGCGTCCACTGCACTTGCACAGCGCGGCCAGGCATCGCGCGGGCCAGCAGGGCGGCATCGCAGGCTACGTCGTCCGCGCCGTTGTGGCCGTAGCAACCCGCGCCCTCTACGTGCTGCACGCTGATGCTGCTTGCAGGTATGCCCAACACCAAGGCCAAGTCGGCGCGCAGGTGGTAGATGCCTTGGCTGTGCGTCCACACCTCCAGCGACACGGCGCTGGAGCGCGCCACCGCGCAGGACGGGCCTATAGAGGCATGGGCTAGGAAAGGCCGCGAGTAGCTGGCGTTGAAACTTCGAGCGGCGGGAGCATCCATCCGCTGGTCCCGAGTTTGGCCTGTCCTGAGCTTGTCTAAGGGTCGAAGTGCTTGGACGGACTCGGCTTTGCGCAGCCCAAACGGCTCCTGGGCTACTGGGTTTGCCCCAGCGGCCACCCCTCTTCTCCTCTCGCCTACCAAGCTGGTCTCTACGGGCTGGGCACGCAAATACTCGCTCAAGTCGTGCATGTTGGGTAAAGCTGCACTTTCGCTCCACAACGCAAGGGTACTTAGCTTTTTCAGCGCCAACGTCACCAGATACTCGTTGTCTGCTATCACGCCGAGAAAGTTGCCATCACGTACTACAGCCACCACGCCAGGCATTGCCTGCACGATGGTCATGTCAAGCTCCTGGAGCACGGCGTTGGGCGAAGGTGGGTGCAGCACACGCCCGTACAGCATGCCGGGTAAGGCTATATCTTGGATAAAACGCGGCTGACCTGTGACCTTGTCTGGTATGTCTAATCTGGATGTAGCCTCATCAAACATCGCGGGAGAAGCTACTATTTTATGAGCAACTGGCTCATCTGCCTCCACCTGCAGCAAGGCATCGTCGGCCAACGCCCAGTAGCTGGTGGATGAATTTTCGCCAGTACAGCCCTGCTGGCTGCGCGGCTGTATGCTACCGTCCACTACCTCCAGTTGTTCGGTCGGCATCTGCAGCCGCAGGCTGGCAGTTTGCAGGTATATCTGCCGCACCTGCGCGCACACTTGGCGAAGCGCGCTGCCGGAGTCTTGCACCGAGAGGCTGCCTGAGGTCATGCCTTCGTTAGGGCTGTCTGTCGTGTTGGCGGGCAGCATGCGGATGCGGGTAATAGCCACCTCCAGCTCCAGCGCGACGATCTGCGCCAGCGCGGTGGTGATGCCCTGGCCTAGCTCTACCTTGCCGCTGCGCACGCTCACCGTACCGTTGGCGTGGATGCTCAACCACTGCGACAGGCGGCGGTTAGCTTGCATGCTGCCGGGCAGCACGGGTGGTTGTACCGCTGTGGTGCCGCTGTGCAGTGGGGTGGGTGCGTTGGCGCTGCTCATGCTGCCGCCCTCATCACATCCACCGCCCGCAGCACCGCCCGCACGATGCGGTTATGCGTGCCGCAGCGGCACAGGTGTTTGTCCAGCGCGGCTTTGACTTGGTTCTCGGTTGGCTGTGGATTCTCAGCTATCAGCGCGGTAGCGCTGATGAGGATGCCCGACACGCAATAGCCACACTGCGCTGCCTGCTCGTCGATAAAGGCCTGCTGTAGCGGATGTAGCGCCACTTCATCGCCATGCAGTCGCGCCAGCCCCTCAACCGTTACCACCGCCTTACCCTCTGCCGCCCACACCGGCGTATCGCAGGCGGGCACCGAAGCACCGTCCAGCAGCACATGGCAGCTACCGCACTGGTTGGCTCCGCAGCCAAAGCGGGTGCCCTTGAGGCCTAGGTCGTTGCGCAGCACGTACAGCAAGGGTGTGTTTTCTAGAGCTTGGACAGTGCGCTCTTGGCCATTGACTTGCAATGGGAACGTTCGAGTAGTTTGCATGCTTTTAATTATGGTGCGGTATTCACCGAACCGTCTTCACGGAACTACGTACGCTAACCATCCGCGATAATCCATTGAAGTGCTAACTGCCGTTTTGTGCATTTTTCAAATGGAAACCCTACTTTGGCTGAAATTTTGAGTCACACGCCGATGATGGCCCAGTACTGGGGCCTTAAAAAAGACTACCCCGATACGCTGGTGTTCTACCGCATGGGCGAGTTTTATGAGGTGTTTTATGCGGACGCTGAAAAGGCCGCGCGCCTGCTGAACATCACCCTCACTCAGCGCGGGCAGTCGGGCGGCGAGCCGGTGGTGATGGCCGGTGTGCCAGCACATTCGGTGGAGACCTATTTGGCGCGGTTGATCAAGCTGGGCGAGTCTGTGGCCATCTGCGAACAGGTGGGCGAGGTGGGTGCCAGCAAGGGCCCGGTCGAGCGCAAAGTGGTGCGCGTGGTCACACCGGGTACGCTGACCGACAGCGAGCTGCTGAGCGAAAAAACCGAATCCGTCCTGCTGGCCGTGCACCAAGCGCCGCGCAACCAGCTGGGCTTGGCTTGGTTAGCCGTTACGCAGGCGCAGATTCAGCTGGCGCAATGTAGCCACGACGAGCTCACAGCCTGGGTGGCACGTATTGCACCCAGCGAGCTGATTTACAGCGGGGACGTGACGCCCGCGTTTGAGCAGCAGATCAAGGCGCTGCGATTTGCAGCATCGCTGTCCCTGACGATTCGCCCGGCATTCCAGTTTGACAGCGGCTTGGGAAACACCAAGCTGTGCGCGCAACTGCAAGTTGCCAGCCTGCAGGCCTTTAGCGCCGATGAGGCTGTACATGCCCACGCAGCAGCCTCGGCCTTGCTGGCCTATGCCGAGCACACGCAGGGCAAGGCGCTGCCGCATGTGCGCAGCCTGCGCGTGCAGCGCGACGACGAGCTGATAGAACTGCCCCTGACCACGCGGCGAAACCTGGAGCTGACGCTCACACTGCGCGGTGAAGATTCACCCACCCTCTTCTCGCTCTTAGACACCTGCCAAACCGGCATGGGCAGCCGGGCGCTGAAG
This sequence comes from Polaromonas sp., assembly GCA_043777795.1. GTDB lineage: Bacteria > Pseudomonadota > Gammaproteobacteria > Burkholderiales > Burkholderiaceae_C > JAAFIP01. The sequence continues at coordinate 11,383 of JAYWHJ010000009.1, read as the reverse complement.
AGCTGGCTACAGTCGCCGTTGCGCGCGCGCTCAGTGGCGCAGCAGCGGCTGCAAGCCATTGGCATACTGCGCACTGGCGACAGTGGTGGCCACGCAGCCAAGTTGCGCGCGCAGCTCAAAGGTGTAAGCGATGTCGAACGCATTACCGCCCGCATTGCATTGCGCCAAGTGCGCCCACGTGAGTTGGTTGCGTTGCAACAAACGCTACAAAAATGTGAGCTTCTCGCCCATTATTCTAATGCGCTAGAGACTGATTTGACCTCGATATCTAAGCAACTCACGCCTCCCGCAGGTTGCGCGCAGCTGTTGCAACGCGCCCTGCTGGCTGAGCCCGCCGCCCTCATCCGCGATGGCGGCGTGATGGCTAACGGCTTTGACGCAGACCTGGACGAGCTGCGCAATATCGGCGATACCTGCGATGCGTTTTTGCTGGATTTAGAAGTGCGCGAGAAGGCAAGAACCGGCATTGCCACCCTGCGTGTGCAGTTCAACCGGGTGCACGGCTTTTACATCGAGGTCACCCAAGGCCAACTGGACAAAGTACCTGACGACTACCGCCGTCGCCAAACCCTGAAAAACGCCGAACGCTTTATCACGCCCGAGCTGAAAACCTTTGAAGACAAGGCCCTCAGCGCGCAAGATCGTGCACTGGCACGCGAGAAATATTTGTACGAGCAGCTGCTAGACCAATTGCAAGCCTTTGTGCCCACGCTGTCGCAGTGCGCTACTGCCTTGGCCTCACTGGACGCCCTGTGCGCGCTGGCCGAGCGCTCGCTCACGCTGGGCTGGTGTGCGCCGCAGTTTGTCAAAGAGCCGTGCATCGACATCACTGCAGGCCGCCACCCTGTGGTGGAGGCGCGCTTGGCCGAGCTGTATGGCTCGGGCACCACCAGTCGAGCCGGTGGGGGCAGCTTCATCGCCAATGACACCGCCTTCAACGCCAAAACCCGCATGCAGGTCATTACTGGCCCCAACATGGGCGGCAAATCCACCTATATGCGCCAGGTCGCCATCATCACCCTGCTGGCCTCCATCGGCTCGTATGTGCCCGCAGCGGCCTGCCGCCTGGGGCCAATCGACGCCATCCACACCCGCATTGGCGCTGCAGACGACCTGGCCAACGCGCAGTCCACCTTCATGCTGGAGATGACCGAAGCTGCGCAAATCTTGCACGCCGCTACACCACACTCGCTGGTGCTGATGGACGAGATCGGGCGCGGTACCTCTACCTTTGACGGCCTGGCGCTGGCGTCGGGTATTGCCACGCATTTGCACAAGTCACAAGCCTTCACGCTGTTTGCTACACACTACTTTGAGCTCACCGACTTTCCCGCCCAGCACCACGGCGCGGTCAACGTGCATGTGAGTGCGGCTGAGAGCGGACACGACATCGTTTTTCTGCACGAGATCCAGCCTGGCCCCGCCAACCGCAGCTATGGTATCCAAGTAGCCAAGCTGGCTGGCGTGCCGGCGGCGGTGGTCAACCACGCCCGCCATGCCCTGGCGGCATTAGAGACGCAGCAAAGCAGCGCCCAGGCGCAGGTGGACCTGTTTGCTGCGCCCCCCGACAGCGCAATGGAAAGCGGCGCGGGCGGTGCCCTAGAATCGGCGTTAAAAGACATCCACCCCGACACACTCACCCCGCGCGAGGCGCTGGACGTGTTATACCAACTCAAAAAACTAATCGTTAAGCCATAACGGAGCACCCATGACATATTGCGTAGGCATCAAACTCAAAGCAGGCCTGGTATTTTTATCCGACTCGCGCACCAATTCAGGCCTAGACCAGATCAGCACCTTCCGCAAAATGATTGTGTATGAGAAACCCGGCGACAGGTTTATGACGCTGCTGTCGGCTGGCAATCTGAGCATCAGCCAATCTGTGCGGGAGATATTGCAAGTTGAGAAGCTGAAAAATGACGAAGGCGAGCCGCTGACAATCTGGAACGCCAAAAGCATGTTCGATGCCTGCCGCGTGCTAGGCTCAGCCGTGCGCCACGTCTACACGCGCGACGCAGAGGCCTTGAAAAAGGCCGGCGTTGAATTTAACGTATCACTGATCTTTGGCGGTCAAATCTGCAACGAACCAATGCGCTTGTTTCAGGTGTATTCCGCCGGCAACTTTATTGAAGCTACGCCTGAGACACCGTATTTCCAAATCGGCGAATCCAAGTACGGAAAACCGGTGTTAGACCGCGTCATCACGCTGGACACACCGCTCGATGAAGCCGCCAAATGCGCCCTGGTGTCGATGGACTCCACGCTCAAATCCAACCTCTCCGTGGGCTTGCCGCTGGACCTGGTAGTGTACGAGGCGGGCACCTTGCAGACCGAGAAAGTTGTCTGCATCGAAGAGACTAACCCCTACCTCAAGATGCTGCGCGGCGCATGGGGCAACAAGCTTCGCGAGGTGTTTGACAGCCTTGAAGACCCAGTATGGAATGGTGGCCAAACCGACACACCCCTCAAAGCGCCCAATGTGCGCAGCAGTACGCTGCGCAAAATCAGCACGCCACAAGAAAAATTGATTTAGCTTTTTTATCGACACACCCCGACCCATCACAATGCTTTTAGTTTTTTCCCACGGCAACAGCTTTCCCGCCAGCACGTACGCAGTAATGACAGCGTTACTTAAAAAACGCGGCTTCACCGTCAAAGCCATCGAAAAATTGGGCCACGACAGTGCCTATCCGGTCACCGACAACTGGCCGCACTTGGTGCAGCAACTGGCTGATTTTGCACAGCGCGAATCTGACAAAGCTGGCAAACCCGCCTACTTGGTAGGTCACTCACTGGGCGGCATATTGAGCCTCATGTGCGCAGCCAGACACCCTACATTGGCGCAGGGTGTCGTACTGCTTGATTCACCCGTCATAGGTGGCTGGCGAGCCACCACTTTAGGTGCAATTAAAACCACCCAAATGGTGGGCCGCGTATCGCCCGGCGCAGTCAGCAAGCACCGCAAGCAAGTGTGGCCCAGTGCAGAAGCCGCCTACGCCCACTTCAAAAGCAAACGCGCCTTCGCACTGTGGGAAGATACCGTGCTGCGCGACTACATCGCCCATGGCATGGTAGATATCAACGGCCAACGCCACCTAGCCTTTGACCGGCGCATAGAAACCCAAATCTACAACACCCTGCCCGACAACCTGGACAGCTTGCTCAAACGCCACCCCCTCAAATGCCCCGCCGCATTCATTGGCGGTTTGCAGTCTGCCGAGATGAAGCGCGTAGGTACCACATTGACCGAAAAAGTCACCAAAGGCCGCATGGCCTGGATGGATGGCACCCACCTTTACCCGATGGAAAAACCACTAGCTGCTGCTGCGATGGTGGAGGCTGCGATACGTGGATTTGCTGTGTGACGTACACCCCTTGTGTTTCACTGCCGGGTTTCAGGGATCACGCTACATTGGTAAACGCCGCGACGCGGTAGACCCACTAAACCCGCGCGGTGCCACTGGCATGCAAGCAAATGGCCGCAGCGGCGGCCACGTTGAGCGACTCCTCGCCACCTGGCTGGGCGATGCGCACGTGCAGTGTGGCGCGGTCTTGTAACGCGGCGCACACGCCCTGCCCTTCGTGCCCTAGCGCCCAGTTGATTTGGGCAGGCAGTGCCTGATTGGCCAGTAGTTGGTGCAAATAGTGCCCCTGGTGGCTACTGGTCACAGCCAGCGGCAACTGCAAGCGGCCAATGTCTTCTAAGGACACGCCTTCGATCAGACGCAGCCCGAAGTGCGCGCCCATTCCAGCGCGTAGCACTTTCGGCGCCCACAACGCCACAGTGCCTTTGAGCGCCAGCACTTGCTTGAAGCCAAACGCGGCTGCACTGCGCAAAATGCTGCCTACATTGCCGGGGTCTTGCAAGCGGTCCAGCACCACGGTGGGGGCATGCAGGTCCATAGCGGTGTCGGTAGGCAAATCGCACACAAAGCCCATGCCAGCGAGTGAATCCAACGGGCTGATGTCTGCCATGAGGGCGTCCGTAACCACTACAATTTTAGTAGCTGCCCCCGCAATATTTGATTGCGCCAGCGCCTGTTTTGACTCTAAAACTACGGCAACAGCGGGCTGCAGCCCACGCTGCACATAGGCGCTGCACAAGTGCTCGCCTTCAATCCAGACCCGGCCAGTTTTGCGGTAGGCAGCGCCGTCTTGCGCCAGCTTGCGCAACTCTTTGAGCAAGGGGTTGTCACGCGAGGTGATGACTGCTGGCACGCTCACTGGGTAGCCTCGGGTCCTGTGCGCAGGGCATCGCGCACCGGTGCAAAGCTTTTGCGGTGCACTGGCGAAGCACCGTGCGCTTTGAGCGCAGCCATGTGCACTGCGGTTCCATAGCCTTTATGCCCATCAAAACCATATTGCGGATACTGGGCATGCAGCGCCTCGCACTGCCTGTCGCGCGTGACTTTGGCGATGATGGAGGCAGCCGAGATGGCTTGCACCTTGCAATCGCCCTGCACGATGGCATCTGCCAGCATCTCCAACTTGGGGATGCGGTTGCCGTCCACCAACACCATGGTGGGCTTGAGGCGCAGGTTAGCCACCGCGCGCTGCATGGCCAGCATGGTGGCTTGCAGTATGTTGAGGGTGTCAATCTCGTCCACATTGGCCTCACCTACGCCTACACACAGAGCTTTGGCACGAATTTCGTCGTAGAGTTTGGCGCGTTTGAGCGCGGTGAGCTTTTTGGAGTCAGCCAAGCCTTGAATGGGATTGAGTTCATCCAGTATCACCGCCGCCGCCACGACGCTGCCCGCCAAGGGGCCACGGCCGGCCTCGTCCACCCCGGCTGTCAGCCCATGGGTATCCCAGGCCAGTTGCACCTGCTTCATTGCGGGTACTCTACGCGCCTTCGCAGCCGGGCGGCGCTTGACTGCCGGCTTGGCTACAGGCACAAGGTCACATGCCTGGCCCGGTTTAAGAGGCGATAACTTGGGCGATGGCATGGCTGGCTAATGTGGCGGTATCGCGCTGGAGCTCGGAGTGCAGCGCGGTAAATCGGTGTTCTAAAGCACGTATTTTCTCAGGTTGTGCCAACCAGTCCAAAATGGCTTGCGACAGGGCTTGCGGCGTGGCGGCGCTTTGCAAAAATTCCGGCACCACAAACTCCTCTAACAAGATGTTGGGCAGACCGACCCAGGGCTGGAGTTTTTTGCGCTTCATCAGCTGCCAGCTGAGCCAATGCATGTTGTAGGCAATAACCATGGGGCGCTTGAATAATGCGGCCTCCAGCGTGGCGGTGCCGCTGGCAATCAAGGTGACGTTACACGCCGCCAGTGCAGCGTGTGACTGGCCCTCCAGCAACTGAACTTGCTCCAGCACACCCGCAGCTTGGGCATAGGCGCGTATTGCATTGCCCAAACCCGGAGCGCATGGAACTACGAATTTGATAGCTGGCCTCGCATTATTTATATGCGCTACAGCCTTAAAAAATACTTGACCGAGGTATTGCACCTCCGACGCGCGGCTACCCGGCAGTATGGCGACAACGGTGTCTTGCGCATCCAATCCCAAGGCGGCGCGTGCGCCGGCGCGGTCTGGCTGCAGAGGTATGACGCTGGCCAAGGGATGGCCCACGTAGCTGGCGGCAATGCCCGCTTGGTCGTACAGCGGCTTTTCAAACGGGAAGATGCAAAGCACATGGTCTACGGCTCGGCGAATTTTCTCTATCCGCTCTGGTCGCCACGCCCAAATGCTGGGGCTGACAAAATGCACGGTTTTGATGCCTCGCGCTTTGAGCTGGGCTTCAAGTGCCAGGCTGAAGTCTGGCGCATCGATGCCAATAAACACATCCGGTGGGTCTTGCAGCAGGCGCTCCAAGAGCTGTTGGCGGATACCGACAATCTCGCGGTAATGGCGCAGTACCTCGACATAGCCCCGCACAGCCAACTTGTCGCTGGGCCACCAAGCTTGAAAGCCCCGGCGCTGTAGCTGCGGGCCACCAATACCGAAGGCCTCTACCGCAGGCCAGCGCTGCTTGAGGCCATCGAGCAGCAGCGCGCCCAGCAAGTCCCCCGAGGCCTCGCCCGCGACCATGGCTACGCGCAAGGCTGGTGCAGTCATGGTCAGAGGTAGAGTTAGCAGGTTGTCAGGCGCGTAGACAAGCGCTTAGCGCACGATGCCGCGCTGCGCTGACACTTTAGCCAGAAAGCCATTCATCATTTGCACGTCGGACAATGCTTCAGGGTGGCTTGCAGTCAACTCATTGATTTTGCCCACTGCCGTGTCCAGCGACAGATCATCCCGGTACAAAGCCTTGTGCATGGCTTTGACGGCACTGATGCGTTGGGCGCTAAAGCCTCGGCGGCGCAGACCCTCAAAGTTCATGCTACGCGCCGCGGCGGGCTGGCCTTGGCACATCACGAAGGGCGGCAAATCGGCAAACAGCAGGGAACACATGGCAGTCATGCTATGCGCTCCAATGCGTACAAACTGGTGCACCACGGTAAAGCCGCCCAAAATCACAAAATCATCCACCTGCACATGGCCAGCGAGCTGCGTATTGTTGGCAAAAATGGTGTCGTCGCCGACGATACAGTCGTGCGCTAAATGCACATAGGCCATCAGCCAGTTGCGGTCGCCCACCTTGGTGATGCCGCCTCCACCGGGCGAACCGATATTGAAGGTGCAAAACTCGCGGATGGTATTACCGTCGCCAATCACCAGTTCGCAGGGCTCACCCGCGTATTTTTTGTCTTGCGGCATCGCACCTAATGAGGTGAACTGGAAAATGCGGTTATCTTCGCCAATGGTGGTGTGCCCCTCAATCACCGCATGGGGGCCCACAGTGGTGCCCGCGTTGATCTTTACATGCGGGCCAATCACACTGTAGGGGCCGACGGTGACCGAGCTGTCCAGCTGTGCCTTGGGATCCACCAGCGCGGTGGGATGGATCAATGCTTGGCTCATGGCAGCACCCATCAGGCGATAGTGCGCATGGTGCACATCAACTCGGCCTCTACGGCCAGCTCATCACCCACCATGGCGTTGGCTTTGAACTTAAATATACCCGCCTTCATACGGTCCAGGCTCACGTTCAAGATGAGTTGATCGCCCGGCTCAACGGGGCGCTTGAAGCGCGCGCCGTCAATGCCCGCAAAGTAATACACCGTCTTGTCATCCGGCGTAGTGCCTAGCATGTCAAAACACAGCAAGGCAGCGGCCTGGGCCAACGCCTCGATCATCAATACACCCGGCATGACCGGGCGGTGTGGAAAGTGGCCCACAAAAAAAGGCTCATTAATCGTAACGTTTTTCAGCGCTTTGATCGACTTGCCTTTGTCGATCTCCAGCACACGGTCAACCAGCAAAAATGGGTAGCGATGCGGGAGTTGTTTGAGTATGGTGTGGATATCCATCATGGTGTCTGCGTTTTCTTTTCGTAGTTTTTTTCAAGTTCTTTCACGCGCTCACGCAGCTTATGCAGTTGTTTGAGCGAGGCGGCATTTTTTTCCCAGCTCGCATTGTCGTCGATAGGGAAGAGACCGGTGTAGTTACCGGCTTGGGTGATAGAGCGAGTGACCGTAGTAGCAGCCGAAATATGCACATGATCGGCAACACTCAAGTGACCCAGCACGATGGCTCCACCGCCCACTGTGCAATGCGCACCAATCGTGGCACTGCCAGCAACCCCCGCACAACCTGCCATGGCGGTGTGCTTGCCAATTTTGACGTTATGCCCAATTTGAACCAAGTTATCCAACTTCACGCCGTCCTCAATAACGGTGTCGTCTAGCGCGCCTCGGTCAATACAGGTATTGGCACCAATCTCCACATCGTCCCCAATGCGTACCGCGCCTAGCTGCTCAATTTTTTCCCAAACACCGCCACGCGTCGTATCAGGTGCAAAACCAAAACCATCGGCACCAATCACCACCCCGCTGTGTACGATGCAACGCTGGCCCAGCACACAGTCCGCGCCGACTGTCACCCGCGACGCGAGCACGCTGTGCGCTCCAATCTGAGCCCCGCGCTCAATGACACACAAAGGGCCGACGCTAGCGCTGGGATGCACCCGCGCAGTGGCATCCACGACCGCGCTGGCGTGCACTCCAGCCGCTGCACCTTGCCCTGACTGGCGCCTCCACCATTGCGTTAACTTGGCGAAGTACAAATATGGGTCGTCGGTGACAATGCAAGCGCCACGTAGCCTGGCTGCGTCAGCCAAAGCAGGCGACACAATGACACAGGCCGCGCGGGTAGTTTGCAATTGCGCCGCATACTTGGGATGGTTCAAAAACGACAAATCCGCTGGACCTGCGGATTGCAAAGGAGCCAAGCGCTCTATGGCTACGGTAGCTGGACCGTACAATGTACCGCCTAGAGCTTGGACAACGGTTTCAAGCGTGATGGGCACACGACGATCCTGAGCGCAAGCCTATTTGCCGTTAGCTGCGTTGAGCGCCTTAAGCACTTTGTCGGTAATATCGTGCTTGGGATTAATATACACAGCTTCTTGCAGAACTACGTCGTACTTCTCAGCTTCCGCCACTTGCTTGACCAAGCGATTAGCCCGCTCCAGTACCGCTTGCAGCTCTTCATTTTTGCGCGCGTTCAAGTCCTCTTGAAACTCGCGGCGCTTGCGCTGAAAGTCACGGTCTTGCTCGACCAATTGCTTTTGGCGCGTATTGCGCGCACTCTCGGCCAAAGTGGGGGCTTCGCGCTCAAATTTCTCAGAGGCAGTTTTGAGTGTGTTGCCGATGTCAATCAGTTCTTTTTCGCGTTTGGCAAATTCAGTTTCTAGCTTGGTCTGCGCAGCCTTGGCGGCGTTGGCTTCGCGGAAGATTCGATCCGTATTGACAAAACCAATACGGAACTCTTGCGCCAACGACGCACACGCCGCAACTGCCAAACCTGAGGCAACGAGTAAATGACGGATTGAAAACTTCATTAGAAAGATGTACCAATTTGGAATTGCAGTTTCTGGATTCTATCCCCTGGAAACTTACGCAGGGGCGTCGCATAAGCGAATCTTAGTGGTCCGACCGGAGAAATCCAGCTTAAACCAATGCCCGCTGAAGCTCTAAGCGTACCAAAGTCGTACTTCTCAAGCTCGGAGAATACATTACCAGCATCGACAAAACCGAATAATCGCAATGTTCGGTCGTTGCCCGCGCCGGGAAAAGGAGTTTGTAGCTCTATGTTCCCCACCACTTTTTTCGGCCCACCAATAAAGGAACCCGTGACGTCGCGCGGCCCCAAACTACCTTGCTCAAAGCCGCGTACTGAACCCAAGCCACCTGCGTAGTACCCTTTAAACACCGGGAACGCACGGTCTGACAAGCCTTTGCCCCAACCGACTTCACCGTTTACAGCAACGGTAAATTGTTTGTTCAAAGGAATGTACTGTTGGTATTGGTAGCTGCTCCGCAGATACCGCGCATCGCCAGCCACGCCCCATTCACCACTCACCCGCTGCAACAGTCCAGAGTTGGGCACCAAGGCGCTGTCACGGCTGTCTCTGGACCATCCCAGTGTTAACGGGATACTGCGGCTGGAGTAACCGAACTGATTGGCATAGGCTAAATAGGCTGCAGGAATATTGGTACCGGGAATAATTTTGGTACCTTCCACGCCGCCGCCAAAGTACACCGTATCTTGCTCCGTAAACGGCACCCCAAAGCGCATACTGGCGCCGGTAGTGGTAAGCTGGTAGTCGCCTCCTTGGTCGTTCAAGGGGCGCGTTTTACGATAGTACAGATCGACCGTGCGTGAAACGCCATCATTGGTAAAGTACGGGTTTATGCTGCTGAGCACCAATTGCCGATTGAACTTGGATGTATTGACATCGATTCCCAAGTATTCCCCCGAGCCAAACACGTTCTCTTGCGCAATCTTGAATTGCAGAGACAGTTTTTCACTGCTTGAAAAACCAGCACCCAAAGACAAATTACCCGTGGGTTTCTCTGACACCGTCACGACCAAATCTACTTGATCCTGCGCGCCAGGCACATCGACTGTCTCCACATTCACGTCTTTGAAGTAGCCTAAACGGTCTACCCGGTCACGGGACAACTTGATTTTGTCACCGTCATACCAACTGGCTTCAAACTGGCGAAACTCGCGGCGAATCACTTCATCACGGGTTTTGTTATTGCCTGCAATGTTGATCTTGCGCACATAGGCGCGCCTAGAAGGCTCGGCCTGCAATACGAACGCAACTTGGTTAGTTGCTCGATCAATTTCGGGTTTAACCTGTACTTGGGCAAAAGCAAAGCCAAAGCTGCCAAAATAATCGGTGAAGGCCTTGGTCGTTTGCGCCACCTGCTCTGAGTTATAAGCTTGACCTGGTTTGATAGACACCAGTGTCTTGAACTCTTCGTCTTTGCCCAGATAGTTGCCTTCCAGCTTCACGCCAGATACCAAATAGCGCTCGCCTTCACTGATGTTCACTGTCAAAGAGATGTCCTGCTTATCCGGTGAAATAGCCACTTGGGTGGAATCAATTTTAAATTCCAGGTAACCGCGAGTCAGGTAATACGAACGCAGGGTTTCCAAGTCAGCGTTAAGCTTGGTACGGGCATAGCGATCGCTCTTGGTGTACCAGCTGAGCCAACCGCCACTGTCCAAGTCAAACAGACCTCGCAGCGTGCCCGTACTGAAAGCTTTGGCGCCGACGATGTTAATTTCCTTGATCTTGGCGACATCACCTTCGGTGACGTTGAAGTTCAAATTCACGCGGTTGCGCTCAATGGGCGTGACGGTAGTGACAACCTCAGCACCATACAGGCTGCGGTTGATGTACTGGCGCTTAAGCTCTTGCTCGGCGCGGTCGGCCAGTGCTTTGTCAAACGGGCGACCTTCGTTGATACCCACTTCGCGCAAGGCCTTGGTAAGCACCTCTTTGTCAAACTCTTTGGTACCCGTAAAGCTGACATCAGCCACCGTCGGGCGCTCCTCTACGATCACGACCAACACGCCACCTTGCACATCGATACGCACATCTTTAAACAGGCCCAGCGCAAACAGCGAGCGAATCGCTGAAGAGCCCTTCTCATCGTTATAGGTTTCACCCACACGAAAAGGCAGCGATGCAAACACGGTGCCAGGCTCGACGCGTTGCAAGCCCTCGACCCGTATGTCGCGCACTGTAAAAGGATTGACGGCCCACGAATTCGCTGCGAAAGCCATAGCAGCTAGCGCGCATGCAGAGCGGTTAAAAACGTATTTCACTTGTTTATTCATACACCATAGAGCGCACTTGTCAATAAGCCACCGGCCTACGAAGCACTTTTACAAAAACTATCCAAATATTCGGGTTACATCGTTAAACAGGGCTACGCACATCATCGCCATCAAAATAGCCACTCCGCCGCGTTGCAGACGCTCCAGCCAAACCTCAGGCACCTGTTTGCCCGTCACGGCTTCCCACGCATAATAC
>JAYWHJ010000008.1:0-14751 GCA_043777795.1 Polaromonas sp. | reverse complement strand
CGAGTGGCAAGGCGGCAACTACACCACCCAGCCCCGCAGCGCGTTGTTTGCATCGGTGTTCTACGGCCTGGCCACCAACGGCGGCAACCAAGCCCTGCAAAAAGCCGCACCCACCCGCGCAGCAGCCGACCGCATCCTGGACCAGCGCCTGAACGCCAAATACACCGGCGATGCCAACGACCACCTCTACCAATGGGACTCGTCCCGCGACTACAACCCTGCGCCGGGTTTAGAGCGCATCCAGGCCACTCTATTGGCCATCAACTCCGCCGACGATGAGCGCAACCCGCCCGAGACGGGCACGCTGGAGCGCGAAATCAAGCGCGTGAAGAACGGGCGTATTTACCTGATACCTGGTAGCGAGCAAACTGCAGGACATGGGACGACGGGGCAGGCGAAGTTCTGGAAAGCGCAGGTGGCTGAGCTGCTGCTGAGCGCGCCGAAGTTGGGGAAGTAACTGATGCAGGTTTAATGAACTCTATTTCCGCCCAGCACAATATTTAATGTCAATTGAGTTTGATTTGTATCTTTAAAAATTTAGAAAACTTGAATATGTCTCAAATACAAGAAATTCGGATTCAACTAGAAGGGGTGAGCACAGTGCTCAAAAGTCGGCGATTTAAAGTGCCCGCATATCAGAGATCCTTCGCATGGGAAAAAGAGCACGTTGAAGCACTTCTTAACGATGTAAACGATGCTATTAAGAATAAAGAAACAGAGTATTTTTTGGGCTCAATTGTTGTCACGGGATCTGCAAATCAAAGATATGAAGTAGTTGATGGTCAGCAGCGGCTAACAACCGTCAGTTTGCTTATAGCGGCGATTAAGGATATTTTCAAAACTCGTAAAGATGATGAGACTGCTACGTCAGTCAAAGCTGAGTTTCTTACCAGTACTGATCGAAAGTCGAAGGAGAAAGAACCTAAGCTAATTTTGAATGAGGTTGACAATGAGCTTTACCAAGAATTGATCGAAACAATTCGCCCTGTTAACACTCATAAATTCACAAGGCAATCCCACAAAAGACTGCTCGAAGCGGCGAACACAATTTCTCTGTATTTTGAGAAGCTGTGTACTATCGCTCAAGATCCAGAGGAGGTTCTACATAGCTGGCTTGACTATCTTGAATCAAACCTTAAAGTTATTGTCGTTACTGCCCCAGATGACAGTAATGCGTTCATAATTTTCGAAACACTAAACGATCGGGGTCTTGAGCTGGCAATTTCAGATTTGCTGAAAAATTACCTTTTTCATAAATCCGGTGAAAAGATCGATGAAACGAAAAATCGTTGGCTCGGGATGGTTGCGGTCTTGGAAAGCGCTTCAGACGACCCCTTGGTTGTCACTTTTCTTCGGCATGTTGCAATGTCCAAATATGGGCTTATTCGTGAAAAAGATCTATTTGGAATCATAAAACGCAAAATAACCAGTAAAAAGCTAGCACTGTCCTTCTCAACAGAGCTTCAAGAGAAAGCGAAAATATATTCGGCACTAATAAATACCGAGCATGAATACTGGAACGAATATGACCCCAAAGTTAGAAATTGTGTGTCTGCCCTAAATCTCTTAGGCATGACGCAGATCAGGCCGTTGCTTTTGGCTATCTTGGAGTATTTTGATAAAACACAAGTGAAATTAGCATTCCAACGACTTGAAGCGGTTGCAGTGAGGTTTCAAGTTGTGGGGGGTATTGGAGGGGGATCGCTGGAACGAATGTATAGTGAGACAGCCCGACTGATAACAGATAGAAAAATTAGTACCGCCATCGAAGTCGTCAAGGGCTTTGCAACTCTACCAACTGATTCTGCTTTTGAGCAAGCCTTTTCAGTTGCCACAATTTCTAAGCAAAGTTTAGCCAGGTATTATTTGAGGTGCTTAGAAGAAGCTGTTCCTGGGAGTACACGGGAAGTCATTCCAGACAAAGATACTTCGCGTGTAAATCTAGAGCATGTGCTACCGCTCGTTATGTGCGCTGATTGGGAGATTAATTGGTCGTTAGAGGACGCTCGTGCATTTCAAAGGAGACTCGGTAACTTGGCGTTGATGTCCGCAAAAAGCAATAGCAAATCTGGTAACCAAGGGTTTGTTGATAAGAAAATAGAATATAAAAAATCCGCGTTTTATTTCACAAAATTGCTAGCAAAATCTAAAGACTGGACAAAAATCGAAATTGATAAACGGCAACGTGAAATGGCTAAAGTTGCATCTAAGGCGTGGCCTGTAAAGTAGCCTAGTTGGGTCTCAACAAGTAATGGGGTTACTAGTGGGGTCAGCACACTTCTTACACTACTGCGCCTGTGAGACATCATGGCGATGTCGAAGTAGCACTTCTTAGTAGCGTTTTAGGCCGATAGCGCAATAGAATATTGCGCGAGCAGCTACTAAATTTATAGTATCTGCATCCAATCTGTGTAAAGCAAAAGTGGGCTGCTGCGCTGCACCGCTCACGCCACCCGATATGAGCCCTGCCCTGCAACTTCAACTGCGCTGCATCGCCGCGCAACTATCGCATCGTTTTTTAGCTGCGCTTAAGATTTGCACTTTACATCTTGCCTCTGGTGCTGAATACTGACCGGATTTTTGCTCAAGCGTGAGATGGATTGACTTGTCTGATCGGAGGAATGCACGCATGAAAATTTTAAGCCATGAACAACATCAACAAAGACGTCTTATTCTTAAAACTGGCGTGGCGACCGCTGCATTCTCAAGCCTACAGTCTATGGGTTCCACAGTCTCGTCGCAGTGGGAGAGAGCCAGCCTCGAGGCCATGGGAATAGCGCCGGATTTGCCGGAGCGGCTAGCGCAAGGGGTCAAGAGTGGTTCACTCGCCAATCTGCATGGTGTGGCAATTGTTCGCCGTGGCAAGTTGGTCTTGGAGTCCTATTTCACCGGACCGGATGAGCGCTGGGGCACGCCATTGGGCGCAGTGGCGTTCAATGCGGATACGCTGCACGATGTTCGCTCGGTGAGTAAAAGTGTCGTGAGCTTGTTGTATGGCATCGCTCTCGAAGAGGGGAAAGTTCCCAGTTTGAACACGCCGCTTTTGGAGGCGTTCCCCGCCTACCCAGACTTGGCTCAAGATGATCGCAGGCGTCAGATTCAGATTCACCATGCGTTGTCAATGACCATGGGTTTGGAGTGGAACGAAGATTTACCCTACAGCGATCCACGAAACAGTGAAATTGCGATGGAGCGCAGCTCGGACAGATATCGCTATGTGTTGGAGCGACCCATCTTGACGCCTCCCGGAGAAAAGTGGCGCTACAACGGGGGTACGACTGCGCTCCTGGGTCATCTCATCTCGAAAGGGACAGGTAAGCCTCTTTTAGACTTCGGGCGTGAAAAATTATTCATGCCATTGGGCATCGACAAAGTGGAATGGACACTTGGCTTGAACGGCGAAGCTGCCGCGGCTTCGGGATTGCGTATGCGACCGACTGACTTGGCAAAGATAGGTCAACTGCTCCTGCAGCGGGGCGAATGGAATGGCCGCGCGATTGTTCCAGCTAAATGGATGGCCGAATCTCTCACCTCGCGTGCCGAATCCTACGAAGGTTTGCAGTACGGTTATCAATGGTTTTTAGTAAAACGCCGCGATGGAAGCCCGTCTTATGTGGGCATCGGGTATGGTGGCCAGAGGCTGGTCGTCATTCCTGCACTAGAGCTGGCCTACGTCATTTTTATGGGTAACTATCGCCGTGCAGATCAACTCAACATGGTCTTTGCTGTTCAGACTCTCATTCACGAGTCTTTGAAATAGATGTTGAGACCGACAATTGCGCGAAATGAAACTCTATTGAAAATAGCGCCAAGTAATGCGCCAAGTAATGCGCCAAGTAATGTGCCAAATCTGCAATGCTCCTGTCTTTCACGCCCTGCACCCATGCCGTCGGCTCGCGCATCCAGTGCCGCTCGTACCAGCGCGAGGGCAGCCAAAACCAAGCTGCTCGCCTTCGGTGCCGAGTCTGCACCCTCCCCCTCAGCCGAACTGGCCATGCTGCTGAAAAACGACTCCGCAAAATGGGCCAAGGTCGTGCGCAGCAAAAATACCAAAGCTGACTGACCAACATTTTTATATTTATGCGTATCAATCCCATCACCCCCGGCACCCGCCCCGAGCTGGCCGCCCAAGAAGCCCAAATCGCTGCCCAGCGCGGTGGCAAAGTATCGCCGCTGTACCAAGTGCTGCTCAACAGCCCGCCCATCGCCCACGGCTGGGAACAAATGCTGTCAGCCGTGCGCAATCGCAATAGCCTGCCCGCCAGCCTGCGCGAGCTGGCCATTTTGCGCGTGGCGGTACTCAACCGCGCCAGCTACGAGTTTGATGCCCACGCCCCCCTTGCGCTGGCCACTGGCGTGGCGCAAGCCACCATCGATGCCATACGAACCGTGCCACTGGCAGCGGATGCACCGCTCGCGCCCATCGAGCGCGTGGTGATGGACTTGGCTGATGCGATGACGCGAGACATCGAAGTACCCGACGCTTTGTACGCCCAAGTGCGCACGCATTTTGACGCCCAGGGACAGCTCGATGTGGTGGCCACCATTGCCGCCTACAACATGGTGTCGCGCTTTTTGGTGGCGCTGCATATTGGGCACTGAGTGATGCAGCGAACGACTGACCAACACCCTGTGGAGCGGCAAAGCCCGACCACACTTCACCAACACCAAGCGCACCGTGTTTAACGCCATCGCTTGACCGTTGGCGTAAACTAAAAACCGCACAGCTTCCCCGGAGACTCAAAGATGATTAACAAAATTGCCAGCAGCATCGCACAAGCGCTGGTCGACACGCAAGACGGTGCTACCGTACTGATAGGCGGTTTTGGCACGGCGGGCATTCCTAACGAGTTGATTGACGGCTTGATTGCGCAAGGTGCCAAAGACCTCATCATCGTCAACAACAATGCAGGCAATGGCGACGAAGGCCTGGCCGCCCTGCTAAAAGCGGGAAAGGTACGCAAAATCATTTGCAGCTACCCGCGCCAAGCCGACAGCTATGTGTTTGATGCCCTGTACCGCAGTGGCAAGGTCGAGCTGGAACTCGTGCCCCAAGGCAACCTGGCCGAGCGTATCCGCGCGGCGGGCGCGGGCATAGGGGCATTCTTCACGCCCACGGGCTACGGCACCCATTTGGCCAAAGGCAAAGAGACCCGCGAGATCAATGGCAAGCACTATGTGCTGGAGATGCCGATCCACGCCGAGTTGGCCCTCATCAAAGCCGAGCGCGGTGACCGCTGGGGCAACCTGACCTACCGCAAAGCCGCGCGCAACTTTGGACCCGTCATGGCCATGGCGGCCAAGAAAACCGTGGCTACGGTACACGAGATTGTGGAACTGGGCGCACTCGACCCCGAGCACATCATCACCCCCGGCCTGTTCGTGCACCAGATCGTGCGCATCGACCGCGTGGCCACCGAATCCGGTGGATTTAAAAAGGCCGCAGCATGAGCTACACCAAACGCACCAAAGACCAACTCGCCGCGCGCATTGCGCAAGACATCCCCGAAGGCGTGTCGGTTAACCTAGGCATTGGCATGCCCACTCTGGTGGCCAACCACATCCCGCGCACGGTGGAGGTGCTGCTGCACAGCGAAAACGGTATCATTGGCATGGGCCCGGCACCCGCAGCAGGCGAGGAAGACTACGACCTGATCAACGCAGGCAAGCAGCCCGTCACCTTGCTGCCCGGCGGCTCGTATTCGCACCACGCCGACAGCTTTGCACTGATGCGCGGTGGCCATTTAGACATCTGCGTACTGGGTGCCTTCCAGGTCAGCGCCACAGGCGATTTGGCTAACTGGCACACTGGCGAGCTTGACGCCATCCCTGCAGTAGGCGGTGCGATGGACTTGGCCGTGGGTGCCAAGCAGACATGGGTGATGATGGACTTGCTAACCAAGCAAGGGGTCAGCAAAATTGTGAACGCTTGCACTTACCCCCTGACTGGCATTGCATGTGTGAAGCGGATTTATTGCGACGTAGGTACGTTCAGTTGTACCCCGCAGGGACTGGTGTTGATTGATAAGGTTGAGGGCTTGTCCCATGCCGAACTTGAGAAACTGGTGGGGCTACCGATTCGTGCTTAGGCTTTAGTGCTGCGTAACCATCCTCCCGCATCCTTCACCACCTTCGCCACCTTCACCACCTTCACCACCTTCGCCACCTTCGCCACCTTCGCTCACCTGCCCAAGTCGGCTTTCAAAAAGGCGGTCGACTCCTGCGATGACGACAAACGTGGCTCAATGTCCAGCGCGGCCAGCATGTCCTGCCAATGCCTGACGGTGCGTAAGACAACTTCTTGGGGTTGGCCTGCACGCCTGCAGCGTCGATGCGCTTTGGCGATTGAGGTTGGTAGCGCGGCATGGCTATTCAATTTTCTTTCAAGAGTGACAGCGTCGCCGCGCCCAGGCGAGTGGAGGTGTCAGTAAGGTCGAGGATCACATCAAAGTGGTTGCGCAACGGCACTTCAAATTCTTTCCAGGGCGTGCCCACCGCATTCAAGGCATGGGCAAATTCGCCGCTTTGGCGTTTGAATTCATCCGTCTCTACAGCGCCCCAGCACACTACCGCTTCAGGAAAACCGCGCAGCGGCAACAAGGCGGGGCTGACTTGCTGGGCGGACGCGGGCGTGAGCGCCAACGCGGTGTTGATGGAGGTGCCGACAAGTGGTTCCAACTCGTAGATGCCAGACACCAGTACCGCTGCGCGTACAGCAAATGATCCGCCGGCGCCATCTTGCAGCGCTCCTGGCATAGCCACCATGGCGGCCAAGTGTGCCCCAGCCGAGCTACCGGCCACCACAACGCGGGAGGCATCCACACCTAGCGCCTTGGCGTGCTGGAACAGCCACACCATTGCCTTGCGGCACTCGGCCACGATGTCGGCCACCGAGGCGGCAGGGGCCAGCGTGTAGTCCAGCGCAGCAAAAGCCAGGCCACGCTGTATGCAGGCTGTGGCGGGGAAGAGCGAGTCTTGGGCCGACAGCTCTTGCCAGTAGCCACCGTGGATGAAGACTAACAGGCCTGTGGGTTGGCCCGCGGTTTCACCGCCCGCTGACGGCAAGCACAGGGTGATTTGCTGCGCCGCGTGGTCGCCATAGCGTAGCACAGACCAGGTAGCGCCCAAGGCACTGCAGTCGGCTCGCGCACCCGTACTTTGAGTTTGGTAGGCGGCAATGAACGGATGGTAATTGCCCCCAATGCAGGAGCTGGGCGAATACGCACGCTCGCGCTCCTCTAGCGACATTTTTTGCCAAATAGAGTCGTGCGATGCTACGTTTGTCACGCTGCTCTATAAGTTGCGACGGCTATGAACAGGTTTGCCCGGCTCAGGTTACTGCCTTGGCTTGGCTGAACTCAGGCGCCTTCCAAGCTTGGGTCTGCATCACATCCTTGATCTGCGCGATAGCGTTCCACACGTCCATAAAGCCCACATACAGTGGCGCAAAACCGAAACGCAAGATATCGGGTGCGCGGTAGTCTCCAATCACCCCGCGTGCGATCAACACCTGCATGATGGCGTACCCTTCAGGATGCGTGAGGGCCACTTGGCTGCCGCGCTGCGCCGCCTCGCGTGGCGAGGCCAAGCCAAAGCCTGTGAGCTCTTGGTCGGCCAGAGCGATAAAGAGCGCTGTCAGTGCCTCGCTTTTGCTGCGCAGTGCCCGCATGTCTACGCCGTCAAACGCAGTCAAAGCGGCCTCCAGTGCGATCAAACCCAATTGCGAAGAGGTGCCCACCAGCATGCGGCCCATGCCGGGGGCGGGCTCGTAGCCGTCCACAAACGAAAATGGTTTTGCATGGCCAAACCAACCCTGCAAGGGTTGCCTGAACACCGCATGGTGCTGCTGCGCCACATATACAAATGCGGGTGCGCCTGGCCCGCCATTGAGGTATTTGTAACCACAGCCCACTGCAAAGTCGGCGTTGCATCCATTCAGGTCGCAGGCCATCGCACCGGCCGTGTGGGCCAAGTCCCACACCACCAAGGCGCCTACCTCGTGTGCCCGGCGGGTGATGGCGGCCATGTCGTAGATGCGGCCTGATTTGTAGTTGACATGGGTGAGCGACACGATGGCCACGCTGTCATCGATGGCCTCTAAAATTTGCTCGGGCTGCAGCGCCACAAACTCGGCATGCATCAGCTCTGCCACGCCACTGGCGATATAGCCGTCGCTCGGGAAGTTACCCAGCTCGCCCAAAATCTTCACCCGCCCGGGGCGCAAGCGCAATGCGGCTACCAGCACTTTGAACAGGTTGACCGAGATGGAATCGGCAACAATCACCTCATTGGCTGCTGCGCCTATGAGTGGCGCAATGCGCGCGCCCACGCGCTGGGGCGCTGGGTACCAGCCGGCATCGTTCCACGAGCGGATCAGGCCCTTGGCCCACTCCTGCTCCAGCGCCTGCGCCATGCGCGGCGCTACAGCGCGTGGCATGGCACCGAGCGAATTGCCGTCCAAATAAATCACCCCTTCGGGCAATTGAAAACGGGCGCGGCAATGCGCTAAGGCGTCGGCCTGGTCGATTGATGCGCAGTAGTCGCGGGTGATAACGCTGGGATGCATTGGGGGCGATTTCCAATATGAACTTTCAAGTCAGCTAGAGTTTAGCGACAAATCTCAACTTGGCTACGCCTTGATTCCCCTAGTACTTTGATTCGCTCAGGAAAAGCGAATGTGCGCTTCGTGCTAGTCGGGCTTGGCGCCCGATTCTTTGACCACCTTGGCCCACTTGATGGTCTCGGCTTGCACATGTTGGGCTAAGGCCTCGGGCGTGCCGGGCGCTACGTCCAGGCCCAGCGCGGTGAGCTTTTCACGCACATCGGGCAGGTTCATTACCCGCACGGTTTCGGCGTTGATCCTTGCCAGCACATCTTTGGGTAACCCCGCCGGGGCCATGAGCGCAAACCACGAGGTCGCCTCAAAGCCGGGCAAGCCCGACTCGGCCAAGGTGGGAATGTTCGGCGCAGCGGGCGAGCGCGTGGCGCTGGTCACCGCAATGGCGCGCACGTCCCCCGACTTGACCAAAGGCAGCGCCGAGGGCATGTTGTCAAAAATCATGGTGATGCGGCCACCCAGCAGATCAGGCACGGCCTGAGCGCGACCTTTGTAGGGGATATGCTGCATTTTCACACCCGCCAGCGTGTTGAACAACTCACCCGACAGATGGATGGAGGTGCCGCTGCCGGACGAGCCAAAAGTCAGCGGCGTTTTGCCAGCCAAGTCGATCAGCTCCTTGACGGTTTTGGCGGGCACGTCTTTGTTGACCACCAGCAAGTTAGGCGTAGCAGCCAGAAAGCTCACCGGAGTGAAATCTTTGATATTGTCATACGGCATCTTGGCATACAGCGCCGGGTTGATGGCGTGGGTGCCTACCGTAGAGACGAGCAAGGTGGCGCCGTCTCCCGCACTTTTGGCCACAAAGTCTGCCCCGATATTGCCGCCCGCGCCCGGCTTGTTGTCGACCGTAAAGGTCTGCCCCAGCGTTTGCCCCCATTTGTCGGCCAAGATGCGCGCCAGGGTGTCAGGCGCGCCACCAGGCGGGAAGGTCACCACAATTTTGACCGGCTTGGTCGGCCAGACGCTGGTTTGCGCTGCCGCGCTGATGGACACAAAAGCCAAAGCTAGCAAGGCACTGGATACGCACGCTGTGCGGCGCGAGATGCCCAAAGTTTTTGGTTCTGGGCGCGAAAACAAAGAGAGCATGACAGGAACTCCTTAGGGCTTGGCTGGATAGTCTGCGCAAGCAATATGCCAAACGACGACGGTGCCAACGCCATTGTGGTGCGCCACACCTGCCAAACCACAGAGGGCTTACCCCAGCGCCTGTCACTAGCGCGTGTGGAATCCGGCAATTCTTGTCGCCTGGTCGGGAAATTCCGGCAATTAACGCTTTGGGATTCGAAATGTGCATCATCGTTTTTTGATTTGCAACTGGGCATCACCACAGTTAAGCTAACAAATCACCGCAGTTAGGCTCTAACTTTGGTAGTTTCGTGTTTTCGTGTTTTCGCCAGATTCATCTAGTCCGTTGTAATGATCTTAAAAACATATGCTTGTCGCTTGCTCCCACTTCTGGATTACAGCTATCGACGACAAAGCGGTAATAGCGCACCCTAGCTTCAACGCCAGAAAACGGACATTTACCGACGAGAGGAGGTGGTCTGAAAATGACACCTAACTCCAAATTCAATTTTCAAAGTAGAAACTGATCCACGTCTACAGAAGTGGGTGAAGTCTAAACGCAACAAGTGCTAGATACGACTTCAATGTTCAGATCGAAGAAGCGCTGGCCCTGCTAGAAGTCTCGCTATTGAAGGCGGGCTCTAACGGCTTAAATCAAGCCGCAATAGCCATTCGACAGGCCGTTCGGTAGCCACCAACGCTCTTTACATAAGCCAGCAAATCCACAAAAAACGGATGGGAGCTGAGCGTAGACGAGTCGCCAACGACGATCAACTTGCGGCGGGCACGGGTCATGCCAACATTCATGCGGCGGATGTCGGAGAGAAAGCCGATGTCGCCTTGGCTGTTACTGCGCGTCAGTGAAATGGCAATGATGTCGCGCTCTTGGCCCTGAAACGAATCGACGGTGCCCACACTGAGCATTCCGCGCTGCAGCAGTCCGTTGAGATCCTCGTTTACCTCGATGGCATCGGTCAAATAGTTGATTTGAGCGCGGTAGGGGGCAATCACGCCGACAGTGAGCGGGTTCTGCGCGTGATTCTGATTGTTCTCGGCCTGGTCGCAGGGCTTCAGGAGTTGGGCCAGGCGCTTGAGCAGCAAATCTGCTTCTTCGGGGTTGGCAGTGGATCGGCTTTCGGGAATGGTGATTTCATGGAAGCCAAAGCCAGCCGTGTCGAGAAATTCCACAGGCAGGTCGGGCGCGAAGCTCGGGTCATAAGCATCCAAGCCGGCGTGGCGCACGCTTGGGTGTGCCACCAATTTCCCGTCGTAGAAATGCTCGGAGCTAAATGCCATGATTTGCTCATGCATCCGGTACTGCACAGTGAGCATGCGGGCCGTGGCCGGTTGCCTCTTGATGCACTTCTCAAACAGGGTTTCGCGCAGGCCGTCTCTTGCCGCTTTTTCGCTTTTCACGGTAGGCGGTAGCTGATGGTGATCGCCCACCAGAACAACGCGCTCGCCCTTGGCAATCGGAATCCAGCAGCCCGGCTCCAGGGCCTGGGCAGCCTCATCGATGAAGACGGTTTCAAAGGTAAGGTGACGCATGTTGCGGTTGCTGGCGCCCACCAGTGTGCTCGTAATGACCTGCACCGATTCGACCACGTCCTCGGTGATAAAGCGCTCCAAATCGTCAGCCGCCTGAAACAGCACGCGCGCTTCTTCTTTCAGTAGCCGGCGCTGCTGCCGTCCCTCGAAGCCAAAATCGCGAGCATGTTTACTCGCAAGATCGCTCGCAGTTTCGCGGTGCTGGGCTGCGGTTTGGCGCATCGCGTGCATCTTGGCGTAGCTCGGATGGGCCATCACTCTGGCATCGAGCGTGTGCTGTAGCAGCAAGCTTGAGACCCGGCTGGGGTTGCCCATGCGGATGACGTTGACACCACGCTCGGCCAGCTTTTCGGTGAGCAGGTCCACAGCCGTGTTTGAGGGTGCACACACCAGCACGCGCCGCTCACGCCGGATCGTCTCCAGAATGGCCTGCACCAGTGTGGTGGTTTTGCCAGTGCCGGGCGGCCCGTGAATGATAGCCACGTCCTGGGCCGCTATGACGTGGCGTACGGCCGCCAGCTGCGAATCGTTGAGCGGGCTGGGGTAGAACATATCGTCGTTCTTGGGCGCGCGAAAGCTCGCCCGCCGAGCGCCCAGCAGCACGTCGCGCAGCTCGGCTAATCGGTTTCCATGAACGCTCATGACTTCGCTCAGGGCGTTATCCATCTCGCGGTAGCTCACCTCGTCGAAGGTCAGGTCCACGCCCAGCTTGCCGCTGCCAAGTGCCCAGTCAGGAAGCTCTTCCTTGCTGGTTGCCAGCACCAGCTTATTGCGCCGGACACTGATGATGACGCCATTGAGCACAGGCCGGTCGGCAGCTGAGTACCCAGGCTGGTTGCTAAACAGGCACGCATTGCTTCCTGCCTGAAACAAGTGCAGGCCTTGCTGATCGGCAGGGCGCTCCAGCTCCAGCAGCACTTTGCCGCCAAAGCCGGTGTCTTCCTTGGTGATGGTAACGGGGTACCAGGTTAGGCCGCGCCGCTGGCGCTCCTGAATGCTGGCCTTGGCATTTTTGAGTTTGAACTGCGCCTGGTCTTCCTTTTGCTCAAGTTGCATGAGAGCCCGTACGTGGCGCAACTCTTTATCAACAGTGCAAGGATCGGTGGCGATAGCGTCGAGTTCGGCTAAGGGAATAAAGATTTAACCGCTCCAAATTTTTAGGTGACATCAGACTATAAGTCAGGCAGCGGTTGCCCACTGATTTAGGGGAATGTCTCGTCTTGACGTATCCAGAGCCGCTATCGACAACAAAGCGGAAGTAGACCGCCGCGAACGAAGCTCCGCGTAGCAATCATTCAACGTTGACCCTTGCCGAACTCGGTGTCCCGGATTGGTCAGCGTTGCTGCGCTCCGTAGAAAGAGAGAATAGGTGTCCAACAATGGACACCTTCCCTACGGGTGCTGCCGCGATATTCTGAAGCGGCTACCAACGCAGCCGAACAATCACATCTCAGGACTCATGTCGCATTCCTGGGTGCCATTAGTATCCACTGACAGTTGACCTGCCCCGGAGTCCTTACGCCAATCGTTCGCAAGTACCCAGCCGCGTCCCCGCTCCTGGATGTACCAGTCGTTCCAACCATTCCGGCTAGTCCCCGAAACCGCTTTCGATGCAGCAGAGAACGAGCCGTGCCTGCCATCAATACCGGGGATGACGATAGCACGGTTGACGACGGTTGCCATGTACTCATTCCCCGCGTAGGTGAACCGACAATGCGATCCGTTGGAAGGGAGGGCATTCGTGCCAGAAATTAGCGAAATCTCCCCATCGACATTGTGCGTCCCAGCCTGGGCGCGTTTGGGTGCAGGCCAGATGTTGCACGCCAACTCGAACAATGCAGCACCCCGCCGACGGATGGTGGATTCATCCCATAATTCGAACTCGCTCAGTTCGCGGTTCAGTGCGAGTGCGGTAAACGCCCGGAGCGCCGGCATCTTCACCGAGAAATTCCCGTTGGACACCGACGAGTTGAGCGCGCTGGTGATTAAAGTGAGGTTTCCGAACGTGTTTACGACGCTGTTTCGAGCGCGAACCCTCTCCGACAACTCGGGCCCGTAGTCCGCCTCGGCAACACCTTCCATGCCGGGCAGAGCCCAGTTCGTTTGCCACCTCTGAGGCATGATGTGCTCGACGGTAAGCGTGGAGCGGATCTGGATATCCTCCGTCTTTGCCGTGTGCTTTGCACGCTCGATGGTTTCGAGGATGTAGCGCAATCGTGGCTGGCGGGCGGATCGGTACTGCTCGCGCATGACCCAGTTGCTCTCCCACTCAGCATCATCAGGCCACCTGTCCATGTCTGAAAGGCGACTGGATAGGTACACGCTCAATTCGTCGACCTTGTCGCCGTCACACGTTCTGAGCCTGGGAATCAGCGAAGCAAAAAAACGGTTGTAGTTCTTGGTCGTCAGGCCACAGATGTCGCGACGGAGGATATAGCTCTCCAATGCATGGAAAGCTTCGGTAAGGCGCGGAGCGACAGACGGTTCTGTCGCCAAGTAGATCGCCAAGGGCATCGCGGTCGAGACGTCGAACGCATTCGCGATCCGTCCGAACCGTCCGACTGGATCTCCTTCGGTGGGCGCGAACAGACGCTGCTCGACCGCCGCAGTTACCGAAATTGCCTCGAGCTCCCCCGTCACCGACGCGAAGGGAGCCTTGTCCAGCGTCCACTTCCGGTAGCCAGCGAACAGATTTTCGATCGACACAATGTCACCAATATTCATCGCGAGGTGATCGGTCAGCATCCAGTCAAGGCGCGACCGTGTCTGACGACCACGTGACTCCTGCGATTTCCAAAAGCTCCGGTCGAGCGGCAGCCAATGCTTTTCATAAAGTTTGTCAACGTTGAGACTGCCATAGCTCTGGCCCAAGTGCCTAGCACGCTGGAAGACGAAATTTCTCAGAAGATCAGAAGGGGATAGTGGCATACCGCGGCTGTTCAACGTCTCGAAGATGGTCTGGGGATCATCGCCACCCTCCAGCTCAATCGACACGACAGCTAGCCCAGACTTCATCGCCTCAAAGAGGGTTTCTAGCCGGCTTTCCTGGTATCCACCAGCGGCATTCACATGAACATCAATGCGTCTGCGAAATGCGTCATATGCAGCGGTAGACGCTTTACCAGCTAGCTCGTCATTTTCAGCAAGCCCGGCGATGCTTGAGAGATCTGCCTTGGAATCTACAAGCTTAACTAAGGCGCGTCGGTCAGTGATCGACGGCCACAGTTTGTATCGCTCCTCGTCTTCCTTCTCCATGACACCGTCATTTAGGAGGTATTTGCCAATTTCCCTAGCGTAGCTGGATCCGTGCTCCTCTGCCACATCGCGCAAGGCTGCGAGCAACAACTGGAAGGTTGTCAAGCGTTGCTGGCCGTCGATGACTTCAAACGCTTGAACCTGCTTGCCAAAGGTCTTGACCTGGCTGATGACAATTGCACCCATGAAATGAGGGATCAGACTTGACCTGTCGACCTCAATTCGCTTGACGGCACGCTCTATGTCTTCCCAAAGAAGCGCGA
>JAYWHJ010000007.1:0-5272 GCA_043777795.1 Polaromonas sp. | reverse complement strand
GCAACCGACTGGCAGCACTATGCCGAGCAAATTTTGCAGGTTTTGAGTGATGAGCCCAGCCTGGTCAACACGTCCATCAGCGCAGATGGTTACGCCGCCAAACCAAATTACCGCCCCCTCACCAAGTTTGAGAACCGGGGTATCAAGCTGGGCCACGGCGTGTGGGACCTGGTGTTTCGCCGCAACACGGCGCAGAGTTAAGCTTGGCTGTGCGATTAAAATTTCCGCATGCACAACGTCGCTGAACTCTTGTTGTACGTCGCCATTAGCGTCCTGATAGCCTCCATCATCGAAGCAGTGGTGCTGAGTCGGCGCGCACCGGGCGGCTACGACTGGGCCAGCATGGGTGTGTCGGTTGCTGACATGGTGGTGCGCAATGTGCTGCGTTTTGTGCTGCCCGCCACCTTTATCCTCACGATGGCGGACTGGGTGTGGGCGCACCGCATTGCCACAGTGCCGCTGGATGGCGTGGCGGCTTTTGCCGCCCTGTTTATCGGCCAAGAGTTTTGCTACTACTGGTACCACCGCGCAGGCCACCGCATGCGCTGGTTTTGGCTCAGCCACAGCATCCACCACTCCTCCAATTCCATGAATCTGTCTGCCGCTTACCGTCTGAGCTGGACGGCGGGCTATACGGGCGCAGTGGCGTTTTTTATGCCCTTGGTATGGCTGGGCTTTCCGGTCAAAGTGGTGTTGTCGTGCCTCGCGCTCAATTTGTTCTACCAGTTTTGGCTGCACACCAGCTGGATTCCCAAGTTGGGCTGGTTTGAAAAAATCTTTAACACCCCGTCAGCCCACCGCGTACACCACGCTAGCAACCTCGAGTACTTGGACGGCAACTACGGCGGCGTGCTGGTGGTGTTTGACCACCTGTTTGGCACCTACATTCCCGAACGCAAAGAAGTTGCCATCCAATACGGCTGGGTAGAGCCCATCCATACCCGCAATGTGTTCAAGCTGCAGGCCACCCCCTGGATAGATTTGTTCAAAGACCTGCGCAAGGCGCAGTCCCTGCGCGAAGTGGTGGGTTTGTTCTGGATGCCGCCGGGCTGGCGCGCCGATGGCCTGGGCAACACCACCGAGCAACTGCGCCACGGGGCGGTGTTGCCAGCAGGCACTGCAGGGGCTTTGGCTACTGGGTCAGCGCCTGAAGCATTACGGCCTTAACCCGCTCCCACGAGGCTTGCCGCGCCGCCGGGTTTTGCCCTGCCATGACACCTTTGCCTGGATATAGACGGCTGGGCACATCGCGCCGCTCGCGCACGCCGGGCAACGGGGTATCAAAATCATGTACTGCGCCGGGGTACACGTTCAGCTCTACACGGTGTTTGGGCTCCACTGGCTGCGCTTGCAGTTGCTGGGCCAGGGCAATGCAGGACGCAGGCGGCGTCCAGTCGTCGTCAGCGCCGAGGAAAAACGTGAGCGCTGTGTTGGGCTGATAGCCTCTTTGCAGAGCGTCTGCACAGCCAGGATAAAACGCCAGCGCAGTTTTAAACGGTGCCAATTTGCTGGCCTGCACTTGGGCGTGGGTCGCGTCGGTGGCCGCCAGCACCGCGCTACCGCCATGGGACCAGCCCAGCAGCGCCACCTGTTGACCATCCGCCCACGGCTGCTGGCGCACCCATGCCAGTGCGCCCAGTGCATCGATGCGCCGCTGCTGTTGGGTGATGTTCCGCGTACCGATGGCTTGTACGCAAATAGCGCTCTCACCCCGAGTGGTGAAGCTATCGGGGAACAACACATGATAGCCCTCACCCGCCAGCATCTCACCCATGGCTTGGTGCCGGGCATTGAGCAACCCTTTGCGGGCACCAATGGTTGCGTACAGGCCTCCGCAGCCGTGCATGGCAATAACAACGGGGCGCTTGGTTGGTTCGATTTGCGGGCTCGCAGGACTGGGTTTAAACCACCAAGCCTTCAACTCGGTGCCATCCAGGCTGGGCAGCGCGGTCTCTTGCTGCGCATGCAGCGCGCAGCTGCACAGCGCCAACAGACTGTAGGCAACGGTAACGGCAATGGAGCAAGGGTTCATCTGCATCAGCGCCAGTGTAGCGCCATTGCCCGACGCCCGCAGCGGCCCCCAGCTTGCGGTCGCCGCGATTAAGCGCGCTCGGCCACCCAAGCTTGCACGCTGGCCAGTGCTGCGCTCAGCTTGCTGGGGTCAGTACCACCGGCCATGGCCATGTCGGGCTTGCCACCGCCTTTACCGCCCACTTGGCTAGCAACAAAGTTGGCCAGGTCTCCGGCCTTCACTTTGCCGATGCTGTCTGGCGTCACGCCCGCTGCAACTTGCACTTTGTCGCCGTCTACGGTGGCCAGCACGATGACCGCTGTTTTCAACTTGTCTTTGAGCTTGTCCATCGTGTCGCGCAAGGTTTTGGCATCGGCGCCGTCGAGCTTGACGGCCAGCACTTTGATACCCTTCACATCCACAGCACTGTCCAGCAAGGCATCGCCTTGGCTGGAGGCCAGCTTGCCTTTGGCGGCGCTGAGTTCTTTCTCCAAGGCCTTCACCTGCTCTTGCACTTGCGCAATACGCGCGGCCAGTTCGTGAGGCTGGGTCTTGAGCGCGGCAGCAGCGGTATTGACCGTGGCTTCAAGCTCTTGTACGTAGACCACCGCATTGCTACCTGTCACGGCCTCTACGCGGCGAACACCTGCTGCCACGCCACTTTCCGCTACGATTTTAAACAGACCGATGTCGCCTGTGCGCTGCACATGGGTGCCGCCACAAAGCTCTTTGGACGAGCCAATCTCCAGCACGCGCACTTCGTCACCGTACTTTTCACCAAACAGCATCATCGCGCCGCTTTGCTTGGCCGCTTCAATTTCCATGACTTTGGCACTGGTTGCGGCATTCGCCAAAATCTCGGCGTTCACCAGCAGCTCAATGGCTCTGATCTGGTCGTCGGTTACGGGGGCATTGTGCGCAAAGTCAAAGCGTGTGCGCTCGGCATTCACCAAGCTGCCTTTTTGCTGCACATGCGCGCCCAGCACTTCACGCAGCGCTTTGTGCATCAAGTGCGTCGCGCTGTGGTTGCGCATGCTCTGTGCACGCACCAAGGTGTTCACCTGCGCGTCCACGCTGTCGCCCACGGTGATGGGACCTTGCAGCACTGCCCCGTGGTGGCCATACACATCGGTTTTAATTTTGAGCGTGTCGTGCACCGCAAATGCGCTGCTGGCACCGGAAATCACACCTTCGTCGCCCACCTGTCCGCCGCTTTCAGCATAGAACGGTGTGGTGTCCAGCACCATCACGCCATTTTGTCCTTGCGTCAGTTGCTGCACCGCAGCGCCATCGGCATACAGCGCCACGACTTTTGCTTTGCCTTCCAGGGCGGTGTAGCCGGTAAACGCGTTGCTGGCACCGCTGTAGTCCAGCGCCTTGTCCATTTTGAACTTGCCAGCCGCGCGGGCCTGCTGCTTTTGCTTTTCCATCGCCACGTTAAAGCCTGCCTCGTCCACTGCCAAGTCACGCTCGCGGCACACGTCGGCGCTCAGGTCGAGCGGAAATCCATAGGTGTCGTGCAGCTTGAAAGCCACCTCGCCCGGCAAGGTTTGCACCTTGGCTTTGCCAGTAGCGGCGTCGTAGCCCAACGCGCTGTCCAGTATCTCCATGCCAGTGGCCAGCGTCTCGTAAAAACGCTCTTCTTCCACGCGCAGCACGTCCATTACGCGCGCGGCATCGTTCTTGAGGCGCGGGTAGGCGTCCCCCATCATGCGCACCAAGTCGGGCACGAGTTTGTGGAAAAACGGGGACTTTTTGCCCAGCTTGTAGCCGTGGCGAATAGCGCGGCGGATGATGCGGCGCTGCACGTAGCCTCTGCCTTCGTTGGACGGATTCACGCCGTCGCTCACCAAGAATGCAGTGGCGCGGATATGGTCGGCGATCACGCGCAGGCTCTTGTTGTTCAAGTCTGCCTCGCCAGTTTCACGGGCAGCGGCTTTGATGAGCGCGTCAAAAATGTCAATCTCGTAGTTGCTGTGAACGTGCTGCAAGATGGCAGCCAGGCGCTCCAGGCCCATGCCAGTGTCTACGCAGGGCGCAGGCAGCTTGTTCAGCGAGCCGTCGGCCTGCATGTCAAACTGCATGAACACATGGTTCCAAATCTCGATAAAGCGGTCGCCGTCCTCACCGGGGCTGCCGGGTGGCCCGCCGGGAATATGCGGGCCATGATCGTAAAAAATCTCGCTGCAAGGGCCACACGGCCCAGTGTCGGCCATCATCCAAAAATTGTCTGATTTGTACTTGCCACCTTTATTGTCGCCAATGCGGATCACGCGCTCGGGCGGCAGGCCAATCTCTTTGGTCCAAATGTCGTAGGCCTCTTGGTCGTCGATGTAGACGGTGGCGGTGAGTTTTTCAGCCGGTAGTTTGTACACCGTGGTCAGCAGCTCCCAGCCCCATTTGAGCGAGTCGCGCTTGAAGTAGTCGCCAAAACTCCAGTTACCCAGCATTTCAAAAAACGTGTGGTGGCGCGCGGTGTAACCCACGTTTTCCAAATCGTTATGCTTTCCGCCTGCCCGCAAGCAGGCCTGCACACTGGCTGCACGCACGTAAGAGCGCTTGTCGCTGCCCAAAAAAACGTCCTTGAACTGCACCATACCGCTGTTGGTAAACATCAGCGTGGGGTCGTTACCCGGCACCAAAGGGCTGGACTCTACGGCGGTGTGGCCTTTGGAGGCAAAAAAATCAAGGAAGGACTTGCGGATGTCCGCGACGGAGAAGGTAGGAGTAGGGCAGGCTTGGGTCATAGAGCTCTATTTTACGGGCTTCGGACGGGCTTTCTTTTGCTGTCCTCGCGCCTTTGCTACGCTTTTTCGGAGATACGCTGCCATTGCTTCACCTTTGTGCAGTTTTTGGAGAGGCACTCTGGGCAGAACTTTTCGACCGCTTTGTTGTAGACAATGGGTCACGGCTCGTCGAGAAAAAAGCCCAGCAACGCGCTGGCGGCGATGTTGCCAATGCGCTCTTCCCTATTTTCTTGAAAGTAGCGCTCTATCGAGCTGATGAGTTCTTTGCGCGCTTCTTTGGACAGTTCAATTGCCATGAAAAACTCCTGTGACTGGATTGCTCGACATAATAACGCCATGAAAACTACCGATGCTTTCGACGGTGCGCATAGGCTGTATTTCCTGGACTGGCTTCGCATCCTTGCCTTGATGGTGCTGATTCTGTACCACGTAGGTATGTACTATGTGCGCTGGGACTTTCACGTGAAAAGCCCGTTTGCTGCGGCGGGCTTGGAGCCGTGGATGAAACTGAGCG
>JAYWHJ010000006.1:0-36854 GCA_043777795.1 Polaromonas sp. | reverse complement strand
TTTAGAGCTAACTACGCATTGCTCAAACAATCGTGGAACGGCTTTGCTGGCTACGACGACTGGGTGGCCAAGGCCAACAACGCCAGCTTTGGCGCACTGGCCGCCTACGATGAGTTGGTGCCGCAGTTTGACGCGCTGTTTGCACAACAAACCGGCAGCAGCCAAGAGCGCTGGAGCAAATTTTATGCGGCTTGTAAAACTCTGGTAGACATGCCACGCAAAGAACGCCGGGAGGCATTGGCCTCTGGTAATATTCCCTCACGATAACCAGTCCAAGCAGGAGACACCATGGCAGATATTCATCTGGAACGCAAGCACGATTTAGGCATGCCAGAGGCGCGCAAAATTGCTTTCAAATGGGCTGAGCAGGTCGAAGAGCAGTTTGATATGCAGTGCACCTATGAAGAAGGCAAAACCGAAGACACCGTCGGCTTTAAGCGCAGCGGCGTAGATGGCACCTTGGTGGTCAGCAAAGACAGCTTTGTGCTGGACGCCAAACTGGGCTTTTTACTCGGCGCGTTCAAAGACAAAATTGAAGGCGAGATCACTAAAAACCTTGATGCGCTGCTGAAGAAGAAGCCCGCCGCCAAGAAAAAAGCCTGAAGGTATTCATGGCTTGCCTTCAGCAGCCACCATCACAGTCCATCCAGTCGCCTACTGCGGTGCAAAACCGTATTTTCTGTCCATGCACATCTCTCCCCAAGCCCTGGCGGGCATCAAAGTTATCGAGCTGGGCCAGCTGATCGCCGGGCCATTTGCCGCTAAAACATTGGCCGATTTTGGTGCCGAAGTCATCAAGATCGAAACCCCGGGCGCAGGCGACCCGCTGCGCACTTGGCGTTTGCTCAAAGACGGCACCTCGGTGTGGTGGCAAGCCCAGTCGCGCAACAAGCAGTCGCTGGCCTTGGACTTAAAGCGCAAAGAGGCGCAGGACATCATCAAGCAGCTGGTGCAAACGGCCGACGTGGTGGTAGAGAACTTTCGCCCCGGTGCCATGGAGGCCTGGGGCTTGGGGCCCGAGGTGCTGCTGGCGCTCAACCCTAGCCTGGTCATGCTGCGCATCAGCGGCTATGGCCAAACGGGGCCCTACAAAGACCGCCCTGGCTTCGGCGTAGTGGCCGAGGCCATGGGCGGCCTGCGCCACCTCACGGCCGAGCCCGGCCGCGTGCCCGTGCGCGTGGGGGTCAGCATCGGCGACACCTTGGCCGCACTGCACGGCGTGATAGGCGTGCTGCTGGCCTTGCAGCACCGCCATGCCACAGCCACCCCCAGCTTGCCCAAGGGCGCAGGCCAAGTGATCGATGTGGCGCTGTATGAGGCGGTTTTTAACTGCATGGAGTCTTTGCTGCCCGAGTACAGTGCCTTTGGCGCCGTGCGCGAGGCTGCGGGCAGCGCGCTACCGGGCATTGCACCCACCAATGCCTATGCCTGCCAAGACGGTTATGTGATTGTGGCGGGCAATGGCGACAGTATTTTCAAGCGCCTGATGACGGCGATTGGCCGCGCAGACTTGGCTCATGACGCTCAGTTGGGGAGCAACGCGGGCCGCGTCGCACGGGTGCAAGAGCTGGACGCTGCGATTGGTGCGTGGACAGCCAGTCGATCGGTGAAAGATGTGTTGGCGGTGCTGGACGCTGCATCGGTACCCGCTGGACGCATCTATACCGTGGCTGACATTGCCGCTGACCCGCATTACCAGGCGCGCGGCATGCTGGGCAGTGTGCAGATGCAGGATGGCAGTACTTTGAGTGTGCCGGGTATCGTGCCCAAGCTCTCGCTCACCCCCGGCGCGCATGTGCGCAATGCACCGCATGTGGGACAGGACAGTGATGCGGTGTTGGTCGGCATGGGTTTGAGTACCGAGCAGATTGCGCAGTTGCGTTTGCAGGGGATTGTGCAGTAACGCTGGCTTGTTCGCTGCACAGTTGGCTGCTTTTGCTTTTGTACAGGATCAGGTCGGCGGCGCACTTAGCTCCGCGGCTGTCCTCCGTGTCGGCCTATGGCCGGCTACTCCCCCTTTATGCCGCTGCGCTAAGTGCATCACCGACCTGATCTTGCCAGCTTGGTGGGCGCGCCACCGCCGTGCAGGCACTACCTGTGCGGGACTTCTGCCAGTGTGGTGGGGGGTCTACCGCTGGTGCTGACACCGTGTTTCCAGCGCGGTGGGTGTCTCAAACTCGGTGCAGACGCTACCTCTGTGTCACAGCGTGCCTTACACCGCAGCGGATCCAAACCACGCATCTGGGCGTACAAACACCCAGTGGCCCATCCCGCGTGCCAATCTATGCGCCGTCACGCAAGACCCGTTTGTGTTTGACATAGACCCAAACAAATCACTTCAACGAGTCAATCAACTCCACGTACTGCTGCATAGCATCGTCGGTGGATGTGCCCTTCAAGCCATTCCATGCGTCCCACTTGGCGCGACCCACCATGTCGGTAAAGCCAGGTTTCTTCTCGGTGTTATCGCCCGTGCTGCCTTGCTTGTACAGCGAGTAGATTTTCAGCAACGTGGCGTTGTCTGGTCGCTCGGCGAGGTTTTTGGAATCTGCCATTGCAGCTTCAAATTGGGTTTTGAGATTGGCCATAGGGAGGGCTCCTTGAAAAAATGGTGGATGAATAATGACGAATCGTAAATTAAGGGAAAGCGCTGTGTATCTTAAGGGCGTAAAACCCGCCAAAATAGGGAGCAAACCCCAACAAGCATAGCAATCTAACAGCTTGCAGCACCAGGAGAGTATCCGATGGTTACCCGTATCATGGCCCAAACGGCCGCAACCACTACGGCCACCGCCGCCAAAGCCGCCGCCCACAGCGCACAAGATGCCGCCAAAGCGATGCAGAAAAACATGGAGCGCGCCGTGGCGGGTACCTTGGGTATCTCAGGTGAGCGAATGACCAAAGTAGACACTGCCTGGTTGCGCATGGACAGCCCGCAAAACCTGATGATGATCGTCGGCATATGGGTGCTACGGCCCGGCATTACCCGCGCTGCGCT
Source organism: Polaromonas sp. (assembly GCA_043777795.1). GTDB lineage: Bacteria > Pseudomonadota > Gammaproteobacteria > Burkholderiales > Burkholderiaceae_C > JAAFIP01. The sequence goes on along the minus strand of JAYWHJ010000006.1, from coordinate 33,856 downwards.
GTGCGAGCGCATTGAGAGCCGCTTGCTCAAATACCACCGCTTTGGACAGCGCGTGGTGGAAGACGCAGCAGGTGCAACCTGGGTGAATGACAAAAATTTCAACATCCAAAACCACGTGGTCACCGAGACACTGAAAGCGCACAAAGGCCAAACCCTGCAAGACGCTCTGCAAGACCGCGTAGCTGAGCTCACCACCACCCCACTTGACCGTAGCCGCCCGCTGTGGCAGTTCCATCTGGTAGAAAACTACCAGCTACCCGACGGCTCCAGAGGCAGCGCGATGATGGTGCGCATCCACCACTGCATAGCGGACGGCATCGCGCTCATCTCTGTCACTACGTCGCTGGTAGACGGCGGGCTACCGCCGCCTGAACGCAAACAGCGCGATGCGCCAGCGGGCGCAGAAGACTGGATTGCCCAGAGCTTTCTCAAACCCTTTACCGATTTGACGGTCAAAGCACTGGGCATGGCGGGCGAGGGTGCGGCCCGCTCACTGCACCTGCTGTCTGATCCGCAAAAAGGTATGGCCGACTCCATGGACATTGCCAAGATAGGCATGCAGCTGGTCAGCGATTTAGCCGCGTTTGCCATGATGCCGGACGACTCCAAAACCCGCCTCAAGGGCAAGCCCGGTACCATCAAAAAAGTCGCTTGGTGCCAGCCGATTCCCTTGGAAGAAGTCAAGGCCGTGGGCAAGGCGCTGGGCTGCTCTATCAATGACGTGTTGCTTAGCTGTGTGGGCGGTGCGATTGGTGAGTATTTGAAAGCCCAGGGCGACGACCCAACTGGCCAGGAGATTCGCGCTATGGTGCCAGTGAACCTGCGCCCGTTGGACCAAGCCTACAAACTGGGCAACCGCTTTGGCCTGGCCCCGCTGGTGCTGCCCATCGGCATCGACAACCCGGTGGAGCGCGTGTACGAGGTGCGCAAACGCATGGCGCAAATGAAGGGTAGCTACCAGCCGCTGCTGGCCTTTAGCTTGCTGGCGGTGGCGGGTCTGTTGATCAAACCTGCGCAAGATGCCATGCTGCATATATTTGGCAAAAAGACCACGGCGGTAATGACCAATGTACCCGGGCCGCGTGAGAAGCTGCAGTTTTGCGGTTCCACCATTGAAGAAAATATTTTCTGGGTACCCCAGAGCGGTGACGTGGGCATGGGCGTGAGCATCTTGAGCTACGGCGGCGGCGTGCAGTTTGGCCTGATCACCGACGCAGGCCTGTGCCCACATCCGCAAGCGATCATCGACGAGTTTTTGCCCGAGTTTGCCAAGCTCTCGATGGTGACTTTGATGCTGCCGTGGGGGGAGTGAGGTGTTTGGCTGATTCTAATTTGGATACTTTCGTACAGGATCAGGTCGGTGGTGCACTTTGCTCCGCGGCGGACCCCCGTTGCTGCCTAGGGCCGCTGCCTCCTCTTTGATGCCGCTGCGCTAAACGCACCACCGACCTGATCTTGCTGGTGTGGTGGGCGCTCCAGCGTGAGTGCAGACTAGATATTTCCGGCGTGGCGGGTGCTCCACTGCCACGCACCTGATCACCTGCGCGACAATCGTGAAACCTTAGTGTAAGGCTAATCTTGCTAAGCTTGCAGGCATGCAAATTTCTCAGCTGGCCCAACTTACAGGTACCACCGTTCACGCCCTGCGGCATTACGAGCGATTGGGGATGATTAATCCGACGCGAACCAGCGGCGGCTACCGTGAGTACACTGAGACCATGCGCTGCGAGGTGGTCTTTATCGCCATGTCGCGCGCTATTGGCATCTCCTTGACTACGATTGCTGAGCAGTTGCCCGCCTACCGCGCAAAGCGACTAACGCACGCGCACATAGTCGTGACGCTGCGCCAGCGCGTCAAAGAGCTGGATATGCAGGCGCAGCAGTTGCTTGACCAAAAATTAACAGTGCAGTCTCACATCGGCTGGCATTTGGAACAAGACAAGAAATCTCAGAAGAGAACCACACCGCCAGCCTGGCCCAAGGCTTCGTCACCAAAAATCAACGCAAGCGCAAGCTAACCGTAATTAACTCGCTGCCTTAACCATTCTGAAACCCAGGAAAGAAGAGATCGCCATGACACTCACTCCACAGTCTCCTAGCCAACTCCAGCAACTCGCCCAGCATGTGCTGGCTATGCCGATGGCCAAAACACTAGGTTTGTCATTCACCCGCATAGCGCCGGGCGACATTGAAGTCGAAATCCCGATACTTGACGCATTCAGCTTCCGGCCTGGCCAATTGCAAGCCACTCCGATTTTTGCAATTGCAGACTTTGCAGCCATCGCTGCAGCAGGCACTGTGCTTCCACTCGGTTGGCTCAACGCGACAGTAGACGCCACCATCAAGCTGATGGCACCTGCCACAGGCGCTTTGCTGCGCGCGCGAGGTCGCGTCGTGCACGCTGGCAAGCTGCAGACCATTTGTGCGGCAGATGTGTATGCAGTCAGCGACAGTGGCCAAGAAACCTTGTGCGCTACGTTGTTGGGTGCCGCCCGTAATCTTCCTGGTGAAACACCGTGAAACCGATTCCGGTATATTTGCAACACAGCCTTGTCATGCTACGCCATGATCTTATTTTTTCATTGTATTTTTATTGACGCTACTTTATGACCCAAACCATGCCCCTTCGTATTGCCGTGGTCTGTGCGTCATGGCACAGTGACATCGTCCATCAAGCCCGCGACGCAATGCTAGCGGAGTTCGCACGCCAACAGGTGGCCGCCAAGCAGGTGGATTTGTTGAACGTACCGGGCGCATTTGAGATTCCCTTGATGGCTAAAAGACTCGCCCTCACTGGCCGCTACGATGCTATCGTGGCCTGCGCTTTGGTGGTCAACGGCGGTATCTACCGCCACGAGTTTGTTACCTCCGCGGTGATTGATGGCTTGATGCGGGTGCAGCTGGATACTGATGTGCCGGTATTTTCTGCCGTGCTGACACCGCGCGATTTCCATGATCATGAGGAGCACCAGCGCTTCTTCAGCGAGCATTTCGTCAAGAAAGGCACCGAGGTCGCCCGCGCCTGCCTTGACACTCTGGGTAGCTTGCAGGCGCTAGACGCAGTCTTGGCGCATTGATGCTGCAGCTGCCCGTTTCACACGTCCGAAAACGGCCATAGATTTCTTGTATTGCGGCTTAAGATGCGTTGCACAGTCCCGAGTGGTTGTTCAACCTTTGAGCTATCTTTTGCATGATCACAGCACTTCCCCCTTCGTTTAATCGACTTGCCGGTGCCAACCTGGCAGCCCAGTCGGCAGAGCAACTGAGTTTGGCGGCCATACCGCTCATTGCTGTGGTGGCGCTGGGGGCTGGGCCGGGGGAGATTGGGCTGCTGGCTACTGCGCAAACGTTGCCGTTTTTGCTGCTGTCGATACCGTTCGGTTTGCTGGCGGATCGCACTTCACGCAAACAACTGATGGTGGTGTGTGAGGTTTTGCGGGCGATTTCGTTGCTGGGTTTGTTGGCCTGCGTGCTGCTGGCGCAGCTGTCGGTTCCGGTGCTGGCCGTGTTGGGTTTTTTGGGCGCGGTGGGGACTGTGGGTTTCAGCGTGGCTGCGCCTGCCTTGGTGCCCTCCTTGGTGCCGCGCGATGCCTTAGCCCGCGCCAATGGCCGCTTGGAGTTGGCGCGCAGCGCGGCGTTTGCCGCAGGGCCTGCGCTGGCAGGTGCGCTGGTATCGTGGGCGGGGGCTTCTGCCGCGTTTGCGTTGGCTACCATGCTGTCTGCCTGCGCGGTGGCACTGCTGTGGCGTTTGACGGAAGCGGCGCGTGCGAGCGTGGCCCCGCGCCATCCGTGGCTCGAGCTGCAAGACGGCGCGCGCTTTGTGGCAGGGCACCGCCTGCTGCGGCCCATTTTGTTCACCGCCATTGCCTGGAACCTGTCATGGTTTGTGCTGCAAGCCGCCTACATACCGTATGCCGTGCGCCTGCTGGGTATGAGCCCGAGCATGGTGGGGTTTACCTTGGCCACCTACGGCGTGGGCATGGTGGTGGGGGCACTGCTGGCACCGCGCATCGTGGCGCTGCTGCCTTTTGGCTTGGCTATCATCGTCGGGCCTGCGTTCTCAGTGCTGGCTGCAACCACCATGGTGGCTACCTTGGTGTGGCCCACGGCCGCACTGGCTGCTTTCGCATTTTTCCTGTTTGGCTCAGGCCCGATTGTGTGGACCATCACCTCCACCACACTGCGCCAAACCGTCACGCCCGGTGCCATGCTGGGGCGGGTGTCGTCGATGTTCCTCACCGTGAACATGGGCGCGCGGCCGGTCGGTGCAGCCATTGGCGGTTTTGTCGGCGCTACGTGGGGTGAGGCGGCGTGCTTGGTATTGGCATTGGCGGGCTTTGTGGCGCAAGCGGCCATCATCACGCTGTCGGATGTGCGCCAGTTGCGGCATTTACCCGCTGCAGCGGGATAAAGCAGCTTTCAATGCCTGTGTAAACGCTATTAAAAAAATAGCTTCTCCCGCAGTATTTCATTGCGCTGGAGGCTGATTAGGCTTCAAACTCAGTTGCATGCGCAAACCCACGGGTGACATGACAAAGGCCATCAGCTCCTGCGGTTCTTGGCCGTCTGCGGTGTCTACACTGTCGATCTCAAAACGACTCAATAGCATGGCTACTGCGACTTTAATTTCCAGTAAGGCTAAATAGCGTCCTGGGCAGGTGCGCGGGCCGGCGCCAAATGGCGTGGAGGCTTGCTTGTCTACAGTCTGCGCAAGCCAGCGCTCTGGCGCAAACGCCTGCGCGTTGGGGAAGTGTTTTTCGTCCACGCTGTCATGGCGCATCACGCACCACACCAAGCTGCCTTTGGGTACATGAACGTCTTCGACGGTGGTGTCCACTATCGCTTCCACCGGCAGGAATGGCCCCACGGGTTTGAGGCGCATCGCCTCTTGCACAGCAGCGTCCAGATACACCAGTGCGTCCATTTGCTCTAGCGTAAAACTGGCGCAGTCGGGTGATAGTTGCCGGACTTCTGCTTTGGCTTTTTGCAGCGTGTGCGGGTTGCTGCGCAGCAGGTACAGCAGCCAGGCGATGGTGTTGGCGGTGGTGTCTTCGCCTGCCAGCAGCATGGTGGTGACATTGCCGGCCACAATGTCGTTATCTACACCGCTGTCAGGTTGGTCGGCCGCAGCCAGCATGGCTTCTAGCAAGTTGCTGGGTTTATCAATCAGGGCAGGGTTGGCCTGCATGCGTTGGCGAGCTTGCGCAATCAGCGCGTACACCTCGGAGCGCAATGCCGCGCTGCTGCGCTCCAGTTGGCGGTCTTGCGGCAGTTTAAAGTAGCGCCAGTACGGCATGATGGCCAAGCTGCGCCGCGCGATGCCGGGCAAGATCAGGTCCAGGTGCTGCTGGATCACGTTATCACCGGCCTCCAGGGTGTTCACATCTTGGCCAAACGCCAGCCCCGCAATGATGTCTACGGTGTAGCGCTTGAGGTCGCTCGACACGTCAATCTGCTGGCGTTGCTGGGCAGCGGTGTCCCAGCGCCGCTGCAGGCGCAGCGCCACATTCACCAGTGCCGGAAAGTACGCACGGATGGCCTTGGGGGCAAAGCCCGCCATCACCATGCGCCGTTGGTTGCGCCAGTCCGTACCTTCCGCCATGAATACATTGGGTAGTCCGCCTAATTCCGTCGATACCTTGGCAGTGATGCTGGGCCTGCGAAATCGGCCGGGCCGCTCACGCAGTACCGCATTGACGGCGTTGTGATCGGCGACCACCAACACCAGCCTGGGGCCGAAATACAAACTCATCAAGGGACCAAACCGCTTGCACCACTGCTCCACATTTTGGTGGATACGCTGGGGCTTGATTTGCAGCAAATTGCCTACCACTGGCCATCTGCGCGGGCCGGGCAGGTCTTTCATTTGGCGCAGCACAGGCGCAGCCAGCGTGGTGGCTGCGGACTCGGTGGGTGGTAATGACATGGTGGGTAGATTCTACCGGGGTAGGTAGGCCATACGCTGTGCTATGAAGCCGTCGAAAGCCGCCAGCAGCGGTGTAAAGGGCGCAGGGTTATGTTCTAGCTGCGCCAGCGCGGCACAGGTCGCTTCCAGTGTGGATAGCTGATCGGATTGGTGCGCTTTGCGAATACGGTAGCGTGAGGCGGGCATGTTTTCCAATGACAGGCGCGGCAAGCGTTGCAACAGCGGGTTGAGGTGCAGCATTTTGCGGCTTTTGCGCCAGGTGCCGTCTAGCACCACCAGGCGCAGTTGCGCAGGGTCTTGCAGGGCAGCAGGCTCTATTGCTGCAGAGTCGATGGCATCAGAGCCTGGTACGGAACTTTGTGCAGAAGCTCTCGCCACGCTCAGCGCATCGCCCGCCGGGTGCGCAGGGTACAACAAGATGGCGTGCTTAGGACCTGGTGTAGGCGCTGAGTTTGGAGATGCGTGGGGCATCCAAGGCCCGGTCAACCATGTGCGCAGTGTATCTGGTTCAAACACTTCACCTGTTTCCAGGCGGCTGTGTGCCAAGCTCAGGTGTAACAAGCGCGCACTGCCTTTGGCGTTGCTTACCTCCATCGGGTGCTGCAAGATCAGCACCTCTACTGTGTGTGCTGTGAGGGCTGCCCAGTGGCAAATGCAACTGGCCTGCGCGCGCAGACAGGTGGCGCACATGGGGCGTGTCATTTGTTAATGCGGGTGCAATGGCTGTGCTGCTCAAGCGGCTCAGCACAGGGTGAGATGCCTAGCTGCTGTATCAGCCCGCAGCCGCAATCTGGCGCAGGGCCTGCTCAAACACCTCGGCAGGTTGCCCACCTGATATCAAATGCCGGTTGTTGATGATGATGGCGGGCACCGAGCGAATGCCCAGGCCCTGGTAGTGCTGCTCGCGCTCGCGCACTTCGCTGGCAAATTCTTCGGACGCCAAAATCTCCCGGGCACGCGCCGGGTCCAGCCCCGCGCTGCTAGCCAGCTGCACCAGCACCTCGTGCGATGCCGGGCTTTGGCCGTCGGTAAAGTAGGCAGTGAACAGCGCCTCTTTCAGCGCCCGCTGCTTCCCCAAATCTTCCAGCTCGGCCCAATGCAGCAGGCGGTGCGCGTCAAAGGTGTTGTAAATGCGGCTGCGGCCAGCGCTGCCATTTTGTGCATTGCCCATGCTGAAGGTAAAGCCCAACTGCGCACCGCGGGCGCGGATGTTCTCGCGGTTGGCGTTCACCTGCGCTTCGGTCATACCGTATTTCTCGGTAATGTGCTCGGTAATGTCTTGGCCCTCGACGCCCATTTTTGGGTTGAGCTCAAAGGGTTGAAAGCGCATCTCTGCAGTGATATCAGCGCCTACTTTGCCCAGCGCTTGGTCCAGCGCCTTCAGGCCAATCACGCACCAAGGGCAGGACACGTCGGATACAAAATCAATGGTGAGGTGGGTAGTCATAAGATGAGTTTATTCTGAATGCGCGGACGCTGCATAAGTGCGCAGAAAAATGAGGCAGATCGAGACCACCAAAGCTCCCAATAAGACATACGCGCCAATGCTGACCCAGCCAAATTGAAGCAGCATAGCCGCCAGAATAGGTGAGCCCACAAAGTTGCCCAAATTACCAAACTGCACCAATCCGCCATTGACCAAGGTAATGTCGGCGTCGTCTGGCTGGAAAAGCACTGGGATCGAGCTCACGATGCCCGCAGGCAGCGTGCCCAAGAGTACAAAGCACAGCAGCACCAATCCGTGCGCCAGCAGCCCGGGTGGCACCGTAAACAGCAAGCCCAGCCCCACCAGCACCAGCGCAGCCGCAGAAAGGCGCACAAGCCGATGCCCGGTGATGCCCTGGCCCAGCGCGCCGAGCGCCAGCAGCGTACCCACCAGTGAGGCGACGGGCAACGCCATGGCCAGTGCAGCGACTGCCTGTGGTGACTGCCCCATGAGCTTGGGCAGCACGCTGACCAAGGCCACAAACAACAAGGTGTAGCCAAAAAATGTAGCCGGAACAGCCAGCAGCTTGCCATGACGCAATAGCCGCCACTGCGCGTGCAACAAGCTTGTGCCAGACACGTCCACGCTGCTGTGCTGTACAACAGCGCGAGGCACGCCAAAGCACAGCACGCCCACCACTAGCATGAGCCCAGCGTGCAGCAGCGCGATGCCGCGCCAACCGGTTGCATCCAATACATGGGGCAGGGTGAGCGCCGCCAAAATAAAAGTTACCGTAAAGTAGCAACTCCACACCACCATCACTTTGGGGCGATCCTTATCCGCACAAACAGACAGAATCAGCGTAGGCACCGCCACCACGATAGCCATGTGCGCCACACTTTCCACCACCCGCGCCATCAGCAGCATGGCGTAGTGGCTGGCCAGCAGCGGTAGCGCCGCCCCAGCCACGCCCACTGCCAAGCCCCACACCAAGGTACGCCGCAGTCCCACCGCTTGGCACACCGCCCCCGCAAACGTGCCCGCCACCGCGCCTACGATGCCAATAATAGACAACACCCAGGCTTGCTGCACCGCGCTCATGGCGCTCTCGCTCAACAAGCCTGGCAGCATAAAGGCAATTTTGGCGTACTGCAAAGCCGCCAGCAGCCCAGCGGTGTACAACAAGGCGACTAAGTGCCATGGGGTGTGTGCGTTGTGCGGGGCGATGGGCATGCCTGTGCATGTTACTTGAGATGCGCTCTCTACAATCGAAGGCAGGTACTCCAGCAAAAGCAAGCGAAAGCAGGCCCACCATCGACCACTCCCTCCCTACCCTTCCCGCCATCATGCAGGTAGACAACTTGCATTTTGGCTACCCCCAACACCCCTTGTTCGTGGGCTGGACCCTGCATGCCCCAGCAGGAGTAAGCCTGGTGCGCGGCGGCGACGGTGCAGGCAAGACCACTCTGCTGCGCTTGCTGACGGGGGAATTGGCTGCGCAGGCGGGTGATCTGCAAGTTAACCAAGTGCGTTTGAAGGACCAGCCCAGCGCATACCGCCAGCAGGTGTTTTGGGTAGAGCCGCGCAGCACAAGTTTTGACCACCTCTCGCCCACCGACTATTTTGCCTCGCTGCACGCTACCTACCCGCAGTTTGACTACCCGGCCGTCAGCGCACTGGCAAACGGCTTGTCGCTCAGCGAGCACTTGCACAAGCCCATGTATATGCTGTCCACCGGCTCCAAACGCAAAGTGTGGCTGGCAGCGGCCTTTGCCTCGGGCGCGGCGCTGGCTTTGTTAGACGACCCGTTTGCCGCTCTGGACAAGCCGTCGATTACCTATGTGAAGCAACTTTTGCAAGAGGCTTCAGCGCAGACTGCGCGGGCCTACTTGGTGACCACTTATGACGCAGCGGCGCTAGGTGACGTGCTGCTGGCGGCCAGCATTGATCTGGGCGGCTAGTCCAGTCTGTTAAGAACTGGCGGTAGCCTTCGCGCTGTAGGTCTCCACCAAGCCCAGCAAATGCTGCCTTTGCGCGGCTTCCAGGTAGGGTACCAGCAGGTTCAGCACATGCTGGGCGCCGCGCATTAGGGCGGCTTGGGCGCTTTCGGGCTCCAGGGCTTTGCGCGGGTCGCGCACGTATTCAAAGCTCAGCCAGTAAGTAAGCACTACCACCATACTGGTAGCGGTAGCTTCGACCTCGCGCGAGTCGACGCTGACCGCGCCGCTGCGGCTCATGGCGTCCAGCATGGCGCGCACGCTGCGGGTTTTGTTTTTGAGCACCCATTGAAAGTGCGTTTCTAACCTGCGGTTTTTGCTCAGCAGGTCGTTCAAATCGCGGTACAAAAAGCGGTATTGCCAGATCAGCTCAAATAGGGTGTGCATGAAAAACCAGGCGTCTTCCACGTCGCGCACGCCGTCACTGGCGTTGAGCAATTCGCTTAGGGCGCGCTCGTATCTGTCAAACAGGCTGTTGATCAGCTCGTCTTTGGCGGGGTAGTGGTAGTACAGGTTGCCCGGGCTGATGTTGAGCTCGGCCGAGATCAAGGTGGTGGACACATTGGGCTCACCAAAGCGGTTGAACAGCTCTAGCGTGACTTCCAAAATGCGTTCTGCCGTGCGGCGCGGCGCTTTTTTTACCATGGCTTGCCTTTGCTTTTGCGAGGTCAATCTGTGCAGGGGGTGTGTGCGTAGAACTGCACTCTAACCGATGTTGCTGCCGCAGCACAACTGGCGGTGCACCTCCCGCTGTAGATGGTACTTCAATTGCTATATATTCAATAGCTTCTACCGCAATATTTTATTGCGGTAAAGGCTGTTTTGATGTGGCAGAGAGGGTGTGCAGCGAAGTTTCCAGATCGTCCATCACTTCTTGCAGCGAGGCGATGGCCTGGCCTAGGCGACTTGCGGGCTTGGGTAGCTGGGTCAGGTGGCGCTTGGTGTCGTCCAGCACCTCGGAGTTGATGGTGATGCCGTGCTTGCCCAGCTTGGCCGAGAGCGAGGTTTTGCGCGCCCGCAGCATGTGGCGGGTTTGCTGGTACGCGTGCTCGGCAATGGCGCGGCGCTGGTTGTAGCTGAAGGTGTTGGCCTGGTACATCTCCGGGTCGCGGTGGTCGGGCTCGATCAGGATGATGTCGGTGTCGGGGTAGCTGCGCTCGTAGTGCTTCATGCCCAGCGCCATGCGCGAATGGATCATACTGCGAAAGGTTTGGCTCAGCACGCCGGGCAGGCCACCGTCGGCAATGCGGGGAATGCGCTGCTTGTGCTGGGGCAAACCGCGCTGCATGATGGGGCTGGTAAAGCTGGAGGCATCAAATGGTACCAGCGGGTTCAGGCACAGCAGCAGGTCTACGCCCTCGTCCAGCGCCACGGTGGCGTGCAGGGTTTTGATCAACGCACCGTCCACGTAGTAACGGTCATCAATCTCCACAGGGGGGAACAGCCCGGGCAGGGCCGAGCTGGCCTGCACCGCGCGCGAGATCGGCACATGGTCCCAGCCGGGCTGGCCAAAGGGCGCAGACTCTGCGCTGTCCAGATTGGTGGCCACCAAGGTGAGGCGGCTTTTGAGCTGGCGAAAATCGTTGGTGCGACCAGGCTTGTTGAAGATGGTGGCCAAACGGGTGTCAATCTCTTCGTTGGAGAAAATGCCTGTGGGCAGGGCAGGGCCGAGCAATTCGAGCGCGCTGATGATCGACTTGCCGCCCACTGTCGCGCGCCACAGCGCTGACGCCAGAAGGCCGGGCAGCATAATGCTGCGGCGCAACAACTCGCTGGTGGCGGGGCGCATCAGCCACGCGGGGTCAAACCTGTCTGAGCTGTCTTCCCCCTTGGCCATGGGCTGGTCGTTGTCGATAAAGCTGGCGCACAGGGCATGCGGCGTCATGCCGTTGGCCAAGGCTGCTGCGATAAAACTGCCTGCCGACACTCCCACGTAATGCCCTAGCTGGGTAAAGTCAATGCCGTCCAAGGCCTCATCCAGGGCGCACAGCGCACCTATCTCGTAGATCGCACCTAACGGGCCGCCACCGGCCAATGCCAACGCGATGCGCGGGCCCTGTGACTGGCGGACAGGGCTGGCGGCAGATGGCGATGGGGCGGAGCGGGCAATGGTGGAGGACGGCATGGGCATGAAGATGAGGGATGTTAATTGCTATATATTAAATAGCTGCTCTCGCCATATTTTCAGCGGCTAACGGCTCAAACAGCATAAAAAAATGGCAGCAAAAAGGGCGCTTACCGCGCCCACAGGCTTGCGGCTACCGGAATCAAGTCGCTTTGCGCACGCCAGGCTTTTTAGCGGCGGGCTTGGCGGCAGTTTTTGCTGTGGCTTTGCTAGTCTTCTTGGCTACGGGCTTGGCTACAGCGGGTGCGGCCGCTTTGGCGCGGGCAGGGTCCTTGGCGCTGAGTTTGGCCACAGCCTTGTTCAGCTCGTCAATGCGGGCAATCAGTGCTTCGATGTCTTTGGCCGAGGGCACGCCCAGCTTGTTCAGAGCTTTGGCAACGCGGTCTTCAAAAATGTCCTCCAGCTTGCCCCATTGGCTGGTGGCTTTGCTGGAAATGTCGCTGGCCATACCGGCCATTTTGTTGGTGGCTTCAGAGATTTTTTCTTCGGCCGCAGCTTGGGTTTTACGTTGCACGCTCAGGCCCTCTTTCACTAAAGTTTCAAATATTTTGCCGCCTTCGCCCTGCGCCTTGGCAAACGAGCCCAAACCTGCTTGCCAAATTTGCTGCGCAGAGCCTTTGAGGCCACCGGCCATGTCAGGGGTGGACTTGGGGGCTGCGCCTGCTTTATTGACTTTGGTGACCATTGTGTTGCTCCGGTATAGAAATGATGGAAGTTGATTCGGGACTGGGCGAGAATCATGTCAACTGTACCCCTAAGCACGCGCCCTTTTTAGGTGCGAGCTTCTAAACAGCGCGAGCAAGGGCTTTACCGGCGAAGGTCGCGGGTTTACGCGCAATTGCCCATTGGGCGCCTTTGTGCACAATGGACCTCTCGGTATTTTGTTTGCATAATTTATTTCAGGAGCGCAGCATGCAGTATTTCATTACAGGGGCCACCGGTTTTATTGGTAAACGCTTGGTTAAAAAGCTACTCGAACGCAAAGGCTCGGTGGTGCATTTTTTAATCCGCAAGGAGAGTGAGAAAAAAGTAGCCGGCCTGCGCGAATACTGGGGCGTCAGCGCGGCCCGCGCCGTGCCCGTGTTTGGCGACCTGACCAGCAAAAAGTTGGGTGTCTCTGCCGACGACGTTAAAAAACTTAAAGGCCAGATCGACCACTTCTACCACCTGGCCGCCGTGTACGACCTGGGCGCTGACGAAGAAAGCCAGATTGCCGTCAACATTGACGGCACCCGCAACACGGTGGACTTGGCCAAAGCCATCGATGCAGGGCACTTCCACCATGTCTCCAGCATCGCCGCAGCCGGCCTGTATGAAGGCGTGTTCCGCGAAGACATGTTTGACGAAGCTGAAAACTACGACCACCCGTACTTTCGCACCAAGCACGAGTCCGAAAAAATTGTGCGCAAAGAATACAAGGGCGCGTGGACGGTGTACCGCCCCGCCATGGTAGTGGGCGACAGCCAAACCGGCGAGATGGACAAGATCGACGGCCCGTACTACTTCTTCAAGCTCATCCAGCGCATGCGCCAGCTGTTGCCGCCGTGGATGCCGATGATTGGCCTGGAAGGTGGTCGCGTCAACATCGTGCCGGTAGACTTTGTGGTCAACTGTCTGGACTTCATCAGCCACAAGGCGCAGATCGCCAAGAAATGCTTCCACCTGGTGGACTCTGAAGGCTACCGCGTAGGCGATGTGCTGGACATTTTCAGTAAGGCAGGCCATGCCCCCAAAATGAACCTGTTTGTCAACGCCGCGCTGCTGGGATTTATCCCCAAGAGCGTCACCAAAACACTGATGTCGGTCAAGCCCGTGCGCCGGGTGAAAGAAGCGGTCTTCAAAGACCTGGGCATCCCGGAAGACATGATGAGCTTCATCAACTACCCCACACGCTTTGACCGGCGCGATTTGGACATCATTCTGAAGGGCTCCAACATCGAGTGCCCGCACCTGAAAGACTACGCCTGGCGCTTGTGGGACTACTGGGAGCGCCACCTGGACCCCGATTTGTTTATTGACCGCTCCCTTAAAGGCACCGTCAAAGGCAAAGTGGTGCTCATCACCGGAGGATCGTCGGGCATTGGCCTGGCCAGCGCGCACAAGTTTGCCGAGGCAGGCGCCATCACCATCATCTGCGGGCGCGACCAAGACAAGCTGGACGAGGCTCAAAAAGAAGCCAAGGCCAAGGGCTACAGCTTTGTCTGCTACGCAGCCGATATTGCAGACATGGCCGACTGCGACCGCTTTGTCAAAGAGCTGCTGGCCAATCACGGCGGCGTGGACTATTTGATTAACAACGCCGGCCGCTCGATTCGCCGTGCGATTGAAAACAGCTACGACCGCTTCCACGATTTTGAGCGCACCATGCAACTCAACTACTTTGGCTGCATCCGCGTAACGATGGGTTTGTTGCCCGCGATGACGGCCAAGAAGAAAGGCCACATCGTCAACATCAGCTCTATCGGTGTGCTGACCAACGCGCCGCGCTTTAGCGCCTACGTGGCCTCCAAAGCCGCGCTGGACGCCTGGACACGCTGCGCCAGTAGCGAGTATTCTGACCAAGGCATCAGCTTTACCACCATCAACATGCCGCTGGTGCGCACGCCGATGATCGCGCCTACCAACATTTATAAAAACGTGCCTACCCTGTCGCCCGAAGAAGCCGCCGACATGGTGGCCGGTGCCTGCATTTATAAAAACGTGCGCATCGCCACCCGCCTGGGCATTACCGGCCAGGTGCTGCACGCGCTGTTCCCGCGCATCATGCAAATCGTGATGAATACGAGCTTTCGCATGTTCCCAGACTCATCGGCTGCCAAGGGCGACAAGTCGGCCAAGCCGCAGCTCAGCGCCGAGGCGGTGGCCATGCAGCAGATGATGCGCGGCATCCACTTTTAAGGGTTGCCACATGACAACATCCATTCGGACTGTATGGGCCAGCGCGACGCTGGCCATCGCGGCATCGCTCGTGATGGCTGGTAGTGCGCAAGCAGCTACCGTTTGGCTGCCTGGTGGTGCCATGAACCTCAGCGCCAAAAGCGAGACAGGTTCAAAAAAACCGCGCAAAACAAAAGCGGCTAAAAAATCCAAAAGCAACATCAGCTTCCATGATGGCTCAGCAGAAAATCGCTCAGAGCGTGACCGGCGACTCAAGCGCGAATGCAAAGGGCGCTCCAACTCGGGAGTGTGCGAGGGCTATACGCGCTAGCAAATTCGTAGCGCTTTCGCGCAAACTTCTTGGTGCCAGGCCGAGTCTCAGCGCTTGTCAAAGTCTCTGTGCTCGCTCTGGCGGTTGGTGGGTACAGCTGCGCGGCTGTACCCCGGCCTGCGGCCTCCTCCTTAATGTCGCTGCGCTGCGCGCACTAACTGCCAGAGCTGCGTATTGGGATGGTTGAGGCATAGCGTTGGATCGCTCACCAAAGCCGCAGGAGCTGGTCGCCGGTGTAGTCAGCGCAGCAGCATCAATGAACAGGCAGCGGCCCTAGGCTGCAACGTGGGAAAGTCGCGCAGCTGGGTCATACCGTCGGCCTGCAATCTTAAAAAACTTGCCTGAACCCTTTCGACGGGACGCAACTAGTTCAACAACCCCAGCGCTTCAATCCGCTCTTTGTGCGCCGTGAGCGAGCGCTCTGCCACCGGCCATAACTTCTCGGGCACATCGTCGTAGGCCAACGACACCAGGTCTTGCACGCTGGCGCCGGGCTTGGCGCGCATAGCGGCCAGCACCTTGGCCTCGCGCTTCAGGCGGTGGGCTTTGAGTGCACTAATCACCCGCTTGGCTCCACCCGTGTGGTCCGCGCCGTCGCACTGCGTCAGCACATAGCCGTGGGCGGGCAAGATGAAATCAATTTGGTAGGTGTCGCAAGCCTGGGCCAAAGTGTCCAGCGAGTCGAGGTAGGCGGTCATGTCGCCATCGGGCGGGTCAATTACCGTAGTGCTGCCGTTCAAGATATGGTCGCCGCTGATGAGCAAGCCATCTTCTTGCAGCACCAAGCACAGGTGGTTAGCGGCATGGCCCGGCGTATGGATGACCTGGACGGTTATTTTTCCCGGGTTTTTGCCCCGTAACCCTCTAAAATATTGCGAGAGAAGCTCATTATTTTGTAGCGTGATATCGGGGTCAAAAAAAGCCGAATCGCGCGCGGTGGGTGCGCTGGGGATACCCAAAATAGGGCATATATGCCGCGCAAACTCGCCCATCAAATCGCCCGGCACGGTGTTAGTGGCCTCCACCACCGCCGCTTGCAGGGGCTGCGCAGCTGGGGAATGGTCGGCATGCGAATGGGTGCACACAATCGCGTTGATATCGCCTTGCGTGGCCTGCAAAATGCGCTTTATGTGGGCCGTGTCGTTGGGCCCCGGGTCTATCACCACATAGCCGGTTTCTGCTGTGCCGATAATGTAGGTGTTGGTACCTGGCCCGGTCATCATGCCGGGGTTCGGTGCGGTAAGGCGCATCACATGCGCTAACAGGGGCACCGGAAACTCGTGCTGCCAGTCCAGTGTGTGCACTATCTGCCCGCTGGGGCACACCATGGCCAACTCGCCAAACGGGGCCTCGTGCTCCATAAAGCGGGCTTCTTTGCCTTTTAAAAACCCCGCGCGCGGGCAACTGGTCCACAGTGGCTGCTCGCTGGTGCAGGCTTGCAACACGGCGTCTACCGTGCCAAAAGCTTGCAGTCGCTCCAGCGTGCGGATGGTGGGAAAGATGATGAAAAAATCGTTGGCTGCGTGACGCGCCAGCGCGTCTTGTGGGCGTATCCATTCGGGTGCAAACTGCTCGGCCTCGTCGGCCACTGGCGTTTGACCCTCTGGCATACGGGCTACTAAAAAAGGCACGTCAAAGCGGCGCGGCAGGTCGCGGTCGGTGATCCAATGTGCCAGCAAAAACACCGAATCCGCTGCCAATGTGTAACCACGCTCTTGCATTTGGGCGTAAAAAGGCGCGTCGCGCTCCAGTGCATTGACCTCAGCTTGGCTGCACCAAGAGCCGTCTTTTTTGCGGGCCAACAACAGGCCCAATTCTTCAAAACTTTCGCGTATCGCGGCCAGAGCTTCGGCGCAGCGGGCATCCGTTTGGGTAGCGCGGCGCGCCACTAATTGCGTAGCTTCTCCCGCAATACTATAGGGCGCTAGAGCGTGTTTATGGTCTAAATCGTCAATACCTCCACCCGGGAACACATAGGCCCCCGGTGCAAAGCTGGCGGCCGTCGAGCGGCGCGTCATCAGCACTTCTATGCCCTGTGCGGTGTCGCGCAAAAGCAGCACCGTGGCAGCGCTGCGCAGCGCTGCAGGGGGGCGGGCTTCGTGGAGTTGGTGCAAAGGTCTTACCATAGCTTGAGGTTACATCATGTGGCAATCGCGTAACTAATTACACCTTATTAATTAGACGCGCTATGCACCAAATTAGATACAAAATGTAGTTTTTAAGTACTCATAATAACCCCTACTTAGTCGTCTTAATCTTAGTTACATAAAAATAGAGAACGAATAACTTGACCGTGAAGCATATTTTGGTGGCTGACGACAGCAATGGGCTGCAAGACGTATTCGTTGTGGAGACCACCAACGGCAGCGTGGTGCGCGCCAGCGTTGGTGCCACAGCGCCACAAGGCATCGGCGATATCCCGATTGGGCAGGGTGAGCGTGTTTCATTGTCTAAGGATGGTAAGTGGGTTGCCTTCACTACTGACCCGGGCAACTTGGTCGATCCGGGCAGTACGAATACCAGCGTGGCGCTGGGCGGTTCAGAAAACGCTTCCTGCAGCAGCAATTTTGACTGTTTTTAATATACCAATTGCCCTGCAATTCAATAAAATAATGCGGTAGCAGCTCTTATAGTAATAGCAAGTGAAAGGGCGTAACGCAGCGCTAGGGTGCGGTTGTATCGCAGTAGCCCATCGAAAGGCAGATGACTAAAGACAGCTGGTGCCGCGCGCGCTGCGCGTCTATCATGGCGGATGTGTAACTAACAAAGTGGCGAGACTGTGAAAATACTAATTGCCGATGACCACCAGCTGGTGCGTGAAGGGCTCAAGCTGCTGATTGGCCAGTTCGACTCTGGGCTGTCTTTTGTGGAGGCCAAAGACTACGCCAGCCTGCGGGCCCAGCTGCAGGCGCACCACCAGCTTGCCGCAGCGGTGGTAGACCTGCATATGCCGGGCGCAGAGCAGGGCGACGGGCTGCAGGCTATTGCCAAGCTGCACCCGAAGTTGCCGCTGGTGATCGTATCAGCCTATTCCTCGCCCGACGTAGTGCGCAAGGCGCTTTTGCTGCCCACGGTGTATGCCTTTGTGCCCAAAAATGGCAGCGCCGCGTGTATGCACATAGCGCTAAAAGCCGCCTTGGCACGCGACAAGATTGGAGAGGTGAGTGACGCCGCGCCCGAGGCGGCGCGCAGCCCCGACCTGCTGGCCCCGCGCTTGGCCGCGGTGCGCGCCCTGCTGCGCGAGGGCAAGAGCAACAAGGTGATTGCCCACGAGCTGGGTCTGTCGGAGGGGACGGTAAAAAACTATATGAGCGAGATTTTCAAGTCTCTCAAGGTCAACAACCGTACCCAAGCGGCGCGTTTTGATGAGTGAGCAGCGAGACTTATCTGGACAAAAAGCATCGGTCGCGGCCACAGTCTCTGCAGGGGATGGGCTGATGTCCGATGTCGCAGGGCGAAGGCCAGCCGACTCACGTTCGACCTTGCCCAGATGGAGCTGGGTGGTTTTAATGCGATTGGGTGAAGCTACCATTGCGGTTTACTTCATACCGTTTTTACCGACTTGGATGCCAGCCACGTGGTTGGTCTTGATGTTTGTGAGCAGTTTGCTGCATATGTGGGCATGCTCCGGAGCGCGTTTTTTGCAAAAATCTGCCAGCCAACGCAGATGGACAGACCGAGGATTTTTCTGGCTTCAAATGGCATGTGCGAGCTCCGCCGTATTTTTTCTTAACGTACCAGGTAATGTGAACATGCAAGGCGTGCTCAACGTGTGCATGGTGGCTATAGCAGCGATGAGCGTGCTTCAGAGACGAAGTGACGCTTGGCGCGGCGTTGTCAGTGCAGCGCTGGTGATGATTCCTTTGGCCATTTGGCACTTCTCTAGGGGCACTACGGACAATACTTTGCTTGGCATCGGAGCATGCATGATCAGTCTTGCTTTGGCTATGATGGCGCATAAACAGCACACCCAGCTACTGGAACAGGTGCAACTGCGCAAACGCGCAGAGGAAGCTGCCGAAACTGTGGCCGCAGTAGGCCTGTCCAAGCTGCGATTTTTTGCCGCTGTGAGCCACGACCTGCGCCAGCCCGTGCACGCTATTGGCCTATACCTGGCCCCCTTGCTGCAAAGTCAAAAAGAGGGGCGCGACAAGCAGGCGGTAGAGGGCATTTACCACTCTTGGCAGGCGCTGGACGACTTGCTCTCCCAGGTGCTGGACCTCACGCGCATGGACGCCGGCAACCTTCAGGTAGAGCTGGCCACGGTAGACCTTGCGCCCTTGGTGCGTGGCTTAGTGGTGCAGCACAGCGCAGCGGCGGAGAAGAAAGGCATACGCATGGTGGCCATGGTGCCGCCAGAACGCTATGTGCTGGCTGACCTGTTGATGCTCAAAAGAGTGCTGTCCAATTTGATCGACAACGCTATCAAATTCTCCCCCGAGGACGCGCGCATTGTGGTGGCGGCGCGGCCCGTGGGGGCGCACTGGTGTGTGCAGGTGCGCGACGCGGGGCCGGGTATTGCCCTGGCCGAGCAGGCCAAGGTGTTTGAAGAATTTGTGCAGCTGAACAACCCCGAGCGCGACCGGGCCTTAGGGATGGGCTTGGGTTTGGCGATTGCCAAGCGCTTTGTGGGCATGATGAACGGCACGCTCAGCCTGCGCTCGGCCCCAGGCGCAGGCACTTGCATGTCGGTGCTACTACCCAAGGTGCGGCCGCAAGCCGACGAATACACCCGCAGCGGCAGATTTATGCCAAGCCAACCGCAAGCCCTCATGCCGCTTGAGCCGTTGACCGTGCCTGGCAGCTTGCGCTCGGTGCTGCGCAGCACAGGCAAAGCGCTGCTTTTGGTAGAGGACGACCTGCTGGTGGCGCAGGCGATTATGCAACTGATGAAAGACCTGGATGTGCCGGTATTGCACGCTACCAGCGCTTTGGCGGCGATTCCATTGGCCCACCGTGCTTGCCTGGCCGCCTGCGATGTGCGCTTGCCTGGCAGCACCACGGGGCTTGAGTTGGCAGTGGGCTTGACGCAGATGCGCATAGGCGCACTGCTGATGACGGGTGAGACCAGTGTGCAGGTGCGCGAGGCGGCGCAGCGCAATGGCTTGTTACTGCTGGTCAAGCCCGTTAAACCGCAGACTTTGCTAGATGGGCTAGGGCTGTTGGCGCAGCGCATGGGCTAGTAAATGAAGATAGCCAGCCGGCCTAGGCCTGGTTCTGGTGTCGGGCGCATTTTTTTGAATAGATTCGCGCCGGGTATCGCATGCTTGGCCGCTGCGGCGCGGCATCCATGGCTATCGGCTTTTGTATTGGGTCAACATCGCCTGCATGGGCTTAGCGGCGTACTTTTTGTATGTACCCAACAACCTGGGCATGCAGGGTGTGCTCACTACCTGCTTGGTCACGGTGGGCGCGCTCAAAGCCATGCAGTACGCGGGAGACAACTGGCGTGGTGCGGTGAGCGCAGGCCTGGCCATTTTGCCCGTGGCCACCCGTTATATTGTGTTCGAGGTGGGCCTGCTGTCCCAGGTGCTGGCCGACATGCTGGATAACGCCATCAAGTTCTCGTCCGAAGACAGCCGGGTGATGCTGGCGTTGCGTCCAGCGGGCAAGCTGTGGAATATCCAAGTGCGAGACGCTGGCCCCGGCATTGCCACCGCCTCACAGGGCCAAGTATTTGAGGAGTTCGTGCAGCCTAGCAACCCCTAGCGTGACTGCTAGCAGGGGCTGGCTTGGGGCTGGCGACTGCCAAGCGCTTTACCCAGCTGATGCGCAGCGATTTGCGCCTGCCCTATGGCACCAGCGGGCTGGAGCTGGCCGAGCGTTTGCTGGCCATGCGCATCCCTGCCTTGTTGATGACGGGGCGAGACCAGTATCGATGTGCGCGAGGCGGCGCAGCGCAAGGCACTGATACTATTGGCCAAACCCGTCAAACCCCAGACTTTGCTCGACGGCCTGGCCCAGTTGGCCGAGCGCGTGACCCAGGTTTAAAGAAATGCCCGAGACAAACACACCTTCGCCGTCTTCGTCTGCTGCGCTTTACCAAAGCATTTTTCGCGCTGGTTTGTTCCAGGGTCAGGTGATCGTCATCACTGGCGCAGGCTCGGGCATGGGGCGCTGCACCGCGCATGAGCTGGCCAATCTGGGCGCGCAGGTGGTACTGGTGGGCCGTACATTAGAGAAGCTGCAAACGGTAGCGCAAGAGATAGAGCAGGCGCACGGCTTGGCCGCTTGTTACGTAGCCGACGTTCGGGATGAGGAGCGCGTCAAAGCGGTGGTAGGCGAGATAGTGGCGCGGTTTGGCCGCATTGATGCTCTGGTGAACAACGCGGGCGGGCAGTTTCCGTCGCCGCTGCACCGCATCAGCGCCAAGGGTTTTGACGCGGTGGTGCGCAGCAATTTAACTGGCGGATTTTTGATGGCGCGCGAGTGTTACAACCAAGCCATGCGGGTGCAAAAATCGGGCGCTATCGTCAACATCATCATGGACATTTGGGGCGCAGTACCCGGCATGGGCCACAGCGGCGCGGCCCGCGCGGGCATGCTGTCGCTTACCGAGACCATGGCGCTGGAGTGGGCCCCCATCCGCGCCAATGCGGTGGCCCCGGGCTTTATTGCCACCAGCGGCATGGACAAATACCCACCCATCATGAGCCCGCTGATTCGCCGTATCCACGAAGACGTGCCCTTGCAGCGCCTGGGCACCGAGAGCGAGGTGTCCAGTGCCATTTGCTACCTGCTGTCACCGGCAGCCGCGTTTGTCAGCGGTGCTTGCTTAAAGATCGACGGTGCAGCGCCCACCGCGCGTCGCCACTGGCCGCTGGTGGGCATGGGCGGCAGCAACGAGAAGTTTGACGGCTTTCATTTAGCCGAGACGCCTAAGGTGTTGCAGAAGGGCTCGGTCATCACAGACAACCGCATGGCGCGCGGATTCATACGCTGGATGCAGCAAAAATGGATACGTAAAAATACCGTCTAGTGCGCAAACGGGCGTCCGTAGAATTGGCCTGTCAACAAGGCTGGATGTCATCGGGTTGACCACAGCACACCCCAAGTATTTTCGAGGGGCTGTTTGCTGACTATTTTTACTGGAAACCGTATGAAGAAAATTTGGGTTTTAGCTTTGACCGTGGCGGCTGCCTGCGCTTTCCCTCTGCACGCCCTGGCGCAAGCCTGGCCTACCAAGCAGCCGATCAAACTGGTGGTGGTGTTCCCGCCAGGTGGCTCGACTGACCAGGTGGGCCGTATTCTGGCGCAGCAACTGCAAACGCAGTTGGGCCAAAGCGTGATCGTAGAGAACAAAGGCGGTGCGTCTGGTGCTATTGGCACCGCCCAAGTGGCGCAAGCCGCAGCCGATGGCTACACCTACGCGGTGGTGTTTGACACGCATGCGGTCAACCCTGCGTTGATCCCCAATATCAGTTTTGACACCCGCAAAGACCTGGAGCCTATCGCCTTGATTGGCACCGCCGCGATGGTGCTGGCCACGAACGTGGGCAGCGAATACAAAACTTTTGCCGATGTAGTGGCGGCTGCCAAGGCCAAGAAGAACGTCAGCTACGGCACCATCGGCAGTGGCTCGCTAGGCCACTTGGCCATGGCCTTGATTGGCAAAAGCAACGGCCTGGACTGGCAGCACATCCCCTACAAAGGCGGAGGCCCACTGATGAACGACGCCGTCGCAGGCCATGTGCCTTTGTCCATCGGCTCGGTCTTCGTCACCAAGCCTCACATCGACAGCGGCCGCATGCGCCCCCTGGTCGTCACCACCAGCAAGCGTAGCCCCGATTTGCCCAACGTGCCCACGATGGCAGAGAGCGGTATTGCGGGCTTTGACGCACCGGCTTGGTGGGCTATTCTTGCTCCTGCCAAAACTCCGCCAGAGATTTTGAAGCGCATGAATGAGGAAGTGAACAAGGCTTTGAAGACCCCCGATCTCGCCAAGAAGCTGGACGCGCAAGGCATCGACATCGTAGGCGGCTCGGCTGAGGTGGCGCGGACGTACATTGACAAGCAGATAGATATCTGGGTTAAGGTGGTGAAGGACAACGGCATCAAGGCGGACTGATCTTCTTGCTGCCTCTCCCTCTTGTGGAAGAGGGCAGGGGTTAGGGCGGTTTGCGCAACGCGGTCTAGTGGTGGAGTCGATAGCGGTTGAACGGTTGTCTGCGACCAAGCTGCATTCAGGGTTGGTTATCTCCCTGCCAAATTTTTACGAAAACACGAGTGAACGCAGATTGCACAAGGCCATCGTATGTACCGAGCGCATTTCTCCAAAATTACCATCGAGAAGAACCCAGCCTGTGACACTATTTAGACGGGTTTGAACAGCCCTTCCGCCTGACTGGTTGCCCGGATCATGGCGACCTAGGCGTCTTTGCGCTCGAGCACCACTTCCCACAGCGCCTTCGGCTTGGCGTATTTCTCCGATACAAAATGCTCCAGCGAAAGTATGTTCCAGCCTTCAAAAAATAGCGACTTTATGGAAGGCTCGTCGAAAAACCGTTTGGGCTCGCCTTTCACCAGAAAAAAATTTGGTTCGAGCTCTGGATGTCCGCTGGCTCCGAAGTTGTGGTCCTGAACGGAGTTGAGCCGACAGAGCAAGATACCACTCGGGCGCAACATCGAGCGAATCCGTTGGATCATCGCTCCGGTCGCGGACCCATCAAAGTAGCGCAGGGATGGGCTAGCGACGATGACGCCCAAGTTGCGGGCTTGATCGGAGAATGTGTCTCGCATATCGCGACACGCCACCACGGCAGACGGTACTCGGGCTGTGGCGATGCCAACTACAATCAGAGACAGATCAAACGCATAGACTTTCAACCCTGCATCGGCAAGAGCGGCGATGTCATCCCCATAGCCACAACCAATCTAGGGCGCGGGGTCCGAGCGCGCGCGCTCCAGCACTAAGGGCAACCAACGATTGAGCCAAGGATCGGAAAACATCGTGCACGAACACCTAACTACCGTCACTGTCAGCGGGCACCACAGTGTCAGCAAAGTCTGCACAGTAGTCGCTGTACATATTGGCTAATTTTTATCAACTGAAAACAACTCAGCGTGAGTCTAAAAACCTACTCCGGCGACACGCCCAGCGCCACCAAAAACCTTGCCACCATGTTGTAGGTGGCAATCGCGCTGGTGAGCTCCACAATCTGCGTGGTGTCGAAGTGCTTTTGTAGCGCAGCGAAGGTGGTGTCGGCTACTTTGACGTGCAGGGTCATCTCGCTAGCGTACTGAATTACTATGTTTTCTATAGCTGCTCCCGCAATGATTAATTGCGCCAGAGGCTTATTTCCATTAATAAATGGGGCTACATGGGCGTTCAGTGCGTCCAGCTCGGCTTGCGTGCCGCCAGCGGCTAAGAAGTCGGGCGCGTGGTGGTGGTACTCGTAAGCGGCGCCGGTGAGCAGGGCGACGGTGCAGATGCCTAGCTCGCGCAGTTTGCGGCTGGTGGGCAGCTCGGTGCGCACGGCTTTGAAGTAGACGTTCCAGCCGCGTGCCAGAGGCTCGCTCCACAGCAAGGCTTTGTCCAAGTTGATCAGCTCGCCGCCACGGCGCGCTTTGATGGCGTCTACCAGCTCGGTGGGTTGGGGGTGGGCTTCTTGGTTCCAGTCGGGGATGCGCATGGTGTGGGGCTTTCTTGGGTGTTTACGTCTGAGGCGTGTGGGAGAGTTTATCTGTATCCACTCATGCGCTTTGTATGCTGAGGGCTTGCTGTGTCGCTTGCATTACTTGCTTTTTTTGCTCTGGGTGTTTGTACGCTCAGGCGGTGGAGCGCCAACCACACTGGTCAGATCAGGTCGGCGGCACTACTTCAGCGTAGCGGCATAAAAGAGAAGTCGCCGGCCCTAGGCCGGCACGGGGGACAGCCGCGTAGCTGAAGTAGTGCCGCCGACCTGATCCAGTACAAAAGCAGCCAAGCTCTCCAATTGAGTCAAGGCAACTCGGCATCCGCCATGCGCGCCATGATGGTCTGCGCACGGTTACGCAGGTAACTGGCGTTGAAGGTATTTTCATAACTCTTGGGGCTGGGCAGCATGACGGCCAGGCGCGCTGCTTCGTAGTTGCTGAGCTTGGCAGCAGGCTTTCGAAAGTAATGCTGGGCGGCAGCTTCAGCTCCAAAAATGCCCTCACCCCACTCGACGCTGTTGAGGTAAATTTCCAAAATACGTTGCTTAGGTAAAAACAGCTCTAGCGCGACAGTCAACACAAACTCTTGGCCTTTGCGCAGCAAATTGCGTTCACCCGATAAAAACAAATTTTTAGCCAACTGCTGCGTGATGGTGGACCCGCCCACAATTTTAGGTGTGCGGATTTTGCCGTTGCGACTGCGTTTGACGGCTTGGGCCTCGGCTTTGGCGTTTCTCTGCCAGGCTTTTTCGATCGCGTCCCACTCCACGCCACCGTGGTAAATGAAATCGCTGTCTTCACTGGCTATCACTGCGCGTTTCAAAGGATCCGCTATTTGCGCGTAGTCTACCCATTGCTGTCCCCATGCGAAGGGCTTGTCGGGCTCTCGCAGCACGCGCCATGCCTCGGAGCGTTCAAAGCTGGTGGACTGGGGATCAACCACCAGCATGGTAGCGATGCGCAGTACAAAAAACAATTGCAGTGCGACAAAAGCCAGTAGCACCAGCAGGCCCCAACGGACGATGGTGCGTTTCATGGTCAGGACGCGGGGAGCTTGATGGTTTGAAGCGTCTCGTCGCGGGTGAACTTAAAGCGTGACACCACGACGATTTGGTCAGCGCGTGCGCGCATGCCGTCGTTGAAATGGCCGAACGGACCTGCGTTTTTGACAATCGTCTGGGCGCGTCGATCCAAAGTGAGGTTGCCTGAGGTTTCCACGACTTGCGTGCTGATCACGCGGCCATCGTGGTTGACGGTGACGATCATGGTCAACTCGCCGTAGAGCTTATTGCCTGCAGCTTCGGGAAAGTTTTGTGTGCCACGGTCTTCAATCTTTTGACGCAAGGTGTTGTAGTACACGGCATACGCTTCCTCGCGTGTAGCGGGGCTGATGTAGCGTTTTTTGGGTCTGGAGTTTTCTTCGTTGATACGTTTTTCAATCTCAGCGAGCAGGCGCTGCAATTGACGGCGTTTTTCTTCTTGCGTGGCAGCTTCGGTATTGGGGGCTGCTTTGCGAGGGTCCAGCTTGGGTATGCTGGCCAGTTCTTTTTTCACACTGGCCAACAACATCGTCTGCTCCGATTGCAAGGCCTCTACTTTGCGCTGCATGTCTTCCATGGCATCGCCAATTTCACTGAGAGCGCTGGGTGGCAGGGGGGTGGTGGCCCGGCCCTTGTCCAGATCGCCACCGCCAGCCAAAGAAGCTTGGGCAATGGCCTTGGCCACTTCAGGACGTTCGGTGGATTTGGCATTGACCAAAATCACTTCCAGCGGCGAGTCTTGGAAAATTCGGTTAAACCGCTCAGGGTCTACAAAACGCACCGTCACCAGGGCAGCGTGTACCAAGACGGACACGCCCAATGCGATGGACAAAGTACTGAGGTTTTGCAGGAACTTCACGGGGATTGATTATCGCCAATCTGGCCAGGCGCGTCATCCCCTGATACATCGACTGCAATAGCAATGGGCCCTGCCATGTCGTTGTCGTCGTCTTCATCAGGGTTGGCCTGCGCCACTGGCACGGCGTCTAGCCGCTCGATCAGGGTGCCAGAGATATCCAGCGTGATCTCGTCGATCTCGCCCAGTTTGACCCGCACTTTGGTGCCGCGCGGTACGTCCATGGTGCCCAGTACGGGCAGCACCAGCGGGAGATCGTCAGCACGCACCATGCCCTCTTTGAACACCACGCCCACGATCTCGCTGATCTGGCGCTGCTGGATGTATTGCAGTGTCCAGTAGCGCTCCATGCCGTTTTGAAAGCCGTTGTAGGCCGTGTAGGCGGCGTCAAAGCTGGAAATGATTGCAAACAGCTCGGAGTCTTTGGGCTTGAAGGGCGCGGCCAGGGCCGCCGTGCTGCCGTGGCGCGCGCACGCAATGATCTGCCATTGGTTCACCATGTCGGTATAGCGGCGCAGGGGCGATGTGCTCCACGCGTAGCTGGGCACGCCGATACCAGCGTGGGGCAGGGCCTTGGTGCCCATGCGTACCTTCACGCCCGGGGCCAGACTGGCTTGGCTGCGGTAAATGGCAGGTACGCCCAGGCTGGCCATCCACTGGCCCCAAGTGTTGTTGGCCAAAATCATGGCTTCGGCCACGATCAGGTCCAGTGGGGCACCCCGGCGGCGGGTGCTGATGTCGACCGGCTCGTTGCCTTGTAAGTCGCCGGGCTTGGCGCCAGCTGTGGATTTAACCTGGAAGTTGTAATCGGGTCGGTTGAAAGTCTCGGGTTTGCCGCGCACCACTTCACGGCCAGCCTTCAGGTGCTGCGCCAAACGGTGTAAAAATGATAGCTGTTCGCGCAATGGTAAAGGCGTTTTACCATCTTTTTCCTTCCAATCTTCTACATTAGCAAGTGCTTCTTCAGTCACTTCTGTGTCCAGCACGTCGTGGCGCAAATTGGCGATGATAGGCACGCGTTCGAGCAAGGTATGGGTGCTTTGGATGGTCAGGGTAGCTTCGTCAATGGTGACGTACAGCGACACGGCTGGGCAATCGCGTCCTTCGGCCAAGGTGTAGTTTTGCACCACAGCGTCGGGCAGCATGGTCACCTTGTTGCCGGGCATGTAGACGGTGGACAAGCGTTCGCGGGCGACCTTGTCAATGGCGCTTTGCGGTGCAATCGCCAAGGCGGGGGCGGCAATGTGGATACCCAAGATCACTTTGCCGCTGCCCAGACCCTGCACGCTCAGTGCATCGTCGATTTCGGTGGTGTTGCTGTCGTCGATAGAGAAGGCTTGCGCAGTGGCCAACGGCAGCGCATCTTTGATAGCCGGCGCCTCCAATGCTGCGAAGCCCGTGCCTTTAGGAAACTGGTCAAACAAAAAGCGCTGCCAGTGGAACTGGTAGGCCGAGCCGATGGCACCGGCTTGTTTGAGCAGCTCAAGTGGCGGGATGTGGGTGGCGCGCGAGGCTTCGACTACGGCCTTGTATTCGGGCGCGTTTTTGTCGGGTTTGAAAAGTATTTTGTACAGCTGGTCGCGGATGGCCTGGGGCGTTTGTCCCGCGCCCAGCTCGCCAGCCCAAGCGCTGATTTGGGCGACGACAGCTTTCTTTTTCTCTATGGCGGCCAGAGCCTGCTGCACAATGTCAGCGCCGGCTTTTTTAAACCGGCCCTTGCCTGCGCGGCGAAAGTAATGCGGAGCGTTAAACAGGCACATCAGCGCAGCGGCCAGCTCCAGGCTGGTGGCTTTGGCGCTGAAATATTCATGCGCCAGATCAGCAAATGCAAACTCATCTTCAGCGGCGCATTCCCACGCCAAGTTCACATCCATGTCTTGGGCCAGCGCAGCGGCTGCTGCGAGCATATCGGCTGGTGTGGGCTTGTCAAAATGCAGCAAGGCCAGCGCAGACTTGAGTTTGACGCGTTTACCTGAGTCAAGCTCAACTTGCAGGGAAGCCTCTGCCTGCGAGAGCACGCGGCCTGCAAGGAACTTGCCGCCTTCTTCAAAAAGTACGTACATGAAGTTTATTTAATAACCACGGCTTAGTGGAGTCTGGCCGCTTGAGGGGAATCGGGAACAGGTGACAGCGCGCCCATGTCGGTGGCGCCAAGGGAAAGATTGAAGTCCACATCAAAATCGCCCGTTTTGACGGTGGGAACCGCACTGAGCGTATCTTCAGCCGTTTGCGGTTGAATTTTAACCTCGACTGCAAATTCATAATCCAGCTCTAGCAAGCTCACCGTCTGTACAAAATCCTGCGCGTTAGAAGGCTCATCGTCAAAGTATTCCAGCATTTCATACAAATCGAACAAGTCATGGTAGGCAGGGCGCTGGAATAAGCGGCGCGCGTGCAGTGTGCCTTGTAGCCAAGTGGTAATCAACTCCTTGGCACGCTCCAGCGATGGCCATGCCGCGCATAAATCCGCCATGGCCCGCTCGTAGCTTTCCAGTCCTTGCACCGACCCGTTGGGTTCCATCCAGTAGGGAGCCAATCGATTGAACTGCAAGCGGTATCGTTTGCGCATGGATTCAAACGCGTCACGTTGCCCCACGATAGAGCTCAAATCTAGATACTCCATATAGGCCCAAGCACAGGTGTTGGGCATCTCGTCAATATGCTGGGCCAGCAATTTGAGTGCGGCTGAAGGCTTGCCCAGCACCACCAGGGCTTGCACCGCCATGCGAAGTTCCAGCAGATGGCCCATTGCGTCATCTGCGGAAGTGCCTTTACGCCGCGATGGCGTGAATAGCTCGACATGGGCTAGCTCACTATCGTATGCAGTCACCTCTGAGGTGTCCATATCTGCTAATTCTGAGGTTCCTTCATATGCTTCCAGATCAAAGTGAGAAAGCTGAGTTTGGGTGCTGTTGTAGGTTTCAGATGAATCCAGGCCGGTGCCGGACAAAGCACCCCGACGAGATTTTCCAGCAGCTTTGCGTTTACCAAATTTCCACCATGGCGGGGGGGATTCGAACACAGGTGCTACCGCTTTGTCAGGTGCAATGTAGGGTAATAAATCTTCCGGTCGAATGTGCTGGGCTATCGGGTCCGCGATCGGCTGGGCACGGGAAGCTGCAGATGCGGCGGCTGCAGAAGGCCCGCTGGGCGATGCAAGGCCCAGTTGCGGCTCGATGACAGATGGACGAGATGTTGGCGAGGGGCCTTCGGGCATCGCCAATACACTGTCTTCTTCGGTCTGCAACAGGTCGGCATGGTGTTGGGCTGCAATGCGTTTTTTTCTCTCTGACAGCCACAGCCATCCCATACCCAGTAGGGCTGCACTTGCGCCATACACTGCCGGGTGTTGCCACCGTGTATCTTCCAAATGTTGCAGCTTGGCTTGCAGTTGCCCAACTTCTGCCCGGGCAGCTTGCGCTTGCTGGGTGGCGGCTTGTCCTGTGGCAATGGCCTCTCGCAGTTGGGACCGGCCCGCCATGATGTCTTCGGGTTTGAGCTGTAAGGTCTCCCACATTTGCTGGGCTGCGTCGCGGTCGAGGCCGGATTCTGTGGTGGGTGTCAGCTCGCGGCTCAGCCGCAACGTGGACATCTGTGCCTCGTCGTCCGATAGTGGTGTTTGCAAAATAAGGCGCGCCTGCTGCGCAGGCACAGATCCAGGTTTCACAGGGGGACTCGCCACAAGCTTACCTTTGTAGCGGCTACCAAGCACGTGCCAACTGGGCAAAGCCAGCGGGTGCACGGCGCTCGTCTTCAAAGCTGGTCACTTCATAGGCATCAGGGCGTGACAGAAGCTCGCGTAGCAGCATGTTGTTCATGGCGTGGCCGGAGCGAAACGCTGAATAAGCGGCCAGCAAAGGTTTGCCTAAGCAGTACAGGTCTCCCATGGCATCGAGAATTTTGTGCTTCACAAATTCATCGTCATAACGCAAGCCACCGGTATTGAGTACTTTGTAATCGTCCATCACGATGGCGTTGTCCAACCCGCCCCCTAAGGCTAAGCCGTTGGCGCGCAGGGCCTCGACATCCCGGGTAAACCCAAAGGTACGGGCGCGGGCAATGTCGCGGCTGTAGTTGCCTGTAGACATATCGAATTCGACCCGTTGGCCGGTGGAATCGACAGCGGGGTGGTTGAACTCGATTTCAAAGCCGAGTTTGTAGCCCTCATACGGTTCTAACCTCGCCCACTTGGTATGCACGCCGTCGCCTTGGCGAACCTCGACGGTTTTAAGCACACGGATAAAACGTTTGGGCGCATTTTGCAGCGCAATGCCTGCGCTTTGAAGTAAAAAAACATAGGACGCGGCCGAGCCATCCAAGATGGGTACTTCTTCAGCTGTGATGTCGACATACAAATTATCGATACCCAGCCCGGAACAGGCCGACATGAAATGTTCAATAGTTTGCACCTTGGTGCCATGGGCGGTGACGGTCGTGGCCATGCGCGTGTCGGTTACGGACAGGGCCGATATAGGAATATCCACTGGCTCTGGCAAATCCACGCGCCGAAAAACAATGCCGGTATCGGGCTGGGCGGGGCGCAGGGTCAGCTCTACGCGCTGGCCACTGTGGACGCCAACGCCCACTGCTTTGGTCAGAGATTTGAGAGTTCTTTGTTGTAACACAGGCATATTCTAAGCGGGGCCATGAAAAAAGCCCTCGGAGTAATCCAAGGGCTTTCCATATGTGGAGCGATTTCAGTATTAATCCGCTTGTTTGCGTAAAAATGCCGGAATTTCAAAATCGTCCATTCCACCGGAAGACAGCGCATCGACCTTGGCTGCGGCTTGCGTGCGGTTAGTGCGCCACACGCTAGGCACAGCCATACCGTTGTAGTCTGGTTGGGCGGCACCCATACCCATACCGTTACCGCCGCCAGTCACGGAGCCTTGGCCCACTACATTATTCACTGTGGGTACATGGAACGGCACGTTATCGGTGCCAGTGCGCAGCACTTGCAATGGTGGTGCCGTGCGGCGCATACCTTGGCGCGACAAGCCTGTGGCCACGACGGTGACGCGAATGTCTTCGCCCAAGCTGTCGTCATAGGCAGTTCCGTAGATCACATGCGCATCAGGCGAAGCATAAGCGCGGATGGTGTTCATCGCCAGTTTGGATTCGCTCAGCTTAAGCGAGCCCTTGGCGGCGGTGATCAATACCAGCACACCTTTGGCACCTGACAGGTCAATGCCCTCCAGCAGCGGGCAAGCCACTGCTTGCTCAGCAGCGATGCGCGCGCGGTCAGGGCCACTGGCCGCGGCGGTACCCATCATGGCCTTGCCTGGCTCGCCCATCACCGTACGCACATCTTCAAAGTCGACGTTCACATGGCCTGGCACGTTGATGATTTCAGCAATGCCGCCGACTGCATTTTTCAATACGTCGTTGGCATGCGCAAAAGCCTCGTCTTGGGTAATGTCGTCGCCCAATACATCCAGCAGCTTTTCGTTGAGTACCACGATCAAGGAGTCCACATTCGCCTCCAGCTCCGCCAGACCGTTGTCTGCATTGGTCATGCGGCGCCCGCCCTCCCATTCAAAAGGCTTGGTCACCACACCGACCGTGAGGATACCCATTTCTTTGGCGATGCGCGCAATCACGGGCGCGGCGCCCGTGCCCGTGCCGCCGCCCATACCGGCGGTGATAAATAGCATGTGCGCACCGTCAATGGCTGAGCGAATGTCGTCCTCGGCGCTTTGCGCTGAGTCGCGGCCTTTGTCGGGCTTGCTGCCCGCGCCCAGTCCACTAGTGCCCAACTGGATGGTTTTGTGCGCCGCACTGCGCGAGAGCGCCTGCGCGTCGGTGTTTGCGGTAATGAACTCCACGCCTTGCACGCTGCGTGCAATCATGTGCTCCACGGCGTTGCCGCCGCCGCCGCCCACACCAATCACTTTGATTTGTGTGCCCAAATTAAACTCTTCAACTTCGATCATTTCGATACCCATTTCAATTCTCCTTCATTCGTTTATTGCAGTTGCCTAAAATTTTTGATACTTGACTTTTTGTATTTACTGATTAGCCCCGTCAGGAGCTGTCGATTCGGCCGGGATCTTTGCCAGGCCATCTGGGTGGGCTACCGCGGGCCATGTAGAGTTTCTTGAACATGTTAGAAATTCCCCACGACAAAGTCTTTGAAGCGTCCAAAGGCAGTCTTCACTGAGCCGCTCTTGGCAGCGACTTTGAAGCCGCGTAACCGTGCCATCCGTGCCTCCTCCAGTAGCCCCATCACGGTCGCTGCGCGGCATTGCGCCACCATGTCCGACAGCGCGCTGTTGTACTTTGGCATGCCACGGCGCACGGGCTTTAAAAATATGTCTTCACCTAACTCGACCATGCCGGTCATGACCGCGCTGCCACCTGTAATCACAATGCCAGAGGACAGCACTTCTTCGTAACCCGACTCGCGAATGACTTGCTGCACCAGGGAGTAGATTTCCTCCACACGCGGCTCAATCACGCCCGACAAAGCTTGCTTGCCCAGCATGCGCGGGCCTCGGTCGCCCAAGCCGGGTACCTCTACCTGGGTTTGTGGATCAGCCAGTAACTGCTTGGCGCAGCCGCTTTCTACTTTGATGTCTTCTGCATCTTTGGTGGGCGTGCGCAGCGCCATAGCGATGTCACTGGTAATCAGATCACCCGCTATCGGAATGACGGCGGTATGACGGATAGCGCCACCGGTGAAGATGGCAACATCGGTCGTGCCAGCGCCAATATCTACCATCGCCACACCCAGCTCTTTTTCATCATCTGTCAGCACCGCCTGGCTGGAGGCGTGCGGGTTGAGCATGAGCTGCTCGACCTCCAAGCCGCAGCGGCGCACGCATTTGATGATGTTTTCGGCAGCGCTCTGTGCGCCGGTAACGATGTGCACTTTGGCCTCTAGCCGCATACCGCTCATGCCAATGGGTTCGCGCACATCTTGCCCGTCAATGACAAACTCTTGCGGCTCCACCAAGAGCAAACGCTGGTCGTTGGAGATATTGATCGCTTTGGCTGTCTCCACTACGCGCGCAACATCCGCGGGGGTGACCTCGCGGTCTTTCACTGCCACCATGCCGCTGGAGTTGATACCGCGAATATGGCTGCCGGTAATGCCGGTGTAGACGCGGGTAATTTTGCAGTCGGCCATCAACTCGGCTTCTTTCAAAGCCAGTTGTATGCTTTGCACCGTGGCATCGATATTGACTACCACGCCACGCTTCAAACCGTTGCTAGGCGCGATGCCTAGGCCAGCCAGTTTCAGCGCACCGCCTGGCATCACCTCGGCCACCACGACCATCACTTTGGACGTGCCAATATCCAAGCCTACTACCAAATCTTTATAGTCTTTTGCCATGTTTCCGCCTTTATTTTTTCTCTAATCCTGGTGCTGTTACTGCGGCGCTGACGCCGCGCAGCCGTATGGCGTAGCCTTCGTTGTGCCGCAGATCGACCAACTCAACCCGGTCTAGACCGGTGCGTTGGTAGGCCGACAAAACCTGGGTATAGGTGTGGATAAATCGCTTGACGCGCGCGCCTACTTCTGCCGCCGAGCCCCGTCCCATCTCGATGACCGCGCCGCCGTCGAGCTGCAAGCGCCACCCACCGCGGCCGGTCAGCTCCAGTTCTTCAATGCTCGCCTCCAGTGGTGTAAAGAGCGCGT
>JAYWHJ010000005.1:0-15032 GCA_043777795.1 Polaromonas sp. | reverse complement strand
CTCATCGCTAAGCGCCATGATCTCCAGATGTTCAAGCTCTTCAGCGAGGTCTGCACATTCGGCGGTTAACTGGTCTGCATCGTCATAGCGAAAATGCGCAGCTTCTTGCAGCCATAGCGGCCCAAACTGTGCCTGTTTGCTGATGTAATGCGCCATAGATAAAGTAGCTCTGCCGGACTTGGTTTACGAGATTTTTTCTAAGATGACTGGCGTGTCTGTGTGACGGTGTGGCGCTCGTCGTTGTCAATCGTATGGGGCTTTCGGTCTGGTTTCGCAAGGGTCATTGACGCAAGCAGCCTAGGCGTTGCAACAGCGCTGAATAATGCGGTTTCGTCTCATGCTCTCGCAGCAACAGCGTGTAGCACAACGGGGGGTCGACCGGCTCGTGTTCCGGCATTGGTTCGCCCAGCCAATTGGTCGGCAAGGCCATGCTGTCCTTGGGGGGTGGGCTAGGTTCCATCATTTTGAGTGTAATCTGTTTTCCCAAAAATGCGAATTTAGCAAACTGGCAGACAGGCACGCCAAAGCCCGCATATTGGTGGGAGTGATACGCATGGCAGGCTGCAATTTTGACGACTCCAAACCAGTAGGGTAGGGCGTGCGGTGGCTGCGACTTGACTGGGGGCTGGGTTACCGCATGTACTACGCGCAAGCAGGCAAAAAGCTGGTGTTGCTGATTGAAACCCGCATGGGTATGCGCCCTAACCGGGCAGCATGGTTTGCACTGGGCTGGTACAGCTTGGACAAAACAGATGGCATGGATATTGACCCGCACACCTACCGCACAGGCCAATACAAAATTGCAGCGCTTATCCCGTCTGGCGGTGTAGAGAGGGTACGGATAGACCCGGCTGGCGGTGTAGGCAGATTGCCCACTACACCGCCTAACGGGTCTATGCATTGACATTTTGGGTGTTCACTACACCGTCAGACGGTGCGTATATAAAAATACCATCTATTACGCAGCAATGCACCAAGGGTAGAGGGATGGCGCAATGAAAGCTAAAACATCACGGCATGGTTTTAAAATTGGCCGCATAAACCATGTGCAGCAACTACCAATCCATCAAACCTGAGAGGGTACGCCCCGACCTTGGCATGGGCTTACCGAGTTTTGGCTTTACACCCGAGGTGTGGCCGGGGGGTATGGCCCCGATCATCGTGGGCGAAAAGGCTGGGGCTGCAGGTGGCTGGTTATCTGCCATGTTTGGGCTGATGCCGCCATGGGCTAAAGATGCCAAGCTCTCACGCCACACCTACAACGCGCGCAGCGAAACGGTGGCCAGCAAGCCCAGCTTCCGGGGCGCATGGCAGCGTGCGCGGTTTGCATTAGTGCCGATGGACAGCTTTTATGAACCCAGCTACGCCAGTGGGCGGGCAGTGCGCTGGCAGATACAGCGGCAAGACTTGGCCGCTTTCACCGTGGCCGCGCTGTGGGAGGTGTGCCTGCCCAACGGGGTGAACGGACTGACCGCCCCACTGCACTCGTTTTCCATGCTCACCATCAACGCGGACGGCCACCCAGTGATGGGGGCTTTTCACCGTCCGACAGACGAAAAGCGCTCTTTGGTGATCGTGCCACCCCAGCACCGGCAACGCTGGCTAGGCGCTACCAGCCAGCAAGCCTTAGGCCTATTGCAGGACATGCCCGCCACCGAGTTTGCCAGCCAGCCCGCGCCCTTGCCTGCACAGCTTAGGCCATTGAAGGCGGGCAGGGCGGGGGCTGCAATGGGAGACTTGTTTGATTTGCCTGCACAGGGCTAGGGCTGGAAAAAAAGTCGTCAACATCGTGGCAAGCAGCCCACAGCCTGTAAATAAACCTGTGGGCTAGCTTGGTACACTAGGTTTTTACTAATTGCGCCGGGCTGTGTCAATTCCTAGAGCGGGTACTTTTACGGGTACTTAGATTTTTAGAATTGAAAAAACCTATATTCCATGCGGGTTGCCATGGATGGTTAGGCTCCCGTCCACGTATGTAAAAAGCCAACTTCGGGTGGCTTTTTCTATTTTTACCTCATATTTTCCGCATGACGCCACATCACGCCGCCTCGCAGGGCATCACCTTGGGCATTGACTTTGGTACCTCCAACTCAGCGGTATCGTGGGCGCACCCCAGGCACAGCGCGCAGCTGGTGGCGCTGGAGGGGGCTAGCACTTCGCTGCCTACAGCGTTGTTTTTCGACACGGAAGAGCACCGCACCTATTTTGGCAAGCAGGCCATTGCGCACTATTTGGCGGGGCACCCAGGGCGTTTGATGCGCTCGCTCAAAAGCGTCCTGGGCAGCGCGCTGATCCATGAGCACACCTTGGTGCAGGGCAAATCCGTGAGCTATCAGGAGATCATCTCCCTGTTTTTGCGGGAGCTGCAAGCGCGCGTTCAGGCGCACGGCTTGGGCAAGGTAGAGCGCGTGGTGATGGGGCGGCCGATCCATTTTGTGGATGACGACCCACAGCGTGACCGCCTGGCCCAGGCCAGCTTGCTGGAGGCTGCGAAGTCGGCGGGTTTTAAAAATATCAGCTTTCAGTTTGAGCCGATCGCCGCTGCGCTGGAGTACGAGCGGCATCTGGATACAGAGGCAAAGGTACTGGTGGTGGACATTGGCGGCGGTACGTCTGACTTTTCGGTGGTGCGTCTGGGCCCCAGCCGGGTCGGGCAACTGGATCGATCTGGCGATATTTTGGCCACCAGCGGTGTGCATTTGGGCGGCACGGACTTTGATCACCAGCTTAATTTGCAGCGCGTGATGCCGCTCTTGGGCTTTAAAAACATTGGCACCAAAAACCGGGAAGTGCCCAGTGCCACGTTTTTAAACCTGTCTACGTGGCACAAGATCGGCGCGCTGCAAAGCCGCAAAGCCATCGCCCACGCCATGGAATTGCGGCCGTTTTACACCGACCCGCTGCCCCACGAGCGCCTGATGACGGTGCTGCGCGGTGGCTACGGCCACAAGATAGCGGACGCGGTCGAGCAAGCCAAAATTACCACCTCATCGGGGAGCGATGCGACGATAGATTTAAGCTACGTTGAGCCACAGTTAGCGGCCACACTCAGCGCGCAGCAGATGGCGCAGATTTTGCAGATGATGGTGGCTAAGATTGTCGACACAGCGGCGCAGTGCGTGGGGCGCTCGGGCTTGGCGGCGCAAGAGTTGGATGCCATTTACCTCACGGGTGGCTCGTCTGCGCTGCTGCCGTTAAAGGTGGCTTTGCAGCAGCGTTTTGATGGTGTAGAGATGGTGTCAGGCGATTTGTTTGGCGCCGTGGCCAGCGGTTTGGTGTACAGCGATTGAAGCTCGGACACCCCGCTTGGCCCCGCAGTGAGGGCTTGTTCCAGGCTGCTAGACATCAAAGATGCGCTAACGCTTACCCAGCTTCAACACCCCCGTGCTCAGCGCGGTACCCAGCACAATCACTGCGCCAAAAATCACCATCGTAGGCGTGACTACTTCGCTTAAAAACATGCCGCCGTAGGCCACGCCAAACACGGGGATCAAAAACGTGACTGCCACCGCACGGGCAGGCCCCGCCCGCTCGATGATGCGAAAGTACAGCACATAGGCCACGGCAGTGCAGAAAAACGCTAGCAGAACAATAGCTACCCACGCTTTAGTGGAAGGCATTTGCGCTGGCATGTGCGTGACAGCGGGCAACAGCAGCAACATGCTGGCGCCTATCTGGCTACCGGTGGCACTGGCTAAAGGGGGTACGCCGGTCAAATACTTCTTGGTAAAACTCGCCGCGATGCCGTAGCACATGGTAGCGGCCAAGCAGGCCAGTACCGCCAAGCCGGGCGATGCCGCCCCCGCTTTGAAAGTCGCTTTATCCCATGCCAGTGCTGCCACACCTGCAAAGCCAATCACCAAGCCCAGTATGCGCAAGGGTGTGGGTTTGTCGCGCAGCCACACCCAGGCCACCACTGCGCCCCAAAGCGGTGTGGTGGCGTTCAAAATAGAGTTAAGTCCGGTGCTGATGTGCAGCACCGAAAAACTAAACAGAGCAAACGGGATACCGCTATTGAGCGCGCCTACCGTCAATATCGGTTTGATATGTTTGCGCAGCGCCACAGCTTGGCCGCGCCATACTAGCAGCGGCAGCAGAAACAGAGAGGCCAACAGCACCCGAAGAAACGCCGTAGCGAAGGGCCCAAACTCTGCAGCTCCCAGCTTCATCAATAAAAACGAGCCGCCCCATATCGCGGCGAGCAAAACGAATTCAAAAGCGAGGGCGGTGTTCATGGTGCGAGTATGCATGCGCAAGTGCGGCCATGCGGGGCGTATTGATGACGATGGTGTGGGGGATTGATGCGCAAAATACTTACAGCAAAGAGGCCTGCGCCGCGCCGCTGCCCGACAGCACACCCTCTAGTTGAAGCAGCGCCGTCTTGCGCTCTAGCCCACCTGCATAGCCCGTTAGCGCGCCGCTGGCACCCAGCACGCGGTGGCAAGGCACGATGACGCTGATGGGGTTGCGCCCCACGGCAGCGCCCACGGCGCGCACCGCTTGCGGGTTGCCAATGTGCTTGGCAATGCTGCCGTAGCTGCTGTGCTTCCCACTATCAATTGCCAGCAGCGCACGCCAGACCGATTGCTGAAATGGCGTGCCCACGCGCAGGTCAAGCGGCACATCAAACACCGTGCGTTGCTTGGCAAAATACTGGCGCATTTGCTGCTGCGCAAGGTCAATCGCCGGGTTACGTCCCGCAGGCCAGCCATGCATGTCGGGCATATGCTTTTGGCCGTCAGCAAACCAAAGGCCGCACAGGCCTTGGTCGGTGGCGGCTAGCAAGATGTCGCCCAGTGGCGATGGAGCCCGGTGTAGCAGCGGAAAAGTGATGGTTTTCATAATGAAATAAGGCTCTAAGACAATAGAATATCGCGGGAGACGCTACTAAATAGATAGTGAATGCCACGCTCTTAACACGGCATAGCTGCGCCAGGGGCGCCAGGCTTGCGAGGCCGCCTCGGCTGCGCGGGCGGGGTGCTTCTCGCTGCGCACGCCCAGCGCGTTGTGCAGCGCCACGTCGCCCGCAGGAAAGGCATCGGGCCAGCGCAGTGCGCGCATGGCAATGTACTGCGCTGTCCAGTCGCCAATGCCGGGCAGGGTCTTGAGCTGCTCGATGGTGGCCAGCGCATTGGCAGGGGTGTTCAAGTCCAGCGCGCCACTGTCCACTGCTTGAGACAACGCGATGATGGCCGCTTGGCGCTGCTTCACTATGCCTAGCGTGCCCAGCGCATCGGGCGTGGCCTGCGCCAACGCGCTGGGTGTGGGAAACAGGCGGCTGAGCTCTGGGTAGGGCGTAGCAATCGGCTGGCCATACGCGTCAGCAATGCGTTGCACCAGCGTGCGGCCTGCTGCCACCGTCACTTGCTGGCCCGCAATGGCGCGCAGCGCTACTTCGTAGCCGTCCATGCATCCGGGCACCCGCAGCCCCTCGGTGCCTGCAAAGTGGGCGCCCAGTACAGCATTGATGGCTTTCGGGTCGGCGTCCAGGTCTAGCGCGGCGCGCATGCGGGCTATCACCGTGGGCAGCACATGGCCCAGGTTGTCGCTCACCTCTAGCTGCACCAGGCTGCGCGTGGTGTCAAAGCTGTAGCGTACCCAGCCAGCATGCTGCTTGCCCGCGATTTGAATACCAAAAGTGCGTGCAGCGCAATAAAATGTTGCGGGAGCAGCTACGATTTCAATAGTGCTTAGCTGGCGCTTGCGCACAAAACCGAAGAGCGCCTCTACGTCATATGGCGGGCGGTAGGCCATCTGCACGCGGATGCTGCCTGCCAGCGCCTTGGCCGCTTTGCCGCCCGCGTTGCCATCGTCTTGGCTGCCACGACGCAGCTGTGTGGGGCTGAACCGGTAATGCTGCAAAAACGCCGCGTTAAAGCGCCGCAGGCTGGCAAAGCCGCTGGCCTGGGCAACCTGGGTCATCGGTAAACCTGTGTCGGTGAGTAACTGCTTGGCAGACAGTAACCTGCGGGTTTGCAAGTACTGCATTGGTGACACCCCCAGGTGCGCCTCAAAGATGCGCCGCAAATGCCGGTCGCTCACGCCCAGCCTCGCTGCCACGCTGGCAACGGTAGGTAACACGGACTCACCATTTGCCTGCACGCTACCACCAAAAAAGTTGTCCAGCAAATGCGCCGCTTGTAGTGCCAGCGTGTGCGAGGCATCTTGTGTAGACCATACCAGCGAGTGTGGTGCCAGCTCTGGCCGGCAGCGCATGCAGGGCCGAAAACCCGCACTCTCGGCCTTCGCGGCATGGCCAAAAAACCGGCAGTTTTCCCGCTTAGGTGCTTTCACGCGGCATACCGGACGGCAGTAAATGCCGGTCGATGTCACACCGGTGAAAAAGCAGCCGTCAAAGCGTGCGTCACGCCCCAGCATGGCTTGGTAATAAGCGTCGTCGTTATTCAGCGTCATACCCCAATAGTACGCCGATTAGGTGGTGAAGCTAGCCGTTTTCGGACATATGAAAATAACCCGGCAATCCTTCTTTTATAGCTATGTTTTTCCCAGAATTCTGCCTCAGCCTGGTGTGCGGGCATTACACGCCAGCAGGGGACGGATTCGCCCGG
This sequence comes from Polaromonas sp., assembly GCA_043777795.1. Lineage (GTDB taxonomy): Bacteria > Pseudomonadota > Gammaproteobacteria > Burkholderiales > Burkholderiaceae_C > JAAFIP01. Next base: position 8,463 of record JAYWHJ010000005.1, on the reverse strand, counting down.
GGTTGGTCTTGCAAGTCAGTGAGCCGCTCCGGCGGTGCAGCGGGTTTATTACAATGGCCGTACAACAACAGAAAGCCCACCTCCCTATGCAAGTTAGCACCGCCGCGTTTAAAGCCTACGACATCCGCGGCATTGTGCCCGCCGCGCTGAATGAGCCCATGGCCGAGGCCTTGGGCAAAGCCTTTGGTACCTGCGCCCTGCGCGAGGGCCAAAAGGCCGTGGCCGTGGGGCGTGACGGCCGTTTGAGCGGCCCCAGCTTAGTGGCCGCGTTGGTGCGGGGCCTGGTGGCTGCGGGGGTGGACGTGATTGACGTGGGCATGGTCACCACGCCGATGCTGTATTTTGCGGCCAACACACTGTGCGAAAGCGGTATCCAAGTCACCGGTAGCCACAACCCGAAGGACTACAACGGCTTCAAGATGGTGATGGGCGGCCGGGCGATTTATGGGGAAGAGATTCAGGCCCTGCGCCGCATGATGGAGGACGAGACCTGGCAGCTGGCCAGCGGTGGGCGGGTGCGCAATATCAGCATTGATGCGCCGTACCACGATCGAATTGTCTCGGACATCAAGCTCAAGCGCCGCATGAAAGTGGTGGTCGACTCGGGCAATGGCATTGCAGGTGCCAGTGCGCCGGGCATTTTGCGAGCCATTGGCTGCGACGTGACGGAGCTGTACAGCGAAGTAGACGGCACCTTTCCTAACCACCATCCCGACCCCAGCAAACCCGAGAACTTGCGCGATGTGATCCACGCATTGCAAACCACCGACGCCGAAATTGGCTTTGCCTTTGACGGCGATGGGGACCGCCTGGGCGTGGTGACCAAAGAGGGCAATGTGATCTACCCCGACCGCCAGATCATGCTGTTTGCGCAAGATGTGCTCTCGCGCGTACCAGGCGGCACGATTTTGTTTGACGTGAAATGTACGCAACGTTTAGCGCCCTTCATTGAGGCTGCAGGTGGCAAACCGCTGATGTACAAAACCGGCCACTCGCTGATCAAAGCAAAGATGAAGGAAGTCAACTCGCCGTTCAGCGGCGAGATGAGCGGGCATTTGTTCTTCAAAGAGCGCTGGTTTGGTTTTGACGATGGCACCTATGCAGGTGCGCGTTTGCTGGAAATTTTGAGTGCATCAGCGGATGCCAGCGCGGTACTTAACGCCTTGCCGACCAGTTTCTCCACCCCCGAGCTCAATGTGCCCTGCGCCGAGGGAGAGCCGCACCAGGTGGTGGAGCAGTTGCTCAAAGTTGCCAAGTTTGATGCCCCGGCCAAGGTGTCGGACATTGACGGCCTGCGGGTCGATTGGCCAGACGGTTTTGGGCTGATTCGCGGCTCCAACACTACGCCCGTGCTGGTGCTGCGCTTTGAGGGGCATACCGAGGTGGCGCTGCACCGTATAGAGGCCACCATGATGGCGCTGCTCAAAACCGTCAAACCCGATGCGCGGGTAGAAGCGCCAGCGCATTGACAGCGCCTTGAACATCCTGATCGTCAAACTCTCCTCGCTCGGTGACGTGGTGCACACCATGCCCGCTGTGCAAGACATACGGCGTGCACTGCCGCAGGCGCAGATTGACTGGGTGGTGGAGCCCGGCTTTGCCCCGCTGGTAGCGCGCTGCGAGGGCGTGCGCCGCGTCATCCCGTGCGCCATACGCTCTTGGCGCAAACATTGGTGGCGCGCCAGCACACGCGCGGCGTGGCAGGCTTTTCAAACCGACCTGGCCACGGTGCAATACGACGCGGTGATCGATTGCCAAGGCCTCACCAAGTCAGCCATTGTGGCGCGCTGCGCGCAGCTCACACCAACCGGCAAACGCTATGCCATGGCCAATCGCAGCGCAGGCTCGGGCTACGAGGCCCCTACGCGCTGGCTGGCCGACGTGGCCGTGCAGGTGCCCATGCAAGTGCACGCGGTGGACCGTGCGCGCCTGTTGTGCGCAAAGGCTTTGGGCTATGCGCAACCAGTAGATTCATGGAATTTTGGGCTTCTGGCTCAATCAAATATTGAGATTGAAGCTATTAAAAAAGTAGCGTTTATCCATGGCACCTCACGTACAGATAAATGCTGGAGTGAGTCCCATTGGGTGCAACTGGGACACCAACTACAGGCAAAGGGTTACGCCATCGCTTTGCTGCACGGTAGCGATGAAGAAGAGCAGCGCAGTGGGCGCATAGCCAAAGCGCTGGGCAATGCCGCACAGGTGTGGCCGCGCATGCCCTTGGACGCATTGACTGACCGTCTGGCTCTTTGTGCAGGTGCCATTGGTGTCGATAGCGGCCTGAGCCATGTGGCGGTGGCGCTAGATTTGGCGCATGTGCAGTTGTATAACTTTGACACCGCTTGGCGCACCGGCCCGCAAGATTTGCCGCGTCAACGCAGTGTGTTTGCCCAGCCAGAGCCCACTGTGCAGCATGTCTGGGACGCTTGGTGCCAAGTGCAAGTGCAAGCGCGAGCACCTGCAGCTGCACCGGTAGATGCGCTATCTGCTTAAGGCCATGCCAAGCCTGCCCCGCGCCCTGTATGGCATGGTGATGTGGTTGGCGCAGCCTTGGCTGCGTGCCAAGCTGGCGCGCCGCGCCAAGGCTGAGGCCTTGTATGGCGAGAAAATAGAGGAACGCTTTGGCCGTTACAGTGCGCCCGCTGAGTCGGGCGCTGTATGGGTGCATGCCGTGTCCTTGGGCGAAACACGCGCGGCGGCTATTTTGGTCGCTGCGTTACGGGGCTTAATGCCCGGCATGCGGCTCTTGCTGACCCATGGCACCGCCACGGGGCGCAGCGAGGGTATGGCCTTGCTGCGGCCGGGCGATGTTCAGGTGTGGCAGCCGTGGGATACGTTGGATGCAACCGGGCGCTTCATCGCACATTTCAAACCGGCCATTGGCATCGTGATGGAAACTGAGGTGTGGCCCAATCTGTGCGCGGCAGCGCAAAGCGCAGGCGTACCGATGGTACTGGCCAATGCGCGCTTGAATGCCCGCTCTGCCCGCTCTGCCCGGCGCTTGGCCTGGCTGGCAAGGCCTGCCTACGCTAGCTTTTCACAGGTGTGGGCGCAAACACCGGGTGATGCTGAACGACTAAAAACGGTCGGTGCACAGCAAGTCAGTGTGCAAGGCAACCTGAAATTTGACGCGACGGCCAGCACACAGCAAGTGCAGCGTGGCCGCGCATGGCGCGCTGCAACGTCCCGCCCAGTGGTGTTGCTGGCCAGCGCGCGCGAGGGTGAAGAGGCTATATTTTTAGAGCAAATTCGTGCTCTGGCGCAATCAAACACTGCGCAAGTAGCTATACATTATGGAGCGTCTGAGCCATCAAATGCGCTAGACCAGGCGGCATCATCAAGCAAGCAAGCGGCTGCGCACAGCGCGTCAGTGCAATGGATGATCGTGCCGCGCCACCCGCAGCGATTTGACACGGTGGCTGAGGCAATCGCCCAGGCTGGCTTGAGTGTGTCACGCCGTTCGCAGTGGCAGGATACGCCGCTTCCTGCCGACGTTTGGCTGGGTGATTCACTGGGTGAGATGGCGGTGTATTACGGTTTGGCAGACGTCGCGTTGCTGGGCGGCAGCTTTGCTCCGCTCGGCGGACAAAATCTGATCGAAGCGATCGCCGCAAGCTGCCCCATCGTCATGGGTCCGCACACTTTTAACTTTGCCGATGCAGCGCAGACCGCGCTAGAGCAGGGCGCAGCGCTGCGGGTGCTGGACATGGCGCAAGGTTTGCAGGTATCGGTGGCCTTGGCAACCGATACCACGCGCCGCGCAGCGATGGGTGCAGTCGGTGCGCAATGGCTCAGCGCCTCACGCGGCGCAGCCCAGCGCATGGCCCAAGAGGTGGTGAATATGCTGGCGCAGACTGGCGCGCAATGAGGCAGTAGCTGCTGCGCTCACAGCGTCGCATCCACGCCGGCACAGGCGCCGCCCGATGCCATCAGCTATGCGCTAGCAACCATTGCACGTACCGGCTCACGCCCGTGTGCACATCGGCAAACACATGGTTGCAGCCGGTGGCGCGCAGGGCGCTCATATCGGCTTGGGTGTAGCACTGGTATTTACCGCGCAGCGCATCTGGGAAGGGCACGTACTCGATCAGCTTAGGGTCTACCTGTTCAGTCGCGCCCTTTTGCATCGCGCCTGCTGCTACGGAATGTGCACCGCCTGACGAAGCGTGCAGCGTGCTGACGACGGCCTGCGCGACGTCATTGAACGCTTGTGCACGCCCTGTGCCGAGGTTAAATATGCCCGACTTGTCCGGATGGTCGAAGAACCACAGGTTCACCGCCACCACATCGTCTACAGAGATAAAGTCGCGCATTTGCGCGCCTGCTGCATAGCCACCGTACTCGCCAAACAGTTTGACTTTGCCGTCGTTGCGGAACTGGTGGAACTGGTGAAACGCGACGCTGGCCATGCGGCCTTTGTGCTGTTCGCGCGGGCCATACACGTTGAAGTACCGAAAGCCGACCACTTGGGTTTTGGCATTCTCCAACTGCGTGCCCAGTGCGCGGCGGGCATACTGGTCTAGCAAAAGCTTACTGTAGCCGTAGACGTTCAGCGGTTTTTCGTACTCGGGCGACTCTTTGAAAGTGTCGCTTCCCCCGTAGGTGGCGGCAGACGATGCATACAGCAGGCGCGTACCCTGCGCCTGGGCAGCAGCAAACAACTGTTTGCTCACCTCGTAGTTGTTTTGCATCATGTACTTGCCGTTGTGCTCCATGGTGTCGCTGCAGGCACCTTCGTGGAACACGGCTTCTACTTTGCCGTATTGCTGTTTGGCAAAGCCGGCGTAGAACGTATCGGCATCGACATAGTCGGCAATCTGAAGATCGGCCAGATTGCGAAACTTTTCGCCCTGGGTCAGCTCGTCCACCGCGATGATGTTGCTGATGCCGCGCGCATTCAAGCCGGCGATGATATTGCTACCAATGAATCCGGCTGCACCGGTTACTACTATTTTCATAGCAAACTTTCCAATATTTGAATGCGGTAGAGTCTATTTAAGTAAACAATTCAGCGTAAGAGACTGTCGCAGTGCCAAACTTGCCGACCACAATGCCGCCTGCCCGATTGGCGTGCGGCATTGCTTCGCGCAGGCTCAGGCCTGCCGCCACCAGAGAGGCGAGAGTGGCTATCACGGTGTCGCCCGCCCCCGTCACGTCAAACACTTCGCGGGCTTGCGCCTTCACATGCAGCTCGCCGTCTGCGTCATACAGACTCATGCCTTCTTCGCTGCGGGTAAAAATCAGCGTATCCAGATGCAGCGAGGTGCGCAAGTTGTGCGCCTTGGTGCGCAGCTCTTCTTCACTGTGCCAACTGCCAATGACTTGCTGCAGCTCGGCGCGGTTGGGGGTAATGACGCTGGCATTTTGGTAGCGCCCATAGTCAGAGCCTTTGGGGTCCACCAGCACCGGTTTGCCCGCTGCGCGGGCCATGGCAATCATGCTGGACACATGGGCCAGGCCGCCCTTGGCGTAGTCAGAAAACAGCACGGCGCTATGGCTGGGTAGCAGCTGTTGGAAGACTTGGGTTTGCACAGCCAGCACGTCATGGTCGGGCGTGTTTTCAAAGTCCAGGCGCAGGAGTTGCTGGGAGCGGCCGATCACGCGCAGCTTGACGGTGGTTTGCAGACCTGCGTCACGCGCCAGATGCGTCGCAATGCCGGTGTGCTGCATCAAGGCTTCTAGTTTGCGACCTGGTTCGTCGTCGCCCACCACGCCTATAAAGCTGGCCTGCGCGCCCAATCGCACGGCGTTGTAGGCCACATTGGCAGCAGCGCCTACGCGCTCTTCCTCGCGGGTCACGCGCACGATGGGCACTGGTGCCTCGGGGCTGACGCGCTCTACCGCGCCGTACCAGTAGCGATCCAGCATAGCGTCGCCCACGATCAACACTTTGGCGTTGGCAATTAACTCTGGAGAGGGGGTGGTCATAGGGCGAGTTCAGGCGATGTTTGGAAGTGGGAGGCAGTCGCTGGCGGTCACTTAAAGCTCTTCAATCCGCCGCGCTGGGTAACTGTCCCATGCCTGGCAGCCAGGGCATTGCCAAAAGTGGCGCTGGGCCTCAAAGCCGCAGGCGGCGCAGCGGTAACGCAGCAAAGGTACCACGGCCTTGTCCAGGGCGCGCTGCACCTGCGGGTGGAACTGTTCATGCTCGAGTTTTTCGCCAGCCAGCCAACGCGTGGCGATGGCCAGCGAGGGTTCTTTTTCCAAGTGCAGCACATACAAGTTGCGCGCGCTGCTATTTTGGCCAGGAGCAAGGCTTGCATCTTGCAAGCCAATGATGGCCTGCAGCACATCGATGGAGTGTGATTGCGCGTAGTTGGCCTGCAAGAGCTTCAGTGCGTGGGCCTGCTGGCCGCATTGTTCAGCCAGTTCTTGCAGCCGCAGTGCCGCTAAAGGTGTGGCGGTTTGGGCTTGCTCGATGATGACGGCAAGGGTTGCGTAGGCCGCATCAGGATGGCCCGTTTGGCTTTGCAAGGTGGCCAGCTCCATGCGGGCGCGGCTGGCATCGGGGGCAATGGCTATGGCCTTATGCAACAAGTGGTGTGCCTGCTCTAGCGCTTGCGCGTCGCCTTGGGTCAGACCAAGCGCTTGCTCGCACAGGTAGTGGGCGATGCGGGCACTGAAGTCGCCTTGTTCAGCGCCTTGCAGTTGTTGGGCGATGCGCTGGGCTTGTGCCCAGTCGCGGGTGCGCTCATAGATGGCTAGCCTGGCCAAGCGGGCTTGCGGCTCGAAGTCGGTGCCCTCCAGTTTGGCCAGGGCATCCTCAGCGCGGTCGAGTAAACCGGCTTTGAGAAAATCGAGCGACAGCGCGTGCTGCGCACGGTCGCGCTCGGTTTGCTTGAGGTCCCCGCGGGAGAGCAGGTGTTCATGCACCCGCACGGCCCTGTCGTACTCGCCACGGCGGCGAAACAGATTACCCAATGCGAAGTGCAGCTCGGAGGTGTCGGGGTCGTTTTGCACGGCCTCAATAAAGGCATCAATGGCCAGGTCTTGCTGTTCATTGAGCAGGTAGTTCAAGCCTTTGAAGTAGGCTTTGGGGGAGCGGCGATTCTCGCTGCGCAGTTGGCGCAGGTCTAAGCGAGAAGCGGCCCAGCCGAGCACAAAGGCCAGCGGCAGGCCTAGCAATACCCAGGTCAGGTCAATATCCATAGCGGCAGGGTTTTCTCGGGCTAGCAGTGCGCATACGGCTACAGGTGGGTGCTGTCAGGACTGACGGTACTTTGCTGCGCGCTCAGCTCGCGTGCAGTTAGCTTGCGGGCGGTACGGCGGTGACGCCACCAGCGCGGCACCATGCCTAGCACGCCCACCGTGACGCCGGCGGTAAAAGCCATCAGTACCAAAACAATGAGAGGCGTTTTCCACGCATTGCCAAAAAAGAAATACGCAGTCACCTCGTGCTGGTTGTTCAGCGCGAAAGCGAAGAGGGTAAAAAAAATGGCTGCCTTCAGTATCCACCGAAGCAGCCATAGCGCTTTTTGCATAATCTAATATTCGTGGTGAAGTCTTATTCTATCGACACATGCAGTCCCAAGGATTGCAGCCTATGGAATGCAGCCGACGGGAATGCACGGGACCTAGAGTTTGTTGGCCGCACGCAGCACTTCGGTCCTGGCTTCCACGGCTTCTCGTAGGGCCTTGCCAGGTTTAAAGTGCGGCACACGCTTCTCGGGGATAGTCACCGACTCGCCTGTGCGGGGGTTGCGCCCTACGCGAGGTGGCCGGCGATTGACCGAAAAGCTGCCAAAACCACGGATCTCAATACGGTGCCCACGTACCAAGGCATCGCCCATCGCGTCCAGAATCGTCTTTACGGCGAATTCAGCGTCACGGTGGGTGAGTTGGTTGAACTGCGAAGCCAAGGCTTCTACTAGGTCTGAACGAGTCATAAGAGTAGTTATTTGCGCGGGGCAGACCAACGGGCGCCTCACATGTGATCTTCACATGCAGGTGCCCTGTTGTTCTGTCCTCAACTAGCTAGCTCTTAGCCGTTGTTATTGTCCAGCTTAGCGCGCAGCAGCGCACCCAAGCTCGTCGTACCGGCATTCTCTTTAGCCGATTGCTGTGACAGATGGGACATGGCTTCGTTCTGATCCACTTGGTCTTTGGCTTTGACCGACAACTGGATGTTGCGTGTCTTGCGGTCGATGTTGACGATCACAGCGGTCACTTCGTCACCTTCTTTGAGCACGTTGCGTGCGTCTTCCACACGGTCACGGCTGATTTCAGAGGCGCGCAGGTAGCCCAAGATTTCTTCGCCCAGATCGATTTCAGCGCCCTTGGCGTCCACGGTCTTGACCTTGCCGGTCACGACGGAGCCTTTGTCGTTGATCGACGTGAAAGTGGTGAACGGATCGCTGTCGAGCTGCTTGATACCCAAGCTGATACGCTCACGGTCCACGTCCACTGCCAACACGATGGCTTCGACTTCCTGGCCCTTCTTGAACTCGCGCACAGCCACTTCGC
>JAYWHJ010000004.1:0-5310 GCA_043777795.1 Polaromonas sp. | reverse complement strand
CAACTCCAGCGACAAACGTAGCCAAAAAGCGGCCCGAGTTCCGCAATATCCACGCCTTTAAAGATCTCCCCTCCTACCGTTTGCCTTTGGCAGGTATTGTGTCCATCTTGCACCGTATCAGCGGCGCCATCATGGTGCTGCTGCTGCCCTTCATTATTTGGATGTTTGACACCTCTTTGTCATCTGAGATTTCATTTGCCAAGTTCAAGGCCGCGTTCAATGTTGGTTTGCTGGGGTTGCCTGGCTTTTTCTGGAAACTGCTAGCGCTGGCACTGATTTGGGCCTTTTTGCACCACTTGATTGCCGGCCTGCGCCATCTTTGGATGGACGTAAACCATGCGGTGACCAAAGAGTTTGGCAAAACATCGGCCATCGTCACCTTGGCGCTCAGCTTGGGCCTCACCGCGATCTTGGGTGCCAAGTTGTTTGGCCTGTACTAAGCCCGTATTCAATTAAGCGAGTAAACACAAAATGGCAGTAAATTACGGCTCCAAGCGCTCCGTCGTGGGCGCACACTACGGTCTGAAAGACTGGTTGGCCCAGCGCGTCACCGCGGTGCTAATGGCAATTTTCACCCTCTTGGTGATTGGCCAAGTGGCGCTCATTAAAGGCCCCATCGGCTATGACTCTTGGGCCCGCATTTTTGCCAGCCAGTGGATGAAGGCGCTTACCTTTGTGCTCATCATTGCGCTGATCTACCACATTTGGGTGGGCATGCGCGATATCTGGATGGACTACATCAAGCCTGTATGGCTGCGTTTGTCTCTGCAAGTAGCCACTATCGTGTGGCTAGTGGGCTGCGCTGGCTGGGCGATTCAAGTACTGTGGAGAATGTAAAAGATGGCTTCGATTTCCAAACGCAAATTTGACGTAGTGATTGTCGGCGCAGGTGGCTCAGGCATGCGCGCCTCGCTGCAACTGGCCCGCGCTGGCCTGAACGTGGCGGTATTGTCTAAAGTGTTCCCTACACGCTCGCATACGGTTGCGGCGCAAGGCGGCATTGGTGCCTCTCTTGGCAACATGAACGAAGACAATTGGCACTATCACTTTTATGACACCGTCAAAGGAAGTGACTGGCTGGGCGACCAAGACGCCATTGAGTTTATGTGCCGCGAAGCCCCCAAGGTGGTGTACGACCTGGAGCACATGGGCATGCCGTTTGACCGCAACCCCGATGGCACCATTTACCAGCGCCCGTTTGGCGGCCACACCGCCAATTACGGCGAAAAACCGGTAGAACGCGCCTGCGCCGCCGCTGACCGCACCGGCCACGCCATGCTGCACACCTTGTACCAGCAAAATGTGCAAGCCAAAACCACCTTCTTCGTCGAATGGATGGCGCAAGACCTGATCATGGATGCCGACGGTGAATGCGTAGGCGTGAGCGCCATCGAGATGGAAACGGGCGAGCTGCATATTTTTGAAGCCAAAACCACGCTGCTGGCCACCGGCGGCGCAGGCCGAATCTTCGCGGCATCGACCAACGCCTTCATCAATACCGGCGACGGTCTGGGCATGGCTGCACGCGCGGGCATTGCGCTGGAAGACATGGAGTTCTGGCAGTTCCACCCCACCGGCGTAGCTGGCGCTGGCGTTCTGCTGACCGAAGGCTGCCGCGGCGAAGGCGCAATTTTGCTCAACAGCAATGGCGAGCGCTTTATGGAGCGCTATGCCCCCACGCTGAAAGACTTGGCCCCGCGTGACTTTGTCTCGCGCTGCATGGACCAAGAGATCAAAGAAGGCCGTGGCTGCGGTCCCAACAAAGACTACGTGCTTTTAAAGCTCGACCACTTGGGCGCAGACACCATCCACAAGCGCCTGCCCTCGGTGTACGAAATCGGCATTAACTTTGCCAACGTGGACATCACCAAAGAGCCTATCCCCGTGGTGCCCACCATCCATTACCAAATGGGCGGTATTCCCACCAACATCAACGGCCAAGTAGTCACCCAAAATAACGGCAACGACAACGCCGTGGTGGGCGGCCTGTATGCCGTAGGCGAATGCTCCTGCGTGAGCGTGCATGGCGCTAACCGCCTGGGCACCAACTCGCTGCTCGACCTGTTGGTGTTTGGCCGCGCTGCAGGCAACCACATCGTTGAGCACCACAGCAAGACCAAAACCCACAAACCTTTGCCAGCGGACGCTACCGCTGCGACCGAGGCCCGCTTGGCGCGTCTGGACAGCAACCAAACTGGCGAATACGCGCAAAAAGTGGCCGACGACATTCGCGCCGCTATGCAGCTGCACGTAGGCGTGTTCCGCACGCAAGCCATGTTGGACGAAGGCGTGAAGAAGATGGCCGAGCTGCGCAAACGCGTGGCCGCCATCGGCCTGAAAGACAACTCCAAAATCTTCAATACCGCGCGTATTGAAGCATTGGAAGTGGAAAACCTGATCGAAGCGGCCGAGGCCACCTTGGTGTCCGCCGCCGCCCGCAGGGAGAGCCGAGGCGCGCACTCGGTAGCCGACTACGACGACACCCCAGAGTTCCCGAACGGCCGCAACGACAAAGAGTGGCACAAGCACACCCTTTGGTACAAAGACGGCAACCGCCTGAGCTACAAGGCGGTGCAGATGAAGCCTTTGACGGTGGACTCTGTTCCTTTGAAGACCCGTACATTCTGATGATCTTGCGGGACAGACCAAGCAACGGCGCGCAGCCCATGCTTGCTCTGCCCTCCACTGATTAGACGAATTTCACAGAAAATTATCGGAGTTAGACATGGAAACACGCACCTTTAAAATCTACCGCTACGACCCGGACCAGGACGCCAAGCCTTACATGCAAACGGTGAAGATCGAGCTGGACGGCACCGAGCGCATGCTGCTCGATGTGCTGATGAAGCTTAAAGAGCAAGTGCCCAGCATCAGTTTTCGTCGCTCTTGCCGCGAAGGCGTGTGCGGCTCTGATGCGATGAACATCAACGGCAAAAACGGCTTGGCCTGCTTGACCAATATGCGCACCTTGAAGGGCGACATCGTTTTAAAGCCCCTGCCAGGTCTGCCGGTCATCCGCGACTTGATCGTGGACATGACGCAGTTCTTCAAGCAGTACAACTCCATCAAGCCCTACTTGATGAACGACACCATCCCGCCAGAGAAAGAGCGCTTGCAGTCGCCCGAAGAGCGCGATGAGCTCAACGGTCTATACGAGTGCATTTTGTGCGCATCCTGCTCCACCGCCTGCCCCAGCTTCTGGTGGAACCCCGACAAATTCGTCGGCCCCGCTGGCCTGCTGCAGGCCTACCGGTTCATTGCCGACAGCCGCGACCACGGCACCGCCGAGCGCCTGGACAATCTGGAAGACCCGTACCGCCTGTTCCGCTGCCACACCATCATGAACTGCGTCGACGTGTGCCCTAAGGGCCTGAACCCGACCAAGGCGATTGGCAAGATCAAAGAGATGATGGTCCTACGGACGGTGTAGCCGTTCAATCGCAATCACCCCATGACCGACCTCGTAGCCAGCATCAACGCACCTGAGGGCTTGGACGCCAAGCTGGGAGTGCGCGAGCTCTCCAAGCTGCGCTGGCGCTCGCGCCGCGGTTTGCTGGAAAACGACCTCTTCATTGAGCGGTTTTTCAACCGGTACGAGCAAGTACTTACCGTCAGGCAAGCGAATAGTTTGAATGCTCTAATGGATTTGTCCGACAATGACCTTTTAGACTTGCATTTATCCCGTAAATCTCTAAAAGACGTTCGACCCGAGTTTGATACTGTTGACATACAAAGCCTGCTGGATTTGTTAAAGCAAAAGTAAGTTGTTCAAAATTCCACTGCATTAAAAGTAACCGCGAAAAATAAGGCGCCCCATGAAACTCTCTGACAACAAAGCCACCCTGTCCTTCTCCAACGGCAGCCCCAGCGTCGATCTGCCTGTGTACAGCGGCAGCATCGGCCCCGATGTGGTCGACATTCGCAAGCTGTATGCCCAAACTGGCATGTTTACCTACGACCCTGGCTTTATGAGCACTGCGGCCACCCAGTCGGCCATTACCTACATCGACGGCGACAAAGGCGAGCTGCTGTACCGTGGCTACCCTATCGAGCAACTGGCCACCAACTGCGACTTTCTAGAAACCTGCCATTTATTGCTTTACGCAAACCTGCCTAACGCAGCGCAAAAAGCCGACTTCACCCAGCGCGTCACCATGCACACCATGGTCAACGAGCAGATGCAGTTCTTCTTGCGTGGTTTCCGCCGTGATGCACACCCGATGGCGATTTTGACTGGCTTGGTTGGCGCGCTGTCCGCCTTCTACCACGACAGTACCGACATCACCAACGCTGAGCACCGCGACATAGCCGCCATCCGCTTGATTGCCAAAATGCCAACTTTGGTGTCGATGCACACCATGGTCAACGAGCAAATGCAGTTTTTCCTGCGTGGATTTCGGCGCGACGCGCATCCGATGGCGATCATGACTGGCCTGGTCGGCGCTCTGTCAGCGTTCTATCATGACAGCACCGACATCAATAACCCCGAGCATCGCGAGATCGCCGCGATTCGCCTGATCGCGAAAATGCCGACCCTGGTAGCGATGGCCTACAAGTACACCGTGGGCCAGCCCTACATGTACCCGCGCAACGACTTGAGCTACGCGGGCAACTTCCTGCACATGATGTTTGCCACGCCGTGCGAAGAGTACAAGGTCAGCCCGGTGCTGGAGCGCGCGGTGGACCGAATCTTCACGCTGCACGCTGACCACGAACAAAACGCGTCGACCTCGACCGTGCGCCTGTGTGGCTCATCGGGCACCAACCCGTTTGCGGCTATTGCCGCGGGTGTCGCTTGCCTGTGGGGCCCTGCTCACGGCGGTGCAAACGAGGCCGCGCTAAACATGCTCGGCGACATCCAGAAAAACGGCGGTGTCGAGAAAATTGGCGATTTCATCAAGCAAGTCAAAGACAAAAACTCAGGCGTGAAGCTGATGGGCTTTGGTCACCGCGTGTACAAAAATTACGATCCGCGTGCCAAGCTGATGCAGGAAACCTGCAAGGAAGTGCTGAAGGAGCTGGGCTTGGAAAACGACCCGCTTTTCAAGCTGGCCATGTCGCTGGAGAAGATAGCGCTGGAAGACGAATATTTCGTGTCTCGCAAGCTCTACCCCAATGTGGACTTTTACTCCGGCATTGTTCAGCGCGCTATAGGCATTCCTGTGCCTTTGTTTACAGCCGTGTTTGCCTTGGCCCGCACTGTCGGCTGGATTGCCCAGCTCAACGAGATGATCGGCGACCCCGAGTACAAAATTGGCCGTCCGCGTCAACTGTTCACCGGCTCCAACACCCGCCAAGTGTTGCCGCTGG
>JAYWHJ010000003.1:0-5316 GCA_043777795.1 Polaromonas sp. | reverse complement strand
AGCTATAATTTGAGGCTTCGGTGTGTGGCGCAGCCTGGTAGCGCACTTGCATGGGGTGCAAGGGGTCGAAGGTTCGAATCCTTTCACACCGACCAATAAAATTCAAGGGTTGGTAGCTTCGCGGCTACTAACCCTTTTTTCATGTGAAGGTGCCCGAGCATGCTTTCGAAAACAGCCACGGATACCGTTTAGCGGCCCTGCACAAGGGCTTATTCCGTTTCTAAATCATGACTGTCGTTGTTGCGTCGCCTTCCCCGGCTGCAGCACTCTCGTAGGCGCTGCCCCTGGACATTGATGATGTAGAAATAGAATTATTTGCGCCGGTATACGTACCACCCGGCGATCGCGGTAAACGCAAGGATAAGGGCCACGATGGCGGCAAAACCGTGGGGATGGTTGTGCAGCGGGATGCCCCCTACGTTCATGCCTAGTAAGCCAGCCGTGATGTTGATCGGCAGGGCCAGTACGGTCACCATGGTCAGCGTAAAAACACTTTGGTTGGTTTGCTCGCTCACTTGGGCGGCAATCTCTTCCTGTAGCAGTGTGATGCGTTCTTTCAACTCCGACATGTCTCGGATGGTGAGGGAGAACTCTTCGGTGGCCTGGCGCAGTTCGGCCAGGTCTTGCTCGCTGATCCAGGGGGGCGGCAGGCGCAGCAGGCGAAACAGGGCCCCTGGCTCAGGTGCCAGCAGTCGCTGCAGGCGCACCAGCACTCGGCGCAGCTTACCCAGATCAGCCCGGCGGTTGTGCAATCGGCCCACTAAAAACTTGTCTTCGATGGCATCGACCTGCAAGGTGGTATCGCGCACGATGCGCACCAGCACATCGCCTTGCTCCATCAGCAACTGATTGAGGAACGACACGGAGGAGGCCACAGGTTTGCCATGTTTGACCGCATCTCGCATGCGGTCGATGGAGCGCAAAGGGTGCAAACGGGCGCTCAGGGCTAGGTGGGGTCCCACGTTAAGCCAGAGGCTTGCGATCTCAGCCGGGTCAAAAGCAAACTCAAAGGCAACATCGTTGACAACTGCAATCAGCGTGTCGTGGGCATCTTCGATACGGGTGGAGCGCGAACCTTCGTGCAAGGCTTCAAAGAACTCGGGCGCGGCACCCAGGTGCTTGCGGATGCTGGCCTCGGCACCTGTATCGCTCAGGTTGAAATGCAGCCAAACAAAGTCGCCTGGGCGCTTGGGTGCATTGTCGGTCAGCCAAGCTGTGGCTTCGGCCAGATTGACAGGGGTGCCAGGCGCACCGTTTTCAAACCGGTAGCCGCACAGTAGCCCCGTTTTGTCTGCGCCGTAAGTGATGTTCATCCGTTCAGTTTGGGAAATTTGTGTGAACAGCCAATGGCATGGTACCTGCAGGCATATGGGCTTGTACCAGGAAGCTTGGCGCAGATAGCGGGGTGCAACTGCTTTGCCGACGCCATTTGGAGTCAAAGAAAATTACACTTAGTGTACGTGTGCCATGTGACAAATTTGTGACGAAATAGCCTGCCGCCACAGTGGTTAGATCAGGCGGTGGTGCGATACAGGGAAGGTAAAAAACGGTCCGCTCAGTTGTAAACAGGTACTTTGTCCATGGATGACGCCAGGCCATGTCGCGTCATGCTTTTGACATGTGGCGGTGCTAACTTAAGGCGCTTCGATACACCGAAGGGGGTACTTTTGAACACCAAAGACGATATGGTCCAGCGCTTACAGCGCGACATGGTTGACAGCTACGACGAAGAGTTGGAGCTGGAAATGGACGACCGCATACTGGCCGGAACTGATACGGATGCTGCCTCTAGCAGCGAAGCTGATAAAGAAGCTCGCCGCATGTATTTTCGTGAGCTGTTTCGCTTGCAGGCCGAACTGGTCAAGCTGCAAGACTGGGTGGTTGCTACTGGACACAAGGTGGTGATCTTGTTCGAAGGGCGTGACGCAGCAGGCAAGGGCAGTGTGATCAAGCGTATCACCCAGCGCCTGAACCCGCGCGTGTGCCGCGTCGCCGCGCTGCCTGCACCCAATGACCGTGAGCGCACCCAGTGGTACTTTCAGCGCTACGTATCGCACCTGCCTGCCGCAGGCGAAATGGTGCTGTTTGACCGCAGTTGGTACAACCGCGCTGGCGTGGAGCGGGTCATGGGATTTTGTACCGATGACCAATACGAAGAGTTCTTCCGCACGGTGCCCGAGTTTGAGCGCATGCTTAAACGCAGCGGCATCCAGCTCATTAAATATTGGTTTTCCATTTCAGACGAAGAGCAGCATATGCGCTTTCTGGGCCGCATCCACGACCCGTTGAAACAGTGGAAACTCAGCCCTATGGACTTGGAGTCACGCCGCCGCTGGGAGGAGTACACCAAAGCCAAAGAAATCATGCTGGAGCGGACCCATATTCCCGAAGCGCCGTGGTGGGTGGTGCAAGCGAATGACAAAAAGAAGGCCCGCCTTAACTGCATCCACCATTTATTGGAGCAAATGGCTTACAACGAGGTGGAGCACGCCCCCATTGAGCTGCCAGAGCGTGAGCGCCATGAGGACTACACCCGTAACCCCGTGCCCGATGCCATCTTGGTACCGCAAATCTATTGACGCGGGTCTGATCGGGTAAGGTCTGAACTTCGCTTCGTCTTTTCCGTCGTGTGAGCAGGGTGGACCAGCGCTGCGCCGATCCATGACGGCACAAGCTTGATCGAGGTTTGCGGCGGCCAACGCCTGCCTGATTTGCCGAGCACTCGGTTGACTTGCAAGTAATTCCTGGCGCTGGTCGGGATCGCAGATTTGCAGTTGACAGACATTGAGCGCCCGCATTAATAACCCAATCACCTTGCCGCCCAGGCTCCTAGACACCGTTGATCCACCACGCGGTGGTGCGAGCCGCGTATCCAGGGCTTTTTCCGGGGCGCTCATCGCCGATAACCCCCGGGCGTGAAGTTTTACAACGGATCATCACTAAAACCATCCCGGATTGCATTTTTCACCCGTCCCATCACAGCTTATACACACTGCTGCTCAGCTTATGCACAGGGCGGTCCACAGACTTATGCACATCCGTTGCCACTGTTTGCTTGCTCGCGTAAGGGGGGCAGACTACCATGTACAGTTAGGATAGAAAAAACACATGTCAGCAGTTCTCACTTCCGTCGATGACCATTACGCGTCCGACCACGCTTCGGACCATAACTCCGACTACACCCCAGACCTGTCCAGCTTTGGCGCAGACCCGCAAATCGCCCAGTTGCGCATACCGCCGCACAGCATCGAGGCAGAGTCCAGCGTGCTGGGCGGCCTGCTGCTGGACAACGGCGCGTGGGACCGCGTGGGCGACCTGCTGGTCGATGGCGACTTTTACCGCTACGAGCACCGCCTGGTGTACGCCGCCATTGGCGAGCTGATCAACAAAACCAGACCGGCCGACATCATCACCGTCTTTGAGAACCTGCAGTCCAAAGGCAAGGCCGACGAGGTGGGCGGCTTGGTGTACCTCAACTCGCTGGCCCAGTACGTGCCCAGCGCGGCCAATATCCGCCGCTACGCCGAGATCGTGCGTGAGCGCTCCATCCTGCGCAAGCTGGTCAGCGCCAGCGACGAGATATCCACCAACGCCTTTAACACCCAAGGCAAAGATGTCGCCAAAATTCTGGACGAGTCTGAACAAAAAATCTTTGCCATCGGTGAAGAAGGCTCGCGCATGAAAAAAGGCTTCCAGGGCATGGAGACCTTGGTGGTCGAGCTGATGGACCGCGTGGTAGAGATGTCGGAGAACCCCAACGACATTACCGGCGTGCCTACCGGCTATATCGATTTAGACCGCATGACCTCGGGCCTGCAAGCCGGCGATTTGATCATCTTGGCGGCCCGGCCCTCGATGGGTAAAACCGCCTTGGCCATCAACATCGCCGAGCACGTCGCTTTGAATGAGCAATTGCCCGTGGCCGTGTTCTCCATGGAGATGGGTGCCAGCCAGCTAGCGATTCGTATCGTCGGCTCTATCGGCCGAATTGACCAAATGCGCCTGCGCACCGGCAAGCTGCAAGACGCGGAGTGGCCGCGCCTGACCGAGGCGATTGAAAAGCTGCGCGGCATCAGCCTGCATATTGACGAAACGCCTGGCCTCACCACCAGCGAGCTGCGAGGCAACGCCCGTCGCCTGGCGCGCCAGATGGGCGGCAAGCTGGGTTTGATTGTGGTGGACTATTTGCAGCTGATGAGCGTATCCTCCGCCATGAACGACGAGAACCGTGCCACTGCGGTGGGCGAGATATCGCGTGGCCTCAAAGCCCTGGCCAAAGAGCTGCAGTGCCCCGTCATCGCGCTGTCCCAGCTCAGCCGTGGCGTAGAGAGCCGCACCGACAAACGCCCCATGATGAGCGACCTGCGCGAATCTGGCGCCATCGAGCAAGACGCCGACGTGATCATGTTCATATACCGCGACGACTACTACAACAAAGACAGCAAAGAACCCGGCGTAACCGAGCTGATCATCAGCAAACAGCGTAACGGACCCACGGGCACCTGCAAGCTGGCCTTTATCAAAGAGCTGACGCGCTTTGAGAGCTTGGCGCAGGGTTATGGCAGTGGAGATTTCTAGGTTTTTGTGAGCGATTTAGGGCTGCGGCGCAATGAAATATTGCGGGAGAAGCTACTGTTTTTATAGTGCTGGCAAGCGGCTAAGCTGGAGCGGGTGATGGGAATCGAACCCACGTTATTTGCTTGGGAAGCAAGAGTCCTACCATTGAACGACACCCGCGCTGCTATGGATTATAGGAGCAGTGCGGGCCTGCACCCACACCAGCACTGGCGGCGTTACGGCCGAATATAGGCCCACCCCTCGGTTTGGCGGCGCATGATGTGCACCACGCCGGCCGGCACGTAGCCCACGCTGGGGGCGATGTCGTCTTTGCTTACCTTCAGGTTGCGCAGGGTGTTCTCGCAGGCCAGCACTTTGACGCCCGCTTTTGTCGCCTCGCCAATGCGGGAGTTGACCGCTGAGTCGAGTTTGAGCATCTGGATACCTGGGCCAAAAGCCACGATCTCCACCTCTACATTGGCCGCGCCCAGCTCGTCTTGCACGTTTTTGGCGTTGTTCAAGGCCAGGTTCCACTTGGCGGGGTCGTTGTCGCTCATCTGGATTGCCAGTTTATGCGGCTTTTGTCCTGCTGGCGCTGTAGATTGCGCGCGAGCAGCTACTAGAAATGTAGCGGACAGAAAACCTAGAAGGGCGGTACGTTTCAGCATCGGTGGGTCTCCAAAATAGGGGGGCGCTGTTTGTTTGTCAATGTAGCGGGATTATTCCATTGATTGAGTTCACTCGAATGGGACGAGCCTG
>JAYWHJ010000002.1:0-5385 GCA_043777795.1 Polaromonas sp. | reverse complement strand
GATGTGATTCTCGTGGGCGTGAGCCGGGTGGGCAAGACGCCGACTTCGCTTTATCTGGCGCTTCAGCATGGTTTGAAAGCGGCGAACTATCCTTTGATACCGGAAGATTTTGATCGCGGTATGTTGCCCCCTGCCCTGAAAGCTCAGAAGAAGAAAATCTTTGGTCTGACGATTGATCCGATTCGACTGCACGAGGTACGCCATGAGCGCAGGCCGAATTCTAAATATGCTTCGATTGAGAATTGCCGCATGGAAGTGGCAGAGGCCGAGGCCATGATGCGCCGCGAAGGGATTCGTTGGTTATCGACAACGACGAAATCGATTGAAGAGATTGCGACGACGATTTTGCAAGAGATCAGCCCGGAGCGGCTGACGTATTGAGCATAGATTCACTACCATTTCTATTAACAGCATGAATACTGGGGCTGCGGGGTTGATCAGTGTGACTTGCTAAGCTACCAATGGCGCTAGGTTTCTCAGCTCACCGTTCAAGACGATTCGTTTTGAAATAGCCAAAATACTTGCTGCCGCAGATTTTGCTGGTGCTGTCGGTGGCGATCCAGACCGTGTGTACATGCCCAGCTGAATAGGTATCAAAGGCTTAGACAGCACCAGTTCAACCAGTTGGCCGGCTTTCATGCAGGCACGCAACAAAGCTGGTGGCAGCACGCCCAACATGTCGGTAGCTGCAATCAAATCGAGCGCTACAAAGTAGGAGCCGCAGTGGACGGCGGCCAATGGAACGGGTAAACCGCTGGCAATGAATGATCGGCTCACAATGTCGTCAGCGCTGTCATGCGCAGTCATGTACAGCCACGGCGCGCCGGCAATGTCATGCAAGCTACAGGTGCCTTGCTTACCCGATTTACCTAGAAGCGGGTGCCCGGGCCGCACTGCAATACGCATTTGAATCTCTGCCAACGGCCGATAGTCCAGCCCAGCATCTAGGTGAATGCGGGTGCGCTGGGTTACTGCTAAGTCCATTACTTCGTCTCGCACCAGAGAAAGTAGCGCGCTGGGCGTGGTTTCCAAAATGCGTATGCGTGTCTTGGGATGCAGGCGCTGTAGCGTCATGGCCAGCTCTGGCAGCAACAAACTGGCACCCACTGGCGACACGCCCAGCGCCAGAAGCCGAGCACTATCGCCCACAGTTTTTCTAGCTTCTTCAGCGGCCTTGCGCAGCTCAGACTCGGCCACCCGCGCACGTGACAAAAAAGCACTGCCTGCGACGGTAGGCGTTACACCACGGCCACTACGGTTCATCAGCTGCACGCCCAGCTCTTCCTCCAGCTGTTGCAAAGCACGGGTCAGCGCTGGCTGCGACATATTGAGCTGGCGGGCCGCGCCACGAATGCTGCCTGCATCCACTACAGCGATGAATTGTTCAATACTTTGAAGTCGCATCAAAGCTCCTTAGGTGATGCATAGCCAACATCGGGCTGCTGTATCACGCATCTTCCCACAAGGTGGGTACGCCTGCCACTATGCACTTACCGACATCGCCATTGACCCAAGGAGAATTTAATGAACTCTAATCTTGTTAACACAGCCGCTTCTCGCCGCTTGGCATTGCATGCAGGCTGCGCAGCCACTGCCTCTTGGCTTGGCTTGGCTGCCAGCTCCCCTGCTCTAGCGCAGCCAGCCGTTCAAACTTCTGTCACCCCATTGCGCATTCTGTGCTCAGGCCCGGCTGGCAGCATTCCTGACTTGGTGGCCAGGCGCGTAGCCGAGCAATTGGTACAGCAATACCCGCTGGGCACGATAGTCGACAACCGCCCGGGGGCAGCCGGACAAATTGCTGTTAACGCACTCAAAACATCTGCTCCAGATGGTGCAACCCTATTGCTAGCCCAAGGTGCCATCGCCACGGTCTATCCCTACTTGTATACGAAACTTGCCTACGACCCAATTGCTGACCTGCAACCTGTGTCGATGGCCAGCGAGATGACATTGGCTTTGGCCGTGGGCTCTGCAGTACCCAGCAGCGTAACCAATGTCCAAGAGCTGGTCGACTGGATGCGCAGCAACCCCAAGCTGGCCAACGTGGCCTCACCCGGCACAGGCACCTTGCCGCATTTGTTGGAGGTTATGTTGTTTCGCCAAGCCAATGTGCCTTGGCAGCATGTGGTGTATGCCGGTGGGCCACCGGCACTGGTGGATTTGCTGGGTGGGCAAATAGCCGCCTTGGTGTTGCCCGAAGGGCTTTTTCGCCAACACAAGGCCACTGGGAAACTGAGGATACTGGCAACCTCAGGCGCGCAACGCAGCACATATTTTCCGGATGTAGCTACTTTTGTCGAACAGCGTTACCTCAACTTGGTAGTGCGCGAGTGGTTTGCGTTTTTCATGCCCGCGCGCGTGCCAGCTGCGACGATAGACCTTGTATCGCAAAGATTACAGCAAGCCATTGCCCGCCCAGAACTTGCCGGCGCCTTCGCCGAATCCGGTATGCTGGCAATATCTAGTACTCCTGCCGCACTAATTGCCCGTATCGCGCAAGAACAACGCTACTGGCAGCCCATCATCGCAGCCACCGGTGTAAAGGCTGAGTGATGGCCTGTGCTGTAGCTGCTTTGCCGCCGGTGGCTTCGGCAGGCGTTAACCGCCATCCTTGGGACGCAGCAGCGTCAGGGTGGAACCACCATGCTGCCCTGATCCACAACTGGCTGCACGATGCAACGCAGACGATGCTGGATGAGGCGCACATCGGGCCAGGTGCGCGTATTTTGGACATTGCAGCGGGCGCTGGCGATCAAACGCTAGAGATCGCCCGCCGGGTGGAATCCACTGGCTGGGTGTTAGCTACGGATGTATCTCACAGTATTCTGGCCCTTGCAGACAAAAATGCTAAAGAGGCAGGCCTCAAGCAGATCAGCACCCAAGTAGCTGACGCTCAACAACTGGGCCTAGGAGGCGCCAATTTTGACGCTGCCGTGTGCCGACTAGGCCTGATGTTTTGCCACTCTCCTGCAGCGGCCCTGCGCGAGGCACGCATCGCGCTCAAGCCTCAAGGCCGCCTCACAGCCTTGGTATTCGGGCTGCCAGAGCGCAACCCATGTGTCACCATGACGCTGGCCACAGCACGCCAACACGCAGGCTTAGCCAACGCCTTGCCCATGCAACCCGCCAACATGTTTGAGCCCGGCACGCTGATGAGCTTGAGTCAACCCGGTTTGCTAGAAAAACTGTTGCTTAACGCTGGCTTTGTGGATGTGGCGGTGCATGCCGTGTCGGCACCGTTTCACGCCGCAAGCGTAGAGCACTATATTGATTTTCTGCGCTCATCTGCTGCACCCATCATTGAAATTTTGGCACCCCTTTCGGTTGCTGCCAAACAAAACGCATGGGACGACATGACCGAACAATTAAGAGTGTTTAGTACGCAGACAGGCTGGGTCGGGCCTAACTCTTTGCTGCGTTGCATCGCGGTATCGCCGTAGGTTGCATCACATCAACAATGGTCTGCGGGAGTCGTTTGTCAAATCATAAATCCAAGCTCATGAGGTGAAACATCGTATGGGTATGCGCAATCAGCCCGGAGCGGCTGACGTATTGAATTCTGTTGCTAGGTAGTCACCCAAGCGAATCGGCAGATCAAGCTGCACACAATAAGTGGCACAACTATTGCATGAATGCTCATGCGTAATGAAGCGCTTGATCAAGCTCATCAGCTGATCCATGCATAACGGTGTGCATGCACTTAAAAACTTCCCAACAGGTTATTGCAGTTCTTTTTTCAGAGAGCTTTGCGAGGCCGTGTCCTTCAACATCACACCATAGGTCAATCATGAATAAATTTCTCATCACATTGTTTTCTTCTCTGATCATCAGCGCGAGCTTCATGCCCGCTGCACAGGCTCAAGTTTCAGACGAGGTCTTGCTCAAAGAGGTCTATAGCCTGCTGGTCGAAAATCGCGCTACGGCAGTGAAAATTGCTGCATCGATGGGCATCGCAGCCAGCACGGTTTTGCCCCAACCTGGCAATCAAGCCGAGGTCAATAACGTCTTGATGGTGCGCAATCAGTATTTGTTCAAGCAAATTGCGGCCAAATTGGGTGCTGAAGTGCCAACGGTGACTCCTACAGGCGGCACCATCATTGAGCAAAACAACCTCATCCTGCGCGGCAACCGCACCGTGGTGAAAGCGATTTTGCTCTCGCTGGGCCTTGATACCTCGGGCGCATTGCCGCTCAAGGGCAGCTTAGTCGAGCAAAACCGTGATCTGCTTTTGGGTAACAAAGCTGCTCTTAAAGCGATTTCAGACAAACTGGGCGTGAAATAAGCGCTGCGGTGGCTCAGCAAAAACGAGCTGCCTCAAAGTTTCGCCTAGATCTGAGCCGATCTAGGCGATTTTTTTTCTTCCGTTGAAACGAAAAGTCCAAGTGCATGCTTGCGGTTCGATTTTTGCTACTTCTAATGCGCACCCGTCAATCACTTATTACCGAGCAATTTTTATGACATCAGCGCTTGTCAACATCCATGGGCCGCAAGGCGGCATGCCGCTGCAGGCTGATTTAGAGTCTGTGGGCATCCATGTGATCAGCCATTCGGATCATCGCAGCATGATGGTGCGGGATATTGTGCGCAGCGCACCAGATTTGGTCGTTTGTTACGATCCGCTGCCCGATGAAGAGCTGTTCAACACGGCGCAGGTGATCAGCAAAACAGCACCGCGCCCGATGGTGGTGTTCACCTCGGATACCGATGTTGAGAAAATTGAGCGCGCCACGCAATCGGGCATTCATGCCTATGTGATCAATGGCTACGGCTTGCATCGCCTGCGCTCGGTGATTCATCTGGCGCAGGCCAGATTTCGCCATGAGCAATTGTTGCAAGAAGAGCTGATCGATATTTCCAGCCGATTTGAAGAGCGCAAGCTGCTCGATCGCGCCAAAGGCATCTTGATGCGTGCTAGGCAAATCTCGGAAGACGATGCCTTTCAAATCTTGCGCACGGCTTCGATGCACACCAATCAGAGAATGGGACAAGTATCGAAAGCGGTAATCCATTCTTCGCGCTTTGCAGAATCTGTGAATCGTGCCGGGCAATTGCGCATGCTCTCGCAGCGCTTGGTCAAGCTGTATGCATTGCAATTGGCCGGGATTGATTTAGCCACGCACAGCCCCTTGCTGGCCGATTCCGTGCTCAGAGTGGATGCGAATTTAGCGATTTTGGGCAAAAGCCTCTCGAAAGCCACGTTTGGTGATTTTCTTAGCACGATCACCATCAGCTGGAGCAAGCTCAAAGCCGAATTGAAGGCCGCGCCGCAGGCGGAGCGAATCGCTATTGTGGATGCGCTGGCCGAGCAAGTGCTGCTGGATGCAGACAAGCTCACCAGTGGGCTGGAGCTGGCGGGCTCGGCCTCACCCTTGCATGTGATCAATG
>JAYWHJ010000001.1:0-5429 GCA_043777795.1 Polaromonas sp. | reverse complement strand
CCAGCGCGTCCCAGCTGTTGCTGCTGACAAACAATATTTGCTTGGGCTGCAGCCCGGTAGCCTGCGATCCTAGCGCGTAGGCATCGGGATGGGTTTTGTATTTGCGAATGCCGTCCACGCTGATCACATGGTCCAGCAGAGTTTGCAGGCCTGCGGATTTCACGGCCACGTCCAGCATGGCAGGGTCGCCATTGCTCAAGATGCCAGTGGGAATGCCCAGATCTTTTAAAGCCTGCAGCACTTCTTTGTTTTCTGGGAATGCGCTGAGGTGACGGTATTGGTTCATCAGCTGGCTGCTGGCATCCGCCAGGTATACAGCATCCAATGGGCCACTGGCGCCCTGATTAATTGCGCGGGAGGCTACTACTTTCATAGCGTATTGCAACGCCGCTTGGGTAAGCTGCCAAAACGGCAGGTAGTGCGCGCCGTGGTTGGAGGTGGTGACCAAACGGGTGTATTCAATTTGCTTGTCCCGCCACAGCACGCTCAGGGCCTGGCCGTGGCCCGGGAAAAGCTGCTCCGCGAGCAGGCCCACGCTGTACACATCGAACAGCGTGCCGTAGGCATCGAACAAAACAGCTTGAGGTTTTTGCATAAATACAGCTTATTAGAAACCCACACAGCCATTAATGGAGGTAAAACCACTTTATCTTTTACTAATTCACCCGTAATTCCGGAGTGGCTCAAGCGGGTCACTTCCAAATGAATAGCTACTTCTCCTCTGTTTTATTGCGCCGAAGGCTTATTTTATGCGAGGCGTAAGGCGGTGAGGGTTTCTGGTGAAGGTGCCTTGCGCCATCGCGCAGGAAGTTCTATGCGGATCCACCCATTACAGCGCTCAGCCGCGCCGCTGCCTGCACCACGGGCTGACTACCCTCAGCAGGCTCATGCGCTGGGCGTTTACACCTGTGCCCCACTGCACATGAGAGGCGGCACTCTCGCCCGTGTCTTGCACCAAGCGGCGCAGCTCAGGCATCACCACCCGCTCCAGCGAATACGATCCGGCGTACACATGGCGCAGCCGCGCGACGAGGGCGCGGTCCACCGCAGCCGCGCCGCCGGGGCGGCATCTTGCTGGGCGATGGAGGTGGTGGCAGATTTGCGGGGCATCGAAGCGGGTAGTGAGCTGCTGGAGATTGACAGGAGTTTTGAATACTGATGTACTTCTATGAGTTAGACAATGATTCCGCAAGATAGAACTTAAACAATTTATGAATTCTTCCCATACCGATGTGTTGATCACCGAGGTAGGCATGCGCGACGGCCTGCAAGCCGTCAAACGCACCATGGCCACGCCGGATAAAAAGAAGTGGGTGGATGCGCTGGTGGCCGCCGGTGTGCGCGAGATTGAAGTGGCCTCTTTTGTGCCGCCCAAGCTGCTGCCGCAAATGGCCGATGCGACTGAGATCACGCAGTACGCGGCCCAGATACCGGGCCTCACCTTGATCGGCCTGGTGCCTAACTTTAAAGGCGCACAGGCGGCCTTGGCTGCGGGGGTGCACAAGCTGACTATTCCATGCTCGGCCAGCGTGGCCCACAGTTTGGCCAATGTGCGCAAAACCCGCGAGCAGATGGTGGAGGAGGTGCGCAATATCGTTGCACTCAAGAACGAGATTGCGCCGCATGTGAAGATCGAAGCCGGCATTAGCGTAGCCTTTGGCTGCACCCTGCAAGGCGTGGTGCCCGAGGATGATGTGATCTGGCTGCTGGAGCAGGTGATCGCCGCGGGCGCAGACGAGTCTGGCCTGGCCGACACCACCGGCATGGGCAACCCTGCCCAGGTGCGCCGCCTGTTCAAACGCGCCATTGCTGCCGTAGGCCTGCCGCACGTAGGCGCAGCCCATATGCACAACACGCGCGGCTTGGGCATTGCCAACTGCTTGGCGGCGTATAACGAAGGCATTCGCGGCTTTGACTCATCCCTGGCCGGTCTGGGCGGCTGCCCGCATGCACCCGGTGCGTCGGGCAATGTGGTGACGGAAGATTTGGTGATGATGTTCGAAGCCATGGGCGTGCGCACTGGCATCAACATAGAAAAACTCATTGCGGCGCGGGAGCCGTTGAAAGTGGGTTTACCTGGAGAGCCCTTGTATGGCATGACGGCGCAGGTGGGATTGCCTATGGGCTTTGTGTATGCTTGACGGGCGAAGACGAAAACCATTTTGAACGCACAGGGCGCAACGGTTGCGCGAAGGGTGCACAAGTAGAAAAACCGAATTTAAAGTGACGCCAAGATAGGCATACGAAATTTGGAGCGTAGTTTTCGAAAATTTAGGTTTCCTTTTCGCTTTTTTTGCGCCGTTCGCGTAACCCTCGCGCCCTCTGCGTTCAAATACTGCCACCGAATTTGGATCCCAACCCGACCATGACAACACCCACCTTAGAAAACGAAAAAAGCTTGCCCTACGCAGGCCTCAGAATGGTCGAGTTCACCCACATGGTGATGGGTCCCACCTGCGGCATGGTGTTTGCAGACCTGGGCGCCGAGGTGATCAAAGTGGAACCCCCCAAGGGCGACAACACCCGTAACCTGCTAGGCTCTGGCGCAGGCTTTTACCCGCTGTTTAATCGCAACAAAAAGTCCCTCACCCTCGACCTCAAAACCCCCGAGGGCCGCGAAGCAGTGCTCAAACTGATTGCCACTGCCGATATCGTCAGCCACAACTTTCGCCCCGAGACCATGGCCGCGCAGGGGCTGGATTACGCCAGCCTTAAAAAGCTTAACCCGCGCCTGATTTACATCGCCCTCAAAGGCTTTTTACCCGGCCCGTACGAACACCGCACCGCGCTGGACGAGGTGGTGCAGATGATGGGCGGCCTGGCCTACATGACCGGCCCGGTGGGCCAGCCGCTGCGCGCAGGCAGCAGCGTGAACGACATCATGGGCGGCATGTTTGGCGCGATAGCCGCCATGGCCGCCTTGGCGCAGCGAGAGAAAACCGGCCTAGGCCAAGAAGTGCAGGCCGCGCTGTATGAAAACAATATTTTCTTGGTGGCGCAGCACATGATGCAATACGCCGTCACCGGCAAAGCCGCAGACCCCATGCCCAACCGCATCTCTGCCTGGGCGGTGTACGACGTGTTCACGGTCAAAGACGGCGAGCAAATATTTTTAAGCGCCGTAAGCGAAAAACAGTGGCTGGTGATGTGCGACGCCTTTGGTTGGGACGACCTGAAAGCCGACCCACTCTACAGCAGCAACAACGCCCGCGTGCGCGAGCGTCCACGCCTGCTGGCCCAGTTGCGCGAGCGTTTTGCTGCATTCAGCGCCCAAGAGCTGAGCGACACGTTTGAGAAAAATGGCCTGCCCTACGCCCCCATCAAAAAGCCGCACGAACTGGTGGACGATCCGCACCTGCTGGCCACTGGCGGCCTGTCGCCTATCACTTTGCCCAGCGGCGAGCAGACCAACACCGTGCTGTTCCCCTTCACGCTGGATGGCCAACGCATGGGCGTGCGTTTGAACCCGCCCAAGCTGGGGGAGCACAGCGATGCGCTGCTCAAAGAACTGGGTTACAGCGACGCAGACGCACGGAAATTGGGCACGCCTGCTGCATCAGCCTAGGGCCACCCAGTGCTTTCCCTGTACGCGCAGGCTACAAAATCTCGTTAAATCAAACACAGCATTCTTTGGAACTCCGCATGAGCTCTCTTGTCACACTCCCTCGTCGCACTTTCATCAGCGCCACGGCAGCTGCGCTGGCTGCACCCGCTGTTTTTGCGCAGAGCGACAAAACCGTCAAGTTCATTCTGCCCGTGTCTGCCGGATCGGGCGTCGACGGAATTACCCGCGCCGCCAGCAACGCGATTGCCAAAGCGCTGGGCCAAACTGTGGTGATTGACAACCAACCCGGTGCAGGCGGCGTGGTGGGTACATCCAACATGATCAAGTCCGCGCCCGATGGCCTCACGCTGTCCATGGTGTCCAACAACCATGTGATCTACCCCAGCGTGCTGAAAAGCGTGCCCTTTGACCCGGTGAACGACATCACCCCGATTGCCGTAGTGGGCGCTACGCCCCTGGTGCTGGTGGTCAACCCCAGCAAAGTGGCTGCCAAAAACATGCGAGAGCTGGTGGCGCTGTTCAAAGCCAATCCCGATAAGTTCAATTACGCTTCCTCGGGCAATGGCACCATCTTGCATCTGGCTCCCGAGATGTTCAAAGACGTGACGCAAACCTTTGTCACCCACATTCCTTACCGCGGCGTAGCGCCGATGGTGCAAGACATCATTGGCGGTCAGGTGGACATGGGCGTACTGGCGCTGCCCTCGGCGCTGGCGCATATTAAGGCGGGCACCATGCGCGCCATTTGCGTATCGGCCCCTGAGCGCATCCCGGCGGCACCAGACATTCCTACCTCGGCCGAGTCGGGCTACCCACAATATCTGGTCGAAGGCTGGATCGCCGTGATCGGGCCCAAGGGCATGCCTGCGGATTTGGTCAAGCGTATCAACGCCGCCTTCATCACCGCCTTTGCCACCCTCGAGGTGAAAGAAGCCATGGCCAGGCAGGGCAACACCATCAATATCAGCACGCCAGAGTTTGCGGCTGCGCACTTTAAGAGCGAGTTGGTGAAGTACGCGGCGCTGGTGAAAAAAGCAGGTGTGGTCCCTACTTGATGGCGCCAATAAAAAATATCAATTTAATAGCTGCTACCGCATTATTTTAACGGGCTGCAGCCTAATTCGTCGTAAATTCATGTTCTGTGCTGGGGTTGCAGATAGTCGACCCAAGGCGCGCCACCTCAATATCCCCGCATAATCCGTTTGTGGACAAATTCAAACAACTTGAAACCTTCGCTGCCGTCGCCACCAAAGGCAGTCTGACTGCCGCTGCGCAGGCCGAGGGCGTGGCCGCGGCCATTATTGGCAGGCGCATCGACGCGCTGGAAGAGCGCCTGGGCGTCAAGCTCATGGTGCGTACCACGCGGCGCATTACTCTCACCCACGAGGGCAGCGCTTTTTTAGAAGACTGCCAGCGCGTGCTGGCCGACATGGCCAACGCTGAGGCCAGTGTGAGCGCAGGCGGCGTCAAGGCCAGCGGCCATTTGCGCGTCACCGCGCCCGCTGGCTTTGGCCGCAGGCATGTAGCGCCGCTGGTTCCGCGCTTTCGCGAGCTGCACGCCGACGTATCGATTGCATTAAACCTGTCCGACCGCGTGGTGGACTTGGCAGGCGAGGGCTTTGACTGCGCGGTGCGCGTGGGTGATTTGCCCGACTCATCGTTAGTGAGCGTGCGCCTGGCGGACAACCGCCGCCTGTGCGTAGCCACCCCCAAATACCTGCAGCAGCGCGGCAAGCCCGCGCACCCCAGTGACCTGAGCAAGCTCGACTGTCTTACTTTGTCCAGCGACGCATCGCAAACCCGTGGCTGGGCGTTCACCATCGACGGCGAGCTGCAACACTTGCGCCCCGGTGGCCCACTGGAA